>NZ_JALJRH010000012.1:0-93864 GCF_024519775.1 Micrococcus sp. Mcc28 | reverse complement strand
TCATGATTCTTACCGTTCCTCTCGGTACGGCTTACACAGACCATCTGACACGCCCTCCTGCGGGAGAGGCCCACTCGTCTCATCTCAGCCGGCGCCTCGTGGCAAGAACCTCATGACCCACAACACCTAGCCCCTGCCCCACCCCTCGTCGAGGCCCGCAGACGCGCCGCTACGCCGTCGTCGTAGCGGCGTGTCTGCGGGCCTGGGCGGCGGGCCTCAACGGCCGGCCTCAACGGCCGGCCTCAGCGGTCGGCCGGGGCGGCGGGGCCCTTCCCTGAGCCACTCCCCAGGCACCTGCCAGCACAATCACAGGTCATACCTGGGTATGAGTCGGACGCCCCGAGGTTCATCCTCATGGCCCTGCCGGTGCGCCCACCCCCTCCGCGATGCTGGACGCAGGCCCCGCAGCGGGTCCGCCGCCGGGGTGCACGCGCCGATGGCCGCCCCGGCCCGACGCGCACTGGAGGAGAGGCACCATGACCGGCAGCATCCTGGACCACCCCACCCCGACGACGTCCCGCGCCTCCGACCCAGCCGCCGAGCAGGCGCAGCGGGACAGTGAATGCGTGGCCTTCTTCGTGGCGCTGGTGACGGCCGCCGTCGTGATGCTGGGCCTGAGCCTGTTCACGGGGGTCGAGGGGCTGCTCCGCCTGGCACTCACCGCGGGCGCCGGCCTGCTCGCCGGCGCCGGCGCGTGGGCCACCGCCCGCCCCGTCCTGGAGGACGACGCCCCGGGCGACTGACCCGGCCGCGCCCTCAGGGCCGCAGGCCGCGCAGGTACGTGTCCAGCAGCCAGCCCCGCTGGTCCGGGCCGTGGCCCAGCAGCGCGCACTCCGGCGACCGGGTGACCATGAGCAGGCCGAACAGGTAGTCCGCCCCGGTCACGTCCGGGCCCACGAGCCCGGCCCGCCGCGCCTCGGCCACCACCTGGTCCGCGAGCTCGAGGATCACACGCTCGGCCTCGGCGATGAGGGCCTCGGGCGGCCGGTCGGCGGGGTCGAAGTCGTCCCGGGCCGCCGCGAGCGAGGCCAGGTTCACGGCCCCCAGGTCCTCCGCGAGCCTCCGCCACCGCGCCTCGGTCCCACCGCCGTGCCCGTCCCCGCCCACCCCGTCGAGGAAGGCCTGCAGGATCCCCCCGGTGCGGGCCACGACGTCCTCGAGCACGGCGTCCAGCAGATCCCGACGCGTGGGGAAGTGCCGGTACAGCGTCCCCACGCCGACCCCGGCCTCCTGCGCCACCCCGCGCAGGGACATCGCCGCCCCCTGGGTGGCGATGAGACGGCCGGCGGCCGCCAGCAGGTCCTGGCGGTTGGCGCGGGTGTCGGCTCTCATGTCCCCATCATCCCACTCCACCCCGCACCGCCCGGCGGCGGGGACCTGACGCCCTCGGGTCCACGCCTCGCCGGCCCGCCTCATCCCCGGGCATGACCCGCCGCCCGCGGAGGTGGTCCCCTCCTCCGATCCGCCCCGCCGGGTCCGCGCGGGAGAGTGGCCGCCATGGACACCTCTTCCCCCGCACACCCCTTCTCCCCCACGACCCCCGGCCCCGTCGCGCCGGGGCCGGGCACGCCGTCGTCCCCCGCACACCACGACGACGGCGCCCGCCGTCTGCGCCCGCGGCCTCACCCGCGCCTACGGGCGCGGTGACGCGCAGGTGCACGCCCTGCGCGGGGTGGACGTGGACTTCGCCTCGGGCGCGTTCACCGCGATCATGGGGCCCTCGGGGTCGGGCAAGTCGACGCTCCTGCACTGCCTGGCCGGGCTGGACGCGCGGACCTCGGGGTCGGTGAGGATCGGCGGCACCGAGATCACCGGGCTGGACGACACCGTCCTGACCCGCCTGCGCCGCGACCGCGTGGGCTTCGTGTTCCAGGCCTTCAACCTGGTGCCCACGCTCACGGCCGAGCAGAACATCGTGCTGCCGCTCGAGCTGGCCGGCCGCACCCCGGACCGCGCGTGGCTGGAGGAGATCACCCGGACCCTGGGCCTCGCGGACCGGCTGGGCCACCGCCCGCACGAGCTCTCGGGCGGTCAGCAGCAGCGCGTCGCCGTCGCCCGCGCCCTGCTCACCCGACCGGACGTCGTGTTCGGGGACGAGCCCACCGGCAACCTGGACACCGCCACCTCCGCCGAGGTGCTCGGCCTGCTGCGCCGGTCCGCGCGGGAGATGGGCCAGACCGTCGTCATGGTCACCCACGACCCCGTGGCCGCCTCCGCCGCCGACCGCGTCGTGCTGCTCGCGGACGGCCGCCTGGCCGGTGAGCTCGTGGACCCCACGGTCGAGTCCGTCACCGCGGCCCTGACCGCCCTGTCCGCCCCGGCCGAGGGCGGGGTGCGCTGACCGTGTGGACCGTCGCCCTCTCCCAGCTGCGCAGCCAGCCGCGCCGCTACGTCTCCCTGGTGCTGGCCATCCTGATCGGCACCCTGTTCCTCGCGGCCTCCTTCCTCGTCTCCTCGACGGCGCAGGCCACCCTGCGCGCCACGCTCGGCAGCACCTACGCCGGCGCCGACCTCGTGGTCCTGCCGGGCGGGTCCGAGGACGTCTCCGACCTCGCCGGCACCGGTGCCGAGCCCGGCCCGCTGGCCCGCCTGGACGGCGTCGAGGAGGCGTACGCCCTGCGGATGGCGTGGGCGACGGCCCGCGCCGCGGACGCCGAGTTCGGCACCACGGTGATGCCCCTGCCCCGCGACCCGGCCCTGGCGGGCCTGACCGTGACCGCCGGCGCCCTGCCCGCCGCCGACGACGCCCGCGGCGTCACCCTCGACGCGCAGACCGCGGACCGGCACGGAGTGGCCGTGGGCGACGTCGTCACGCTGGCGAGCGCGTCCGGGCCCGACTCGACCACCACGCCGGTGGACGCGGTGGTCACGGGCCTGACCCAGCCTTCCCCCGACCCGATGCTCTCCGGGCAGGCGCAGGTGTGGGCCTCACCCGCGGCGCTGACCACGGTGCAGGGCGAGGACGGGGAGGCCGGGTTCACCCCCCACCTGCTGCTGCGCCTGGCCGGCGGGGCGGACGCCCCCGCCGTCGCCGAGGCCGCCCGCGCCGAGGCCACAGCGGCCGGGGTGGACGCCGACGTCGCGACCCCGGACGAAGCCGTGCGCTCGGCGGTGACGCAGCTGAGCGGCGGCACCGACCTGCTGGGCTGGGTGCTCGGCGGCTTCGCGGCGCTGGCCCTGCTGGTGACCGCGCTGGTCATCGCGAACACCTTCCAGGTGCTCGTGGCCCAGCGCACCCGTGACCTCGCGCTGCTGCGCACCATCGGCTCGACGACGGCCCAGGTGCGGGCCTCCGTGCTGACCGAGGCCGCCGTCGTGGGCGTGGTGGGCTCCGTGCTGGGCGCCGGTCTCGCCGTGGCGATCGTGGCCGGCGTGGCCGCGGCCGCCCGCGAGATGCTGGACCTGCCGTTCCTCACGTTCGGTCTGCACCCGGCCGGGCTCGCCGTCTCGGTGGCCGTGGGTGTGGCGGTGACGGTCCTGGCCGCGCTGGCCCCCGCGGTGGCCGCGACGCGCGTCGCCCCGCTCGAGGCCCTGCGGCCCAAGGACGAGGTGACCGCCGGATCGCGCGGCGGCCGGGTCCGCACGGCGATCGGGCTGGTGCTGGCCGTCGGCGGCACCGCGCTCATGCTGGGGGGTGTGTCCGTCCGGGAGCCGGTCTCAGCGATCGGCGGCGGCGCGCTGTCCTTCGTGGGCGTGCTCCTGCTGGCACGGCTGTTCGTGCCCGCCGCGGTGCGGGGGGCGGCCGTGCTGGCGCGTCCGGCCGGCGTCCCCGGGCACCTGGCCGGGCTGAACGCGGTGCGCCACCGGTCCCGGACCGCTGCCACCGCCGCGGCCCTGCTCGTGGGCACCACCCTCGTGGCGCTGTTCCTCACCGGCGGGCGCACCGCCCAGGAGCAGACGGCCCTCGCCCTGGACACCGCCTACCCGGTGGACCTCGTGGTGCAGCTGCCCGCCGACGCGGACCCGGCCCGCGCGGCCGAGGCCGTCGCCGCGACGGAAGACGTGCAGGCGGTGGCCCTGGCCACCCCCGTGGGCACCACGGAGAACGGGTCCCCCGTGCTGGCGACGCCGGCGGCGGACCTGCGCGCCGTCGTCGCGCGCCTGCCCGAGGGCGTCACCGGCCTCGGCGACCCCGGCACGGCGCTCGTGCCCGACTGGGTCGAGGCGGATCCGGTCCGCGCGGAGGTGGCGGGGGCCGCGCAGACGTTCGCCCCGGTGCGCGCCGGCTCGCTGAGCTCCGGCGTGTACGTGGCGGCCGAGCCGCTGCGCGAGACCGGGTGGGACGGGGCCCCGGGCGCCGCCGTGCCGGGCCAGCTGCTCGTCGCCCTCGACCCCGGCGTCCCCGTCGACCGCCTGCAGGGCCTGAGCGAGGACGTGACCCGGGCCGCGGGCGACGGGGCGGCCGTGATCGACGGCGGGGCCGGCGAGCACGCGCTCTACGCCCGGATCATCGACGCGATGCTCGGCATCGTGGTGGCGCTGCTGGCGGTGTCCGTGCTGATCGCGCTGATCGGCGTGGCAAACACGCTGAGCCTGTCCGTGATCGAGCGGACGCGCGAGAACGCATTGCTGCGGGCACTCGGCCTGACGCGAGGCGGACTGCGCGGGGCGATCGCGATCGAGGCCGTGCTGATCGCGGCCGTGGCCGCCGTGCTGGGCTGCGCCCTCGGGGTGTTCTACGGCTGGGCGGGGGCGCAGCTGGTCCTCGCCGACCTCTCCGCGACCGCGGGCGCCGGGACCGCGGTGCGCCCGGTCGTGCCGTGGCGCGAGCTCGGGCTGGTGGTGGCCGTGGCGGCGCTGGCCGGGCTGGCGGCGTCGCTGCTGCCCGCGCGTCGGGCGGCCCGGCTGAGCCCCGTGGCGGGCCTGGCCGCGGTGTGAGCGGGCGGGGCGGTGCCGCTGGGAATCGTCGGCGGATCTCACCCTTCTGACCGTCTGTCGGCGCGCCAGGAGGGTCGGATCCGCAGAAGATCCCGCCCCGGCGACGCGCCCGAGACCTCGTGACGGAGTCCCGGGCGCGCCCTACGCTGAGCCGCATGAGCGAGAGCACCCACGCCACCCCGCCCGCCCCCGCCGGATCCCCCGCCTGGATCGACTACACCGCCCCCGACTTCGCCCGCCAGCGGGCCTTCTACGAGGCCCTCTTCGGTTGGACCTTCACCGACTCCGGCGAAGAGTTCGGCCACTACCTGATGATCACCAAGGACGGCGCCTCCGTGGGCGGCGCCATGGACGCCGACCAGGTCTCGCAGATGACCGGCGAGGACCCCCTGCCCGCCGCGTGGACCGTCTACCTGCGCACGCAGGACATGGACGCCACCCTCACCGCGGTGCGGGAGAACGGCGGCGCCGTGCTCGTGGACGCGATGCCCGTCGGCGACCTCGGCGTGATGGCCGTGGCCGAGGGCCCGGGCCACGAGGTCGTGGGCTTCTGGCAGTCCGGCACCTTCCCCGGCCACGATCTGCCGCTCACCCCCGGCACCTCCGTGTGGTTCGAGCTCCTGACCACCCGCTTCGACGAGTCCGCCGAGTTCTACTGCGCCGTGGCCGGCTGGCAGCCCACCCTGATGGGGGACGACGACGCCCCGGAGGACACGCAGACCGTAGCCGACGCCGAGGACGCGGCCCACGACAGCCCCCGCTACGCGACGAACCACCCGTTCGACCGCGCGACCGCGGGCCTGTGCGACGCGCGGACCTGGCTGCCGCCGAACACCGTGGGGTACTGGCGCGTGTACTTCGCCGTGGCGGACACGGACCGCGCGCTCGAGGTGATCCGCGAGCACGGCGGCACGGTCCTGGACGGCCCCCAGGACTCCCCGTTCGGCCGCGTCACCACCGTGCTGGACCCCGCCGGGGCCACGTTCCAGATCAACGAGCCGCCGGCCGAGGGCTGACGGCCGCCGTCGTCGACCGACGACCGTTGACCGTCCGGAATCGTCTGCGGAACTGACCCTTCTGGGGGGTCTGATCCCGCCTCGGAAGGGTCAGTTCCGCAGACGATCCGCCGGGGCCGAACCGGGGACGCCCGCGGCCCTGCGGCCGTCCGCACGGCGGTAGGCCATGGCGAGCACGGCCCCGGAGAGGTTGTGCCAGATCGAGAACACGGCGCCCGGCAGGGCCGCCGCCGGCGAGATGTACTGCGCCGCGAGGCCCGCAGCGAGGCCCGAGTTCTGCATGCCGACCTCGATCGAGACCGTGCGCGCCACGGGCGTGGGCAGCCGGAACAGCTTCGCCGCGCCGTAGCCGAGCAGGTAGCCGAGCCCGTTGTGCAGCACCACCGCGGCGAACACCAGCAGACCCGCCGACAGCACGCGGGAGGCGCTGTTCCCGACGACGGCGGCCACCACCAGCGCGATGAACACCACCGAGACCCACGGCAGGGCGGGCAGCACGCGGTCGACGACGCGGCGCAGCAGCAGGCGCACGACGAGTCCGCCCAGGACCGGCAGGAGCACGATGTTCACGATGGACTTCGCCATGGCGCCACCGTCGACGGCCATGTACTGGCCTGCCAGCCACAGGGTGAGCAGCGGCGTGAGCAGCGGAGCCAGGAGCGTGGACACGGAGGTCATGGCCACGGACAGGGCGGTGTCGGCGCGGGCGAGGTAGCTGACCACGTTCGAGGACGTGCCGCCCGGGGCCGAGCCCACGAGGATCACGCCCGCCGCGAGCTCGGGTGGCAGCTGGAGCACGACGGCGACGCCGAGCCCCAGCAGCGGCATGATCGCGTACTGCGCCACCACGCCCAGCAGCACGGGCAGCGGTCGGCGGGCGACGAGGCCGAAGTCCGGAAGGGTCAGCGTCAGGCCCATGCCGAACATGATGATCCCGAGGAACAGGTTGACCTGGGGCAGCAGCGTCTTCGCGGCGGTCGGGGCGAGGAAGCCCACGAGCGCGGCGGCGAGCACCAGCAGCGGGAAGACGGTGACGGCGATGCGTGCGGAGCGGTCTTCCGCGCGGCGGGCGTCGGTGGGGGCGGGATCCGGTGCGGTCATCCCGTCATGGTAGGAGCGCGACCGCGGTGCGTCGTCGCGTGACGCGGCGTCGTCGTCGGCCTTCCGGAATCTTCTGCGCCTCTGACCCTTCTGGACGTCCGCTCCCGCCCCAGAAGGGTCAGGTCCGCAGACGATCCTCCGCGCCACCGGCGTCGAGACCGCCACGCTCCGCGATCGCGGCCCGCACCAGCGCCACCGTCTCGACGAATCCCCGCCACCGGTCCGTCCCCGCCACCCGGATGTTGAGCCAGCCCTGACGCAGGAACACCGCGTCCCGGCGGGTGTCCTTGCCGACCTGCGCGGCGCCGTCGTGGGTCTTGCCCTCGTAGTGGATCGCGATCCGCCACCGCCGGTAGCCGAGGTCCGCGCTCGCGGGGTGCCACAGCGAGTAGTCGGGGTCCCAGAGCTCGATCTGCAGGTCCGGCTCGGGCAGCCCCGCGGCCATCAGCGCCAGGCGCAGCTCGGTCTCGACCGGGGAGTCGGACCCGGTGCGCACGAGCGCCAGCGCCTCCCGCGCCCGCACGATCCCGGCCTCGCCGGTGTGCCGCTCGAGCGCGGCGTCGAGCTCGCGGCGGGTGGCCAGCGCGACCTTCCCCCGCCTCTCGTCCTCCCGGGCCAGGCGATCTCCGACCGCCACGAGCGCGTCCCGGTCCAGGACGGTGGCCAGGTGGAACCAGGTGTCGGCGTGCGAGGTCCACCGCAGCCCGTGCAGCCGGTCCCGCCGCACGAGGACGCGGTCCAGGTCCACGAGCCGGGTGCGCACGCCGGGCACCCGCAGCACCCGGCGGGTGCGGGACCGCAGGACAGTGGGGCACACCCGGGCCGTCACGTCGTCCGGGAGGGGCCAACCCAGCAGCCGGGCCACGGACTCTCCGGTCACCACGACGTCGGGACGCATCGCCGCCAGGTCCTGCAGCCGGGACAGCTCGGTGGCGAGGGGACGCGCGGGCGGCGTCGCCCCGGTGACGGGGCCGATCCAGCGGTAGTGGCCGTGCGCGACGCGTTCGACGTCCCGGCTGCGCAGCCGCGACCCGGACACCCCGGCGGCCAGCGCCTGCGCCCGCGTGAACGGGGCGTCTTGGAGGTGGGCGGGGAAGGGTCCGGGCACGCGCATGGCCCCGATCCTGCTCGCTCCCGACGTCGGCGGGCCCGGTTGTCCACAGGCCCTGCGGAGGCGTCGGGCCGACGTCGTCGTGGACGTCCTGCCGCGCGCTGGGAATCCGTTGCACATCTGACCCTTCTGGGCCGCCGCGCAGCGCTCGGAAGGGTCGGATCCGCAGAAGATTCCGGGATCACCCGCTCAGCCCGTACTCCTTCAGCATCTTCCGGGCCTCCTGGGTGCCGGCCCTCTGCAGCTCGAGCAGCTGCGCGTAGATCCCGCCGGACTCCGCCAGCTCCGCGGGGGAGCCGACCTCCTCCACCCGCCCGGCGCGCAGGGTCACGATCCGGTCCACGGAGGCGATCGTGGAGAGCCGATGCGCCACGATCAGGCTGGACCGGCCCACCATGAGCTCGTCCAGGGCCGCCTGCACGAGCCGTTCGGACTTCGTGTCCAGCGCGGAGGTGGCCTCGTCCAGCACGAGGATCGGCGCGTCCTTCAGCACGGCCCGCGCCACCGCGATCCGCTGCTTCTGCCCGCCGGACAGCCGCAGCCCGCGCTCGCCGATCACCTGCTCGTAGCCGTCGTCGAACGCCTCCACGAACCGGTGCGCGTACGCGGCCTCGGCGGCGGCCCGGACGCGCTCGTCGGAGGCGTCGGGGTCCGCGTAGGCGATGTTCTCGCGCACCGTCCCGGAGAACAGGCTCGGCTCCTGGAACACGGTGGCGATCCGCCCGCGCAGCACGGCCAGGTCCAGCCCGGCGACGTCCTGTCCGAACACCTCGATGCGTCCGCTCGTCACCGGGTACAGCCCCAGCAGCAGGTGCGCGATGGTCGACTTCCCGCCGCCCGACTCGCCCACGAGCGCCACCCTGGCACCCCGCGGGATGTCGAAGGACACGCGGTCCAGCACGGGGCGGGAGGCGTCGGCGTCGTAGGCGAAGGAGACCTCGTCGAAGCGCACGGCCGGCACGTCCGCGGGGACGTCCGGCGCACCCGGCACGACGTCGGCCCGCGGCTCCGCCGGCACGCGCGGTGCGTCCGCACCCGCCGACTCCGCACTCGCGCTCGCCGCCGCGAGCGCCGCCCCGCCGGCCCGCTCGCGCTCCTCGGCGAGCACCTCGAAGTAGTCCTTCGACCCGGCGACGGCGCGCTGGGCGGAGTCCACGAGGAAGCTCATGGAGAAGATCGGCTGCCGGGCCATGTTCATCAGCTGCAGGAGGATCACCATGTCGCCCACGGAGAACAGGCCCTGCGCGGTGCGGACGAACACGATCAGGTACATCGCGCCGAAGGCCACGTTCAGGGCGAGCCGGCGCCCGGCGTCCATGCCGTGCCAGAACCGGGACTGCTGCCGGGTGATCTCCACGGTCCGCAGGAACCGGTCGCGGAACCCGGTGAGCTCGTGGTCCTGCCGGTTGTAGGCCCGCACCACGGACATCTGGGAGACCACCTCGGCGAACCGCCCCGAGGCGACGTCCACCTCCGTGTTCTTCTCCCCCTCCCACACCTGCCACTTCGCGGACGTCCGCGCGGTGAGCCACATGTACACGGGGAAGACGACGGCCAGCAGGATCGCCAGCGGCCACCAGTAGAACGCCGTGATCACGAGCACCGCGGCGGTGGTGACGAGCATGGTGAACGCGTTGTTCGCGAAGAACTGCAGAAACTGGGTGATCTCGTTGATGGTGCGGTTCAACCGGTTGACGACCCGCCCGGTGATCGCGGTGTCGAAGTACCGCTGGGGCAGGTGCAGCAGCTGCTCGAAGTACCGCGTGGAGAGAATGGTGCGCATGCGCGCGGCCATCACGTCGCCCCAGTAGCCGCCCACGCTCACCACCAGGGTGGTCGCCACCTCGACGGCGAGGAACGCGACCGCCAGCCAGGTCACCGCGGTGACGGCCTCGGCCACGTCGGTCTCCCCCGCGACGGCGGCGACGATCCGGTCCGTGGCCGCACCGATCAGGAACGGGGTGGCCAGGGCCAGCACCGCGGCCAGCACGGAGCTGACGGCGATGCCGAGGTAGAGGCGGTGGAGCTGGGGCGCGAAGCGCAGGATGCGGAGCAGCGACGTCACCCGGCCAGGCTAGTGGCCGGTGCGGACATCAGCGCGGGCCGGTCGGCCCGCCTGGAGGTCAGAACGGGGGCGCTGCCGCGACGGCGGCCAGCACGGGGTGCAGCAGCGGGGCCACGCCGTGCCCGCCCGGTGCGGCCGGGGCGGCGGGGTCCATCCAGTGCAGCTCGACGATCTCGTCCGTCGGCTCGGGGACCTCGTGCCGGGCGACGGGCCGCCACAGCGCGAACACCTCCGAGTGCAGGGCGGCGCCGGGCTCGTTGGCGGCGGCGGTGTCCCACGCGCCCAGGCGGGTCAGCTCGTCCGGGCGCAGGCGAAGCCCGGTCTCCTCGGCCACCTCGCGGACGGCGGTGTCCACGGGGTCCTCGCCCGGCAGGTGCTTGCCGCCGGGGAACATGAACATGGCGGTGCCGGCCTTGCGGACGGTCAGCACGCGGCGGTCCGGGCGGGCCAGCACGACGGCGGAGACGCGGATGACCTCCCCGGCCGCGACGGTCGGGGTGCGGGCGGAGTCGGAGGGGGAAGGACTCATGCCCCCATCATCCTCCCCGCGCGGCTCAGAGGAGCGTGAGCCCCACCTTCACGGCGATTCCCAGCATGAGCACGCCCACCACGGCGTCCACGATCCGCCACGTCCGCGCCGAGTCCATGGACGGGGCGAGCTTCGTGCCGCCCCAGCCGAGCGCGGTGAACCACACGAGCGAGGCCGCCACCGCACCGCCCACGTACGCCCACTTCGCCGCCCCGAACGTCTGCGCGAAGGTGCCCATCATGACCACGGTGTCGAGGATGGCGTGCGGGTTCACCAGGGAGACGGACAGCGCCAGCAGGATGATCCGCGGCAGCGGCGTCTGCGGGCGGTCCAGCGCCACGCGGCGCGGCTGCACGCGCTGCCGCACCGTCACCGACCCGCCGCCTGAGGGGGCGCCGAAGCCGGGCGCGCCGTCGTCGTGATGCCCGACGCCGGCCCCGGCCGGCTCGCGCTCGGCCAGGCGGCCGGTCGCCGGGTCGATCAGCGGCAGCTCACCGGTGAGGACCGCGAGGTCGATGCGGTCGGGGCCGTGCCCGGTCCCCTCGACGTCCGCGGCCGCGGTGGTGAGGGTCCGGTCCCCGCGCCAGGCGGAGCGCAGCGCGCCCGCAGCGAACCCGAGGAGGTAGACCACGCCGGCCACGGTCAGCGCGGGCACGAGCCACGGCCAGCGCTCGGCCACCACGCCCACGCCGCCGGCGCCGAGCACGAGCAGCGCCACATCGGCCACGAAGCACACGGTCAGGACGGTCCACACGCGGTCGCGTCGGACGATCTGGCGCAGCAGGAACAGGGTCTGCGCGCCGATGGCGACGATGAGGGCGAGGTAGGTCAGGAATCCGGTGGCGAAGATGGTCACCGAGCGAGGATAGGAGCCGTCCCACGTCCGTGCCATCGCGATCTTCTTCAAGATCTGAAGACATCCTTCATGACCACCCCTACCCTGGAACGCATGAACTCCGACCACCTGCGCGCCCTCGTCGCGGCCGTCGACCACGGCACCTTCGACGCCGCCGCGGACTCCCTGCGGATCTCCGGCTCGGCCTTCTCGCAGCGGATCAAGGCCCTCGAGCGGCAGGTGGGCCAGGTGCTCCTGGCCCGCACCGTCCCCGTCCGGCCGACCGCGGCGGGAGAGCGCCTGCTCCGTCTCGCCCGGCAGACCCTCGCACTCGAGGACGAGGCGCTCGCCGCGCTCGGCCGCGGCGACGGAGGACGCGTGCCGCTGCGCGTGGCCCTCAACGCGGACTCCCTCGACACGTGGTGGGAGCCCGTGCTGCGCGAGGCGGCGACGTGGGACGACGTCGTCCTGCAGATGCAGTCCGAGGACCAGGAGCACACCGCCGTCCTGCTGCGGGACGGCGCGGTCGTGGCGGCCGTGACGGACGACCCCACGCCCGTGGCCGGGTGCACCTCCACCCCGCTGGGCACGATGCGCTATCACGCGGTGTGCGCGTCCTTCCTGCTGGAGCTGCACCGCGACGCGCGGGGCCGGGTCGACTTCGGCACGCTGCCGATCGTGGACTACGGCCCCCGCGACGGCCTGCAGCACACGGTGCTGCGCCGCGTCACCCGCGGCCGGCCCGTGGCCGACCCACCGACCCACCTCGTGCCGTCCGTGCACGCGTATCTGCGGGCGGTGGAGCTCGGGCTGGGCTGGGGCATGCTCCCCTCGGTGCAGATCCCGCCGGGCGTGCTCGAGGGCCGGCACCCCGACCTCGAGACGATCCCGGCCCTCGGCGCGGCCGACGTGCACCTGCACTGGCAGCGCTGGACGGCCGGGACCGCGGCTCTGGACCGCCTCACGGACGCGGTGCTGCGCGCCGCGCCCTCCGCCGGGGACACCGCGGACTGACGGGCGCATTCGAGACCCGCCCCGGACGCGCCGCGACCCCCGCCGGAGGGACGGGGGTCGCGGTCACGGGCCGCTCCGGGCGGCCGGGGTCGGGTCAGCGGCCGTCGCCGGTGCCCGGGCGGCGGGTGGCGTCGCCCTCGGTGCGCACGTCGCCGGCGCGGTCGTCCACGCGGTGCACGTCGTGGTCACGGTGCGCGCCGGCCACGTGGTGGTCGCGGCGCACGGGCTCGGCGTGCACCTCACGCTTGCGGCGACCGGCCAGGCCCGCCAGGCCCAGCAGGCCGGCCAGGCCCCACAGGCCCCAGTTGCCGTTGTCGTCCTTCTCCTCCTCCTGGGGGGCGGGCGACTCGGAGGCCGGTGCCGTGGTGGCGGTCTCGGTGGCCGGGGCCGTGGTCTGCGCGACGGCGGCGGGGGCACCGAGGCCGGTGACGACGGCGGCGCCGAGGGTCAGGGCGGTGGCGGTGCGGCGGATGTCAGTCATGATCGTGCTCCTCTCACCGGCGGCCTGCGCCGACCGGCGTCGGGGTGGATCGGCCGGAAGTCCCGGACGACCCTTTCGGTCATACACAGGCACCGTACGCATAGGGGGGTGGGGATACGTCAACGGTTGCCGTCCCGGGGTCAGGGCCGGCCGGCCCGGGCGGAGCCGCAGCAGGAGCCCGCAGCCCCCGGCCCGGCGCGCCCCGGGGTGCAGGGCACGACGACGTCGAAACGCGTCCACCCGCCCTCGGACGCCACGGTCACGTCCCCGCCATGGCTGCGCGCGATCGAGCGCACGATGGCCAGACCCAGACCCGTGGACGGCTCCGTGCCCGAGGCGCTCGTCCGGCCCTTCCCGGGGCCGCGGACGAAGCGGTGGAAGAGGGTGGCGTGTCGGTCGGCCGGGATGCCGCCGCCGTCGTCGTGGACGCTGACGAGCATGAGGCCGGGCCGGGGCCGGTCCTCCCGCACGGAGGCCGTGACGGTGGTCCCGACGGGGGTGTGCTTGGCCGCGTTGGAGAGCAGGTTGCCGACCACGCGGGCCAGCTGCGACCGGTCGCCGGTGACGGACCGCTGGGTGCCCGGCTCCGCCCCCTCGGGCAGGTCCACCACCCATGTGTGGTCCGGCCACGCCGCGCGGGCGTCCATCACGCCCTCGAGGACCACCTCGGACAGGTCCACCTGTTCGGCCAGCGCCACCTCCCCGGAGGGCTTCAGGCCCATGGCCCGGCCGCGCGAGACGGACTCGAGCCGTTCGAGCAGGAGCATGTCGTCCACGAGGGCGGCCATCCGGTCGGCCTGGAACAGCACCCGGTCGAGCGACCGCCGGCCGGTCGCGGAGAGCTCCTCCGTCATCGCGATCATCTCGGCGTAGCCGCGCACCGAGGCGAGCGGCGTGCGCAGCTCGTGGGAGGCGTCCGCCATGAACCGGCGCATCTGCTGCTCCTGCACGCGGCGCTGCTCCAGGGCCGCCTCGACCGAGCCGGTGAACCGGTCGAGCGCCTGGGCGACGACGGCCACCTCGTCCGGCCCCTGCAGGAGCCGAGGCGGCATGCGTGAGTCCTCCGGATCGAGCCCGGCGCGGGCCATGTCCACCTGGGCGACCCGCTCGGCGACGGCGGCGACCTCGCGCAGCGGGGCCAGTCCCCGACGCAGCCACAGGGTCACCAGGATCGCGGTGGTGAGGACGGTGACGGACAGTCCGACGGCGACCGCGAGCAGCGCCTGCCGTGTGACGTCGGACATGGCGCCCGTCGGCGCCCCCACCACGAGCACCTGGTCCGCGGCCACCCAGGGGCCCGGCGCGGTCAGGGTCTGGGCCTGGACGCGATAGGAGACGTCGCCGACGACGGCGTCCAGCATCGGCCCGCCCGGCCGGTCCCGGAGGGCGTGCAGAAGGTCGTGGGCCTCCCGCGCCGTGAGCGGCACGGACTCCCCGGCGTCACCGACCCGGTGCCCGATGAGGGCGTCCTGCTGATGCTCCTCCAGACCGGAGAGCGGGACGAGCGCGACCACCGTGCCCTCGGGCTGGCCGAGGGTGCCCGGCACGCGGAGGTCCCCCTGCCCCGGGCCGCCGTCGCCCCCTCCGCCCGGCGAGGGGGCCGTCAGCTGCTCCGAGGCGCGGATCCATGCTTCGGAGGCGTCCCGGGAGGCGGATTCGGTCAGCAGGGCCTTCGTGATGCCGGCCGCGTAGAACGAGTAGGCCAGGATGGTGGCCATCAGGATCAGAAGGACGCCGGCGCCGATGCGTCGGGCCAGCGACGTGGGCCGCCTGCGGCGGGTGCTGCCGTGCCCCGACGGGACCGCGGCGGTCTCAGGCAGGCCGGATGACATACCCGGCGCCGCGGATGGTGTGGATCATGGGATCCCGGTCCGCGTCGATCTTCTTCCGCAGGTAGGAGATGTACAGCTCGACGATGTTCGCGCGGCCGCCGAAGTCGTAGCCCCAGACGTCCTGCAGGATGCGCTCCTTGGAGAGCACCGTGCGGACGTTGGCCATGAGGAACTTCAGCAGGTTGTACTGCGTGGCCGTCAGCTCGATCTCGTCGCCGCCTCGGGTCACCTCGTGGGTGCGGGTGTTCATCACCAGGTCGCCGACCACGAGCACCTCGGAGCCGCCCGAGACCACGCCGGAGCGCTGCACGAGCCGGTGCGCGCGGATGAGCACCTCCTCCATGGAGAAGGGCTTGGTCACGTAGTCGTCGCTGCCGGCGGCCAGGCCCGCCACGCGGTCCTCGGTCGCGTCCTTGGCGGTGAGGAACATGGCGGGCATCTCCGACCAGTGGGCGCGCAGGCGATCCAGGACGTCCAGGCCGTCCATGTCCGGCAGCATGACGTCCAGGATCGCCAGGTCCGGACGGCCGGCGGTGCCCAGCTCGGCGGCGGTCGCGCCGTCGTGGGCCACGATCACCTCCCAGCCGCAGAGGGTGAAGCCCATGGAGAGCAGGTCGGCGATCATCGGCTCGTCGTCCACGACGAGCACCCGCACCGGCGCGCCGTCCGGGTGCGAGAGCTCGGGCAGGACCTTCTTCAGCTCCGCCATGGATGACGGGCCGGTGGTGCTCTGGATGGGGCTCACAAGGTTCCTCTACGTTCAAGAGACGGTTCACGGTGCCCACGCGGACGTCGCGGGCTGCGGGGGACGAGCGCCTCGCGACGGAGGGGCGACGCCGTTCCGGGGGATGGCGGACGGGCGGCGACCGGAGGCCGGGGGGTGCGCGGATCCCCCCTCGACGGAGCCCCATGCTACGCGGATCAGCCGGGTCGGCCCAGAGTCTTCTCGGATTGCGGACATCAGCGTGACTCGTCACAGCCCTGACGCATCCGGCGGCGCCACCGGGGCCGCCCTGTGCTGACGCCGCGCCGCGTGGCCCGCGTCAGTCGACCGGCTTCATGGCCCAGTGCGTGGCCAGGGTGCCGAACATGTGGGTCTCGTGCCCGATGTTCACGAAGCCGGCCTCGGCGAAGAGGTCCGCGACCTCGTCCGGCGTGTGGAACGCCTTCGTCGAGGAGGACAGGTACGCGTAGGCCTCCGGCCGGTCGGCGATCAGCTTCGCCAGCTGTGGCATCACCCGGTGGATGTAGAAGGAGGAGAAGGGCTTGAGCACGTTGTCCGGCGCCGGCGACGTCTCGAGGGCCGCGACCCAGCCGCCCGGGCGCAGCACACGGAACTGCTCGGCGAGGGTCGCCGGGATGTCCGCGACGTTGCGCAGCAGGTAGCCGTGGGTCACGGCGTCGAACGAGCCGGCCTCGAACGGCAGGTCCGTGGCGTCCGCGACGACCCACTCGATGCGGTCCCCGCCCGCGCGGGCACGGCCGACCTCCATCATCTCGGCGGCGATGTCGGCGCCCACCACCTGCGCGTCGGGGTGCTGCTTGAGCACCTCGAACGCGAGGTCCCCGGTGCCGGTGGCCAGGTCGAGCACGCGGGCCTGCGCGGGGATGTTGGCCCGCGCCACCGTGCGGCGCACCAGGCGCGGCTCCTGACCCCATGTCATGACGGCGTTCATCAGGTCGTAGCGGCCGGCGATGGCGTCGAACATCGCGGAGACCCGGTCGTGGTGGTCGGCGGCGCCGCGCTGCGCGTCGCCGCGCGGGGCGGGGAGGGGGTTCTGGCTCACCAGGCCACCGTATCCCGCCCACCTCCCCCGACGACGCCCCTCACCGGGATTGCACAGGGGAGTTAGGTTGCCCTAATCTTCCAGAGTTACCTCACGTCGGTGTTTGCTAATACCGGCCCGGCAGGGCCGACGCATCCTCCGACCGCAGACCCGACCCCCTCCGCCCGGCGCCCGCGCGTCGCGACCGTGAAAGGCCACCACCATGGCACCGTCCCCCCTGTCCCGCCGCTCCCTCCTCGCCAGCGGGGGAGTCGGGCTCACCCTCCTGCTCGCCGCGTGCTCCACCGGCCCGGCCGGAGGCTCGGCCTCGTCCTCGTCGGCCGGTGCGTCGTCGTCAGACGCCGCGGGCGGGGACGCCGCGTTCCCGCGCAGCATCGAGCACGTCTACGGCACCACCGAGATCCCGCAGCGCCCGGCCCGCGTGGCCACCGTGTCCTGGGTGAACCAGGACGTGGCCCTCGCCCTCGGGGTGGTGCCGGTGGGCGTGGCCGCCGTGGAGTTCGGCGGGAACGCGGAGAAGTCCACCGACTGGTTCGACGCGAAGCTCGCCGAGACCGAGGGCGCCCAGAAGCCCGTGCAGTGGTCCGAGGCCTCCGGCATCGACGCCGAGGCGATCGCCGCCGTGAAGCCGGACGTCATCCTCGCCGTCTACTCCGGCATCACGCAGGAGGACTACGACCGCCTCTCGAAGATCGCCCCCACAGTGGCCTACCCGAAGGACGTCCCCGCCTACGGCACCTCGTGGCAGCAGTCCACGGAGGTCATCGGCCGCGTGCTCGGCAAGGAGCAGGAGGCGGAGGAGCTCATCGCGGACCTCGAGCAGCAGATCAAGGACGCCGGCGAGAAGCACGCGGGCCTCCAGGGCGCGTCCTTCGTCTACGGCACCATCGACCCCGCCGCCGCGGACCAGATCAGCATCTACACGGACGTGGACAACCGCCCGAAGTTCCTCGAGCTGCTCGGCATGGAGCAGGCGCCGGTGGTGACGGAGAACTCCCCGGAGGACCAGGCGTTCTTCTTCACGTGGTCGCCCGAGCGCGCGGACGAGCTGGAGTCGGACGTGTTCGTCTCCTGGGCCGCCCAGGACTCGGTCCGCGAGGCCATCGAGTCCGACCCCCTGCTGGGCTCGATCCCGGCCGTGAAGGCCGGCGCCCTCGTCCTGCAGACGGACGAGCAGGAGGTCCTCTCCGTCTCCGCGATCTCCCCGCTGTCCATCCCGTTCGCGCTCGAGAAGGTCGTCCCGCCGATCGCCGAGGCCGCGAAGACCGCGCAGGGCTGATCCCTCCCCATGCCGTCCACGGCCCTGGCCTCCCCGGCCCGCGTCCGCGCGGGCGTGCTGATGGGCGCCCTGCCCGCGGCGCTGCTGCTGGCGGCGCTCGTGGCCGGCGTCGCCCTCGGCGCGCGCACCGTGCCGGCGACGACGGCGCTCGACACCCTGGGCGCGGTCCTCACCGGGCACCCCGTGCCGGAGGGCATCGAGGCGGCGGCCGTGGCCTCCCGCGTGCCCCGCGTGGTGACGGGGGCGCTGGTGGGGGCGGCGCTGGCCGTGGCCGGCGCCGCCCTGCAGGGGGCCACCCGCAACCCGCTCGGCGACCCGGGGCTGCTCGGGCTCTCCGCCGGCGCGGGGCTGGCCGTGGCGGCGGGCATGGCGCTCGGCGTCGCCGGCTCCACGTTCGGGGTGCTGGCGCTGGCCGCCGTCGGGACGCTGGTCGCGGCGGCGCTCGGCTACGCGGTGGCGGCGGCCGCCACGCGGAGGGGCCGGACGACACCCGGCGCCCCCTCCCCCATGGCGCTCGTGCTGGCCGGCGCCGCGATCACCGCCGGCGCCACCGCCGGCACCACGGCGCTGCTCGTGCTCTCCCCCACGGTCCAGGACCGACTGCGCTTCTGGGCCGTGGGCACGGTGGCCCGCGCCGACCTCGGCGAGGCGCTCGCCCTGGCGCCCGTGATCGCCGTCGGGCTGCTCGCCGCCGTCGCCGTGGCCCCCGGGCTCGACGCCCTCGCCCTCGGCGACGACCTCGCGCACGGTCTGGGCGGGCGCCCGGAGCGGGTGCGCGCGGTGCTGCTGGGCGCGGTCGTGCTGCTCACGGCCGCGGCGGTGGCGCTGGCCGGGCCGGTCGGGTTCGTGGGGCTGCTCGTGCCCCACGCGCTGCGCCGTCTGCGGCCGCCGAGCACGCGAGCCCTGATGGCCGGCTGCGCCCTGTGGGGCGCCGTCCTCGTGATCCTCGCGGACCTCGCCGGGCGGCTCGTCGTGGCGCCCGGGGAGATCCACCTCGGGGTGACCACCGTCCTGCTCGGCGTGCCCGTGCTGCTGGCGCTGCTGCGCCGCCCGGGGGTGGCCGCATGAACCTCCAGCACACCGCCCCGGACGACGTCGTCGCCCGCCTGCGCCGCTCCGACCGGCGCCGCCTCGGACGGGCCTGCGCGGGCCTCGCCGTGGCCGTGCTGGTCCTCGCCCTGCTGCGCGTGGTGTGGGGCACGTACCAGGTGACCGTCCCGGACCTCGTGCGGATCCTGGGCGGGGAGACGATCCCGGGAGCGAGCTTCATCGTGCTGGAGGAGAAGCTGCCCCGCGCCGTGGCCGCAGTGCTCACCGGCGCCGCCCTGGGCGCGGCCGGCGCGCTCTACCGGCGCACGTTGCGCAACCCCCTGGCCTCGCCGGACATCCTGGGCGTCACCCAGGGCGCCGCGGCGGCGGTCGTGCTGGGGATGCTGGCGACCGCCGGGCAGACCGGCGGAGGATCGGACCTGATGCGCGCCGCCACGGCACTGATCGGCGGCCTTGTGGCGGTGGCCGCCGTGTTCGCCACGGCCCGCTCCGTGGGGGGCGAACGGTTCGTGGTGGCCGGCATCGCGGTGGCGGCGGCGGGCCAGGCCGTGGTGGCCGGGGCGATGCTCTCGCTGGCCCAGCACGACCTGCAGTCGGCCACCGTCTGGATCGCCGGCTCGCTCAACGGCGTCACGTGGGGCCGCATTGCGCTGCTCGCGGGCGTGCTCGCGGCCGCCCTGCCGCTGGCGGGGGTGCTGCACGCGCGGCTGGCCCCCGCCGACGTCGGCCCGGACCTCGCGCACGCCCTCGGCGCCCGACCGCGCCCCACCTCGGCCGCGGCGCTGGGGCTCGGCGCAGTGCTGGCCGCCGTGGCGACCGCCGTCGTGGGGCCGCTGGCGTTCGTGGCGCTGCTGGCCACCCCGGTGGCGCGCGGGCTCACCCGTGGCCTGCCCTCCCTGCCCGCGGCGGCGCTCACGGGCGCCGCGCTCGTGCTGCTCGCGGACCTCGTGGCCGGTGAGGCCGTCCCCCTGCTCACCGGCGCCGCCCTGCCCACCGGTGTGCTCACCGGCGCCGCCGGCGCCCCGCTCATGCTCTGGCTGCTGCTGTGCCAGGGCCGGACCCCAGGAGGCGTGCGCTCCGCATGACCGCTCCCCCGCTCACCGTCCCGTCCCCCGCCGCACCGCGCGCCGGGGCCGCCGACGACGTCGCGATCCGCCTGCGCGGCCTGACGCTCGGCTACGGCCCGGCCTCGGCGCCGCCGATCGTCGCGGACCTCGACCTGGACGTGCCCGCCGGGCGCGTCACCGCGATCATCGGCGCCAACGGCTGCGGCAAGTCCACGCTGCTGCGCGGCCTGACCCGCCAGCTCGCCCCGCGCGCCGGGAGCATCGAGGTGCTCGGTCGGGACGCCGCCCGCGTGTCCGCGCGCGACTACGCCCGCACCGTGGCGCTGCTGCCCCAGCATCCCGTGGCGCCCGAGGGCATGACGGTGGCGCAGCTCGTGGCGCGCGGCCGTCACCCGCACCGCGGGCTCCTGGGCGGCCGGGCCGCCGGCGACGACGCCGCGGTCGCCGCGGCGCTCGAGCGCACCGACCTCGTGGAGCTCGCCGAGCGCGAGGCCGGCACGCTCTCCGGCGGGCAGCGGCAGCGGGCGTGGCTCGCCCTCGTGCTCGCCCAGCAGACCCCGGTGGTGCTCCTCGACGAGCCCACGAGCTACCTCGACCTCAGCCATCAGGTGGAGGTGCTCGACCTGGTGCGCACGCTCCCGGACCCGCGTGGCGAGGGCCGGGCGACCGTCGTCGCGGTGCTGCACGAGCTGAACCTGGCGGCGCGCAGTGCGGACCACATCGTGGCGATGGCCGCGGGCCGGGTGGTGGCGCAGGGCACGCCGGGCGAGGTGATCGTGCCGGAGGTGCTGGCCGAGGTGTTCGGCCTGGACGCGGACGTGGTGGCCGACCCGCTGCTGGGCCACCCCGTGGTGCTGCCGCGGGGGGACGGGGACCGCCGATGAGCGCCGACGGCATGATCGTGGCGCACACGCGCGTGGTGTCCGTGGAGCAGCCGTGCCGCGGGTTCCGGCGGATCGTGCTGGCGGGCCCGGACCTGGAGGCCGCCAGCGGGGACCTGCTGGGACTGCTGCCGCCCGGCGTCGCCGACCTGCACGCCCTGTACCGGGGCGCGCGGCCGCGCCGGGACGCCTATGTGAAGCTGCTGATCCCCCCGCCGGGCGGGACGTCGGCGGACCCGGACCTGTCCGCCGGGTTCCGCGCCGGGTTCCTGGCCATCCCCGAGGAGGAGCGCGGCTGGATGCGCACGTACACGGTGCGCTCGGCCGGGCTCGTGCGGCTCGACGGGCGGCAGGTGCCCTCGCTGACCGTGGACGTGGTGCTGCACGGCGACCCGGACGACCCCGCCGACCCGCATCAGGGGCCGGGCCTGCGCTGGGCGCGCGCCGTCCAGGCGGGGGACGCGGTGAACGTGCTGGTGCCCTCGGCGGAGGCGCCGGCGTGGTCCGGCTGGCGGCAGACGGGGGCGCACCGTGTGCTGGCCGTGGGCGACGAGACCGCCGTCCCCGCCCTGGTGTCCGTGGCGGAGGAGCTCGCGGACCCGTTCGGCGGGTTCGACGGCGAGGCGGACCTCGTGCTCGAGCTGCCCCACGACGGGCAGGCCGCCGACCTCATCGCCGAGCGCCTGGCCGTCCCCGAGCCGTGGGACTGGCGGGCCGTGACGGAGCTGACGGACCGGGGCCGCGTGCGCCTGCACGTGGGCCGCCGGGCGCCGGGGGCGCCGTCGGGGTCCTGGGCGCACGCCCGCCTCGCCGCCCTGCTGGGCGTGGACCCCGACGACGCCGGCGGGCCGGTCGCGCCGCCCGCGGCCTCCGTCGAGCGCGAGTGGACCGTCGCCGCCCTCGAGGCCGACGAACGGCCCGAGGCCTACGTGTTCCTCGCCGGGGAGTCCGCGATGGTGCGCGCCCTGCGCCGGCTCAGCGTGGGCCCCGGCGGCGTGCCGAAGAAGCACGTCTCCTTCATGGGCTACTGGCGGGAGGGCCAGGCGGAGAGCTGAGGAGTGGGGTGGTGGAGCGCCGCTCCGCCCTCGCACCGGCGTCGGGCTCTCCCTACTGTGGGAGTTCAGCACCCGATCGAACCGAAGGAGAGATTCCCATGACCCGCACCGTGATCATCGGCGGCCACGGCAAGGTGGCCCTGCTCGCCGCACCTCTGCTGGCGGAGGCCGGCCACGACGTCGTCTCGATCATCCGCAACCCCGATCACGCCGAGGACGTCCGCGCCGCCGGCGCCGAACCGCTCGTCCTGGACATCGAGAAGGCGGACCAGGAGGAGCTGCTCCACGCGCTGCGCGACGCGGACAACGTCGTGTTCTCCGCGGGCGCGGGCGGCGGGGACGCCCAGCGCACCCGGGCCGTGGACCACGACGCCGCCGTCGCCAGCATGCGCGCCGCCGAGGCCGCGGGCGTGCGGCGCTACGTGATGGTGTCCTACCTCGGCGCGTCCCTGCACCACGACGTGCCCGAGGACGACCCCTTCTACACCTACGCGCAGGCCAAGGCCGAGGCGGACGAGGCGCTGCGGGACTCCGGGCTGGCCTGGACCATCCTCGGTCCCGGCGCCCTGACCGACGAGGAGCCGTCCGGCCGCATCACCGTGGACCCGGACCTCTCCGACTCCGATGCCCCGCAGCGTGGGGCCAGCCGCGGCAACGTCGCCCGGGCGATCGTGGCCGTGCTCAGCGAGCCGGGCACGGTGGGCCGGAAGATCGACTTCGTGGACGGCGACGTGCCCGTGGCCGAGGCCGTCCGCGGCGACTGACGCGCCGCCGCCGTCGTCGGCCCCTCCCACCCGCGCTTTCGAACGTGAAAGGGGGCGAATGGGGGCTTTCGAACGTGAGATAGGCCCTCTCTCACGTTCGAAAGCGCCGGGCGGCGGCCGCCAGCGCCGGGGACCGCCCCTCAGGCCAGGCCGAGGCGGCGGTCCACGGTGCCGAGCACACCCATGAGCCCGGTGAAGCCGGCCAGGATCCCGGCGAGCACGACGCCCACGCTGCGTCGGCCGAGCCGCGGCACGTCGAGGAACGGGTACGGGTACCAGTCGATGCGGGGCCCGCGCGCCATGGTCGCCGCCGCCCACATCAGCGGGATGACCGAGGCCAGCCCGGCGCGCCGCCGCGTGATCTGCCCGCGGGGGTCGAACAGCGCCCACACCGCCGGGGCGAGCACGGGGTTGACGATGTGCTGCAGCGTGTCGTTGAGCCGGTAGAGGAAGGTGTCCTGTTCGCGGCCGCGCAGCACCGCGTTGTAGACGATCCCCGTGACCATCACCGAGCCGAGGCCGGCGGTGCGCACGGCCCAGAACGCGTCCGACGTGGGCGCCTCACGACGCGCGGCCAGCGTCAGCGACGTGCCCGCGACCAGGGCGTTGGACAGCCACGTGAAGTACGCCGGCTGGTTGAGGGCGTGGGACCAGCCCGCGGGGAAACCGCCCTGATAGCCGACGCCCGGGATCACCATGGAGTCCTTGGACATGCCGATGGGGAACGAGGTCAGGCACCCGATCAGCGGCAGTGCCCCCGAGACCTGCCACGCCAGGCGGCTCCGACGGTCCACCGGCGGCACGGGACGCGGCTGCAGCCGGGGCACGACGGCGTGCGCGATCCGCTCACGGACCCCCTGCGGGGCGGGGCGGGTGCGGCGGAGGGAGGGCAGGCTGACGCGGAGGGTGGAAAGGGGCATGGGGGTCGTCCTCGAACAACCGGGTCAAGGGATCACAGACCGCCCATTCTCACATGAACAGCAGTTGAACGAAAGGGAGCGAGACGGAGAACACCGCCGCGCCCCCCTCCTGCCCGCCCCGCCGCCTCAGTGGGCGCCGGCCTCCTCCAGCGGCAGGATGCGCTCCGGATCCTCGACCTCCACGCGCACGCCGTCGGCCTGCAGCCGGCGCACACCCTCGGCGATCAGCCGCCGGCCGACGTCGTCGATCCGGTCCACCCGCTCGAGGTTGAGCACCACGGTGCGGATGGGCCCGTCGTTCTCGTCTCGGGCGGCCACGGCGGCGGCCTCGTGCACCGCACCGCCGCTGGTCGCGGCCGCGAGCGCCGCGCTGTCCGCCGCGGCCTCCTGCCACCGCGGGTAGACGGCGGCGTCCCACCCGGTGCCGGGTTTCTCCGCCCCGGTGTGCAGGTCCGTGAGCGCGTCCAGCACCGCCTCGGCGCCGCCGAACCGGATCACGCCCTGCAGATGCACGAACACGCGGTCACCCTCGCGTTTTACGAAGCGCACGGCGGTGCCGCCCAGGCTGTCCCCGTCCATGAGGTGCAGCCGGAAGTCCTCGGAGAGGCGGCGGCACGCCAGCACGCCGCGCGCCGAGTTGCCCACCTCGTCCAGGCGCGGCGAGAACACGCCGATCCCCACGCGGCCCGGCAGCGCGCCGAGCACACCGCCGGCCACCCCGGACTTGGCCGGGATCCCGACGTCGGCGAGCCACTGCCCGGCGGCGTCGTACATGCCGGAGGAGGTCATCACGGACACCACGCGCCGCACCACGATGGACGGCAGCACGCGCTCGCCCGTCATCGGGTGGATGCCGCCCGTCGCCAGACACGCGCCCATCACGGCGAGGTCCTTGACGGTGACGAGCACGGCGCACTGCGCCACATACCCGGCCACGATCTCCCCGGCGGAGTCCTGCAGCACCCCGTAGCTGCGGAGCATGTGCGCCAGGGCGAGGTTGCGGTCCGAGACCGCCATCTCGGACTCGTACGTCTCCCGGTCCACCGAGAGCCGACGCCCGGCGAGCAGGGACATGATCTCCACGGCCCGGTCCAGCCGCTCCTTCCGGCTCGCCTCCGGTCCCACGAGCAGCTGGTGCACCGCGAGCGCGCCGGCGTTGATCATGGCGTTGTCCGGGCGGTGCGACTCCGCCTCGAGGGAGAGCTCGTTGAAGGCCTCGCCCGAGGGGTTCAACCCCACCTGCCGGTCCACGGCGGCGAAGCCCCGGTCCACGAGCGCGGCCGCGTACGTGAACGGCTTGGACGCGGACTGGATGGTGAACTCCACGTCCGCGTCGCCCGCGCAGTGCAGCCGCCCGGTGGGGGTGGCCAGCGCGATGCCGAAGCGGTCCGGGTCCGCCTCCGCGAGCACGGGGATGTACTGGGCCGTCTCGCCCGGGTTCACGGCGCCGAGCTCGGTGACCAGGCTCGCCAGGTAGTCGGGGATCGGGTGTCTCATCTCAGGCCTCCCAGCGCAGGCAGGTCAGGGGCTCGCCCCCGGGCACGGGCACGTGGCCGGTCGCACGGAAGCCGAGCTGCTCATAGAACGGGACGGTGGCGGGCACGGACGCCTCGAGGTGCACGGGCAGACCCGACGCGCGGCGCTGGCCGTGGCGCACCAGCGCACTCGCCGCCCCGCGCCCGCGGGCGGACGGGACGGTGCCGACCTCCTCAAGGTACCAGTGCCGGCCTGCCGGGCGGGCCCGCTCGCAGGCGGCCTGGATCCGCTTCAGGGCGAGGGTGTGGCGGCCGTGGACGGCGACGGCGGTGGGCAGCCCCGCCAGCAGGCCCGGCACGTCGACCCCGCGGGGGGCGGCGGGGGAGGTCCACACGGCGGCGCCGAGCAGCGTGCCGTCGGCCGCGTCCACGGCGACGTCCACGGCGCCCAGCGGGGCGCCGTCGGCCCCCGTGCGCAGCCCGTGGCGCACGGCGGCGGTGAACTTGCGCTCGAGGCGGGCCTCGCGCCGGTCCTCGGGCACGAGCCCGAGCGTGTACGGGTCCGTGGCGAAGGCCTCGGCGAGGACGGTGCCCACACGGCGGGCGGTGTCCTCGCGGGCTCCATCCGGGCGCAGGGTGAGCACGTGGACGCGGGGGCGCGGGGGCGCGGGGTCCGGGGAGGTCATGGCCCCCAGTCTAGGGACGGGGCCGGGCGCGTCATCGGACCGGCCGACGCACGCCCCACCCCGTGTGATCGGCGACACTGGTGGACATGGACTCCTCCGCACCCCTCGACCCGACCCCCGCCGCCCCGCCTGCCGCGGACGCCCCGCCCGCCGACGTCGTCGCCCGCCTGCAGGCGGAGCTGCCCGGCCGCGTGGACGTCTCCGCCGCCGCACTCGAGGCCGCCCGGGCGGACCGCTCGGGGCATCGCTCCCCCGCCGCGCCGCGGGCCGTGGTCCGCGCACGGACGGTGGAGGACGTGCAGGCCGCGTGCCGGATCGCGCACGGCACCCGCACCCCGCTGGTCACCCGCGGAGCTGGCACGGGGTTGGCCGGCGGCGCCGTCGCGGGGGCGGGCGAGATCGTCCTGGACATGACCGCGATGGACCGGATCCTGGAGGTCTCCCCCGCGGACCGCGTGGCCGTCGTCGAGCCGGGGATCCTCAACGGGGCGCTGAACGCCGCGCTCGCCGAGCACGGGCTGTGGTGGGCCCCGGATCCCGCGTCGAAGGACATCTCCACGGTGGGCGGCAACATCGCGATGAACGCCGGCGGGCTGCTGTGCGCCAAGTACGGCGTCACGCGCGAGGCGGTGCTGGGCCTGGACGTGGTGCTCGCGGACGGCACCCTGCTGCGGCTGGGCCACCGCACCGTCAAGGGGGTGACCGGCTACGACCTGGTCGCGCTGATGATCGGCTCGGAGGGCACGCTCGGCGTGATCGTGGGCGCGACGCTGGCGCTGCGGCCGGCCGTGCGCGGCGTGCCCGTGACGCTCGGCGGGTTCTTCCCGGACGTCGTCGCGGGCGCCGCCGCGGCCGAGGCGATCACCGGGGCCGGTCACGTGCCCGCCCTGATGGAGCTGATGGACGAGGCGACGCTCGCCGCGGTGCGCGCGCACGCGGGGCCCGAGCGCGGGGCCGCCCTGCCCGAGTCCGGCGCGTTCCTGCTGGTGCAGGCCGACGGCGCCGGCGCCGAGGCGGACGGGGAGGCCATGGCCGCCCTCATGCGCGCCCACGGTGGGGACGTCACCGTGACCGTGGACCCCGCCGAGGGGGAGGCCCTCATGGCCCTGCGCCGCACCGCGTTCCCCGCGCTCGAGCGCCTCGGCACCCCGCTCGTGGAGGACGTGGCCGTCCCGCGCAGCCGCATGGCCGAGATGTTCGCGCGGATCCGTGAGATCGAGGCACGCACCGGCGTCGCCATCCCCACCACGGCCCACGCCGGGGACGGCAACCTGCACCCGATCCTGCTGTTCGGCGCCGCGGCGCAGGTGGGCGGCGCGGCCGAGGACGCCGCGTCGATCCCGGCGGACGTCTGGGAGGCCGCCGGCGAGCTGTTCCGCGCGGGCCTGGAACTCGGCGGCACGCTCACCGGCGAACACGGCGTGGGCCTGCTCAAGCGCGCGTTCCTGCGGGACGAGCTCGGCGACGCCCAGCACGACCTCCAGCAGCGCATCAAGGCCGTGTTCGACCCGCACGGCATCCTCAACCCAGGAAAGGTGTTCACCCCGTGACGCAGCCGACCACCCCCGAGACCCCCGCCGACGCCGGCACACCGACCCCGTTCGAGGTCGGGCTGCAGCTGCGCTGGTCCGACGAGGACCGCTACGGCCACGTCAACAACGCCCGACTGCTCACCCTCACCGAGGAGGCGCGCGTGCGCGCCCTGGGCGCGTGGGCCACGACGACGGCGTCCCCGGACGTCCAGCGCGTCGTGCGGTCCATGGAGGTCCAGTACGAGGCGCCCGTGGTCTACGCCGGGCCCGAGGTGACGGCGCGGGTGTGGATCCTGCGGATCGGCCGGACGTCCTTCACGCTGCGCCACGAGCTGTGGCAGGACGGGCGGCGCTGCGTGCTGTGCGACGCCGTGTTCGTGCAGGTGGACCCGGCGGCCGGGCGGCCCGTGGCCGTCTCCGACGAGGAGCGCGCCGCCTTTGAGCGCGTGCTGATCCCCGCCGAGGACTGACGGGCCGCCGTCGGGCCTGTGGACGGCCAACCGTCTCGCAGGATCCCGCCGTAGGCTCTGAGGCCATGGAGCAGGACCCTTCCCCGGACGCGCCCGCGCCCTCGGCGGGCGTCGAGGCGCTGCGCGGCACCCCCGTGTCCGAGTTGACGCAGCTCACCCCCGCGGCGTCAGGGGCGCTGGAGCGGCTGCGCCGAGACGTCGAGCGCTTCGACCTCGAGTACCGCTCGGCCCTGCTCCAGGTGGAGGCGCGGCTCGAGGTGCTGCGGGACGAGTTCACGCACCTGCACGACTACAACCCCATCGAGCACATCGTCACGCGGGTGAAGTCGCCGGAGTCGATCCTGCGCAAGGCCTCCGCCCGCGGGCTGTCCCTGGACCTGGACGCGCTGCGCACCAACGTCACGGACATCGCCGGGGCGCGCGTGATCGTCAGCTTCGCCCGGGACGTGTACCGCGTGTTCCGCCAGTTCACGCAGCAGCCGGACATCCGGGTGCTCGAGGTGGAGGACTACATCTCCCGGCCCAAGCCCTCCGGCTACCGCAGCCTGCACTGCCTCGTGCAGGTGCCGATCCACCTGTCCACCGGCACGATCCCGGTGACCGTGGAGATGCAGTTCCGCACGAGCGCCATGGACTTCTGGGCCACGCTCGAGCACAAGATCAACTACAAGTTCGACGGCGGCGTGCCCCCGGACATCGCGACCGAGCTGGTGGCCGCCGCCCGCGTGGCCGCGGATCTGGACACCCGCATGGAGCGGCTGCATGACCAGGTGCAGGAGACCGACCGGGACGACGACGCCGCCGCGGCCTGGGAGGACGACGGCGGTCCCGCCTTCGAGGACGAGCCGGCGGCGGGGCCGGATGGCGCGGGGCCGGGTGAGGCGCGGCCGGGTGACGACGCGCCCGGCGCGTCCACCGTCTGAGCCCCTCCGTCCACACCCGGCGGGCCGCGTGCACAGGGTTCTCCACAGAGTTGTCCACAGGTGTGGATGAGTCACACGCGTGTGATCCACAGAAGCAGCGCAGGGTGTGACCGCAGACCAGGGAGGACATGCGGAGGGAGCGGCTGCCGGTAGCCTGAGCCGATGCCCTCCACCGCCGTGCCGCCGCGCGACTCCGGCGCCGCCTCCACCCTGCCCGCCCGCACCGGGCACCGCGGGGTGTCGATCCTGCGCACCGCCGCCCTCGTCCTCGTCGTGGCGGCGTTCGTGTGGCTCGCACTCACCGTGCGCCTGCCCGGCGTGGACGAGCTGCGCGCCCAGCTGGACGGCTTCGGCTGGTGGAGCTGGCTCGCGTTCACCGTGCTGTACGCGGCCGTGGCGCTCACCCCCATCCCCGTGACGATCATGGCGGTCACCGCCGGTGTGCTCTTCGGCGCGATCGAGGGGACGGTGCTGTCCGTGGTCGGGGCCCTGCTGGGCTCGCTCGGGGCGTACGGCATCGCGCGCGCGGTCGGACGCGAGGTGGCCCTGCGCTGGCTCGGCCGCCACGCCGAGACCGTGGAGCGGCGGCTCGAGGACACCGGGTTCCTCGCCCTGCTGACCCTGCGCGTCGCCCCGGGGCTGCCGTACTGGCCCGTGAACTACGGGGCGGGCGCGCTCGCCGTGCCGCTGGGGATCTTCGCCGGCTCCACCGCGGTCGGGGTGATCCCCGGACAGCTCTCCCTCGTGGCGATGGGGGCGTTCGCGGTGCGCCCGGGCGTCGTGAACGGCGTGCTGCTCGGGGTGGGCTGGCTGACCGTGGGCGGTCTGACCCTGTGGGCGGTGCGCCACTGGCGACGGGCGGCCCGGTCCGCGGAGGAGCCGGCGGGCTCGGAGGGGCCGGAAAGCCCGCGGAGTGGTCAGGACACGCCGTCTCCGCGTGCGCGACGCGGCGTGTCGTGACCACTCTGCGCCGGACGTCAGCCGAGGGTTGTGTACCGCACGCCGAACCTGCTGCTGACCTGCAGGAACACGAGCACGTCCGTGCCGCGCGCGTAGGCGGGCATGCCGTACCAGGTGCGGGGTTCGAGCTCCGGGGCCACCCCCGTGACGATCCGGTGCACCGCCACCGCCATGGCGCGGTCCTGCTCGGGCATCTCCTCGATCTTCGCCAGCAGGTCCTGCAGGGCGTCGGCCTTCTTCCTGCCGCCGCGCTGGGCGCGCAGCTCCTGCGCGCGCTCGGCGATCGCGGCCTGCTCCGCGGCGCTGAAACCGGTGGACTCGCTCACGGTGCCTCCTGGGGTGCGGGGACGGGTCCTGCCCGGGTCTCAGCCCCGACGGCCCAGGCGACCGAGCAGGCGGGTCTGCCGGTCGGCGTCGTCGGCCACGGGGACGGGCTCGCCCAGGATGCCGGGCGTGTAGGCGGCGTCGCCGAACAGTTCCAGCGACTCCTCCACGCAGTCGATCTCCGCATCCGTGAACCGCGCGTCCACGCCCTGCGAGCGGGCCAGGTCCCAACGGTGCACGATCAGGTCGAACGCGTGGAAGCGGATCAGCGCCTCGCCCACGGGCATCTCCCCGAGCGCGGTCTTCATGGGCCGCAGGATGAACTCCTCGTCACCGGCGAGGGCGGACATGGCGGCGGCGTGCTTGGCCCACTGGGTGGCCAGCTGCTGGCGGGACCCGTCGAAGAGGGGCACCTCCCGGCCCTGGCGGGCGGCGAAGTCGCGCTGGCCGGCGATCACGTGGTCCAGCAGGTCCAGCGCGTCCCAGCCCTCACACGGGGTGGCGGCGTCCCAGTCCCGCACCTCCCGGACGACGGCGGTGAACGGCTCGGCGGCCGCGTTCCAGCGGGCCTCGACCTCGGTGGCGGGGATGGACATGGTGCTCTCCTCAGGGTCGCGGGGTTCTCGGGGCCGCGGCGGGCGACGACGGCGCCGGGCTCGGCTTCTTCGGGCCGCGGATGGACTCGGGGCGGGCCGGGTCCAGGACGGACCGGGGGTCGAAGAACTCCTCCAGCACGGGCCGCTCGCCCGAGACGGCCGCGGCGAGGCTGATGCCGTCCACGTTGATGCGCGAGCCGCGGTAGTAGCCGGGCTCGAGCTGGCCCCACGCCTTGGAGGTGCCGTCCACGAGGAAGAAGGAGCGGTAGCCGAGCTCGCGGAAGTAGCGGTACCGCTCGTTGTCCTCCGTGTACGTGCCGGGGCCGGTGACGTCCGCGCCGAACGGGTAGATGAGCATGTCCGTGGGGCCGAGGATCGGCTCGACCTCCTCGTGCCAGTGCCCCATGTCGAACTCGAGCTCCTCCATGGTCAGCTTCGGCACCGTCCGGTGGCCCCACGTGTGGGAGGCAAACTCCCAGCCGCTGTCCTTGAGCGCGTCGGCGACCTCGGTGGCGGCCGCGACGTCGGCGTCGAACGTGGGGCTGTCCCCGAACTCGCGGGCCGAGGTGCGGTAGCCGAACACGCCGTCGTAGCCGGTCATGGCGAGCACGCCGCGGGCGCCGTTGAGGCTGAAGTCCGGGTGCTCGGCGAGGAAGTCGTCCAGGCGCGGGACGACGTCGAACGCCCCGATGTGCGTGGTGCCCTCGGCGTCCGTGTACTCGTTGCGGACGCGGCCGTCCTCGGCCACGATCAGGCGGTCCGCGAAGCCGTCGCCGTCCATGTAGAGGTAGTACGAGCAGTCGTCCAGGGAGAGGATCAGCGGGGTCCGGCCCTCGGGGACCATGAGGGTCTTCGGGCGGACGACGTCGTCCTCGCCCACCTCGTACAGCTCGTGCGGGGAGACCAGCACGTAGCCGCGCTCGTAGACCTGCCGGATGACGGCGTCGAACTCGTCCACCGTGACCATGAAGTCCAGGTAGCCGCCGGCCTTGTCGTCGCCGTCGAAGGCGCGGGCCGGGTCCACCACGAGGGAGTGGAAGAACAGGTGCGGAACCCGGGCCACGTCCGACCAGGCCACCGGTTCGCCGGCGGGCGGCGGACCAGCGGGGGCGGCGGAGGTGGGCGCGGACGAGGTCGGCACGGACGACGACGCCGCGTCCTCCCCGTCCTGCCCGCAAGCGGCCAGCAGTCCCGATCCGAGCAGGGCGGAACCGGCCAGGAGCAACTGTCGACGGGTCGGCTGCGGCACGGGCGGGGGCATCGGGCACCTTTCTCCGGGGGCACCCATCATCCCAAGGCCGCCCGGCCCGAGACCACCCCTGCCGGGCGGGCGGAGGTGGGAGCCGGCCGGGCATGGGAGGCCGGCCGGCGGCGGGGCTCGATCCGCCGTAGACGGCCCAGAGTGGTCACGCGGACGACCCGAGCTCGGCGCGGACCGTGTTCGACCGCTTCGTGTTCGGCAACCACCTCCGCAGCGTCAGCGTCGACTGAGCCCCGGCTGGGAGGCACCTTCGACGCGCGCCGACGCATGCGCCCCTCGCGCCGTGCCGCATGCCACACTGGCGGGCGTGACCCGACGTCCGGATGCACCACCCCCGGCCGACCCGCGCACGCGTGCGGCCCTGCGCGCCGTGCTCACGGTCCTGGCCGTGATGGCGGTGCTGTTCGCCGCCGTCGTGCTGATGCTGGCCTACGGGCCCGCCCGCTGAACCCGTCCTTCCCCGATCCAGGAGCAGTCATGTCCCCCGCGGACCCCACCGCCGACGTCGCGGCCCGGCCGGCCGGCCCCGCCGCGGTGGCCGAGGCCTTCGCGGCCGCCTGGAACGCCGCCGACGCCGACGCGCTCGCCGACCTGTTCGCCGAGGACGCGGACTTCGTGAACGTGGTGGGTGTGTGGTGGACGCGGCGGCGGCAGATCCGGGTGAACCACGCGCTCGGCTTCCGCTGGATGTTCCCGGCCTCCCGGCTCGTGCTCGGGCAGGTGCGCGTGCGCGAGCTCGGGGACGTGGCGGTGGTGCACGCGCCGTGGACCATGACGGGGCAGACCGCGCCCGACGGCGACGAGGCCGGCGAGCGCACCGGCGTCCTGCTGCTCGTGGTGCGCCGCACCGAGACCGGGGCGTGGGAGGCGGTGGCCGGGCAGAACACGGATTCCGTGCCCGGGGCCCAGACCCACCTGGCCGACGACGAGGGGCTCGCCGCGGTGCACTATCACCCGTCCGCGTGGTTCGACCCCGACGAGGACCCGGACGGCCCGGAGGCCTGCTGAGCGGCGACCGGCTCACGCCACCGTCAGCAGCCGCACCCAGTCGTCCTCGACCCGCTCCCCGCCGACCACGAACTGCCGCGCCCCGACCGTCTCGAAGCCGAGGCGCTCGTAGAACCGGTTGGCCCGTGCGTTCTGCGCGTTCGTGCCGAGCCACACGTGCCGGAACCCCAGCCGCCGCAGCCGCTCGACGCCGTCGTGCACGAGGGCCTCGGCCAGCCCGGTGCCGCGCCCCTCGGCGAGCACGTACAGCTTCGAGAGGTGGCCGGCCGGCACGTCGCCGAGCCGCTCCGTGACGGGTGCCTCGGGGGCCGCGGCGGTCTCGTACATGGCGTAGCCGAGCAGGGTCTCCGGGGCGTCGGCCGCGGCGCCCACGAGCACGATCCGCTCCGGGTCCGCGATCCACGCGGCCACGGCGGCCTCACTCAGGTGCAACGCGATGTGCGCCTCCACCGCGGCACGCGGCAGCGAGGCCGGGGAGGCGTCCGGGAAGGTGGCCGCGGCGATCGCGGCGATCGCGGGCGCGTCCTCGGGGCGGGCCGGACGGACGACGGCGGCGCGGGGTGCGGAAGTCATCCCCGCTCAGGCCTGCAGCGCGGGGTGCAGGTCCTTCATGCGGAACCGACGCCGGCGCCGCACCACGAGCACGTCCAGGGCGAGCGCCGCCGCCCCGATGCCCATCAGCACGACCACCGGCACCCAGAAGCGCTGGTCCGGACCGCCGGAGATCGCGTTGCGGAACGCCTCGATGGAGTAGCTCATCGGCATGAACGGGTGCAGCGCCTGGAAGAAGCCGGGCAGCACCTCGGCCGGGTAGGTGCCGCCGGTGGAGGCCAGCTGCAGGACCAGCAGGACCAGCAGCAGCGCCGAACCGGGGGTGCCGAGCGCCGTCTGCACCAGGTGCGCGATGAGGGAGAACACCACGGCCACGAGCACCGTCAGGGCCACGGCCCGCACCGGGTGCACGGGGGCCAGGCCCAGCGGCAGCGTCGCGGCGAGCATGAGCAGGCCGCCGCCCACGGCCACGATGCCCACGGGCAGCCACGCGGCCAGCGCGATCGCCACCGGGTTGCGGCGCCCGGCCAGCAGCCGCCCGCTGATGGGCCGCATGATGTTGAACGCGGCGATGCCGAACACCCACAGCGCGATGGAGAAGAACATCGGCGCCATGCCGCGGCCGTAGACCTCCGCGGAGTTGTCCACCTGCATCACGGCCTCCACGGGCCGGGACATCACCAGGGCGGCCTCGTCCCGCTGGTCCTCGGTCAGGGCGGGGACGCGGTCGACGCCGTCGGAGAGCCCGGAGGCGAGCTCGTGGGCGCCGTCGTCGAGGGTGCCGAGGCCGGCGCGCAGCTCCCCGGCGCCGTCCTGGAGCTGGGCCAGGCCGCCGTCGAGCTCGGTGGCGCCGGACTCCAGCTGCCCCGCACCGTCCTGCAGGGTCAGCGCCCCGTCGTGGAGCGCGGCGTTGCCCTCGGCGAGGGTGGTCGCCCCGTCCGTCAGCTCGCCGAGGCCGGACTGCAGCTCCCCGGCGCCGTCCTGGAGCTGGGCCAGGCCGCCGTCGAGCTCGGTCGCGCCGGAGCCCAGCTGCTCGAGGCCGTCCGCGAACTTCCCGGCGCCGTCGGCGAGGGAGTCGGCCCCGTCCTTCGCCTCACCGATCCCGCCCTGCAGCTTCTCCGCGCCCGCGGCCACGGCGTGGGCGCCGTCGTTGAGGTCCGTCAGATCCGCCTTGGCGGAGGCGGCGACGTCGTCCTCGACGAAGCCCTGGACGCGCTCGTTGGCGGCCGCGGAGGTCGCGGCGGCCTCCTCGGCGCGGCCGGCGACGGCGGTCACCCGCTCGTCCGCGCCGGTGAGCGCCTCCTGGAGCGCGGCGTACTGCTCGGACTCGGCGAGCGTCGGGTCCTCTTCGGCGAGCTCGGCCAGGGCGGCCTGCGCGTCGGCGATGCGGGCGCCCGCGCCGTCCTCGGCCGTGCCGGCCACCTCGGCGACCCGCTGGACGTCCTCGTCCACCGCGGCGACGTCGGCGGCCACCGCGTCCTGCCGCTCGATCACCTGGTCCAGGCCGGGGATCACCGTGTCGTAGAGCTGCTGGGTGCCGTCGGCCACCTGCGTGGCGCCGTCGGTGAGCTCGGCCGATCCGGTCTGCAGTTGGGCCAGCCCGTCGGAGAGGTCCGTGGCGCCCTGACGCAGGGCGGGGGCGTTCTCGGCGAGCTGCCCGGCTCCGTCGGCGAGGGCCTGGGATCCCTCGCGCGCCTGGTCGAGCCCGTCGGCCAGGCGGCCGGCCCCGTCCTGCGCGGATGCGGCGCCCTCGGCGAGTCGCTGGGCGCCGTCGTCGGCCTGGGCGGCGCCGTCCGCGAGGTCACCCGCACCCGTGGCGAGCTGGCCCGCGCCCTCGGCCAGCTTGCCCGAGCCGTCGTGGGCCTGGACGATCCCGTCCTCCAGCTGGCTCGCGCCGTCCTCCGCGGAGGCCGTGCCGTCGGCCAGCTGCGCGGCGCCGTCGGCGGCGTCCACCATGCCCGACCGCAGCTCGCCGAGGCTGGAGAAGACGGCCTCGAAGTACGCCTCGATCGCGGACCGGTTCACGGCGGCCTCGACCTTGGCCTGGCTCGCGTTCGTGACGGAGCCGATCACGAAGCCGTTGGCGTCGTCTCGGCGCAGGGTGATCTGCGCCTGCCGCGGTGTCCCGCCGCCCTCGGGGCTGACGAGGTCACGGCTGAGCTCGGCGGGGATCTCCAGGACGAGGTAGTACCGGCCCTCCCGCAGCCCCTCCTCGGCCTCCTCGCGCGTGGTCTCGCGCCAGTCGAAGGCGCGGTCGTCCTTGAGGCGTTCGGTCATGTCCGCGCCGGTGCGCAGCGTGGTGTCGCCGCGCTGGACGGGCTCGTCCTCGTTGACGATCGCCACCGGCAGCCGGTCCATGGCCCCGTAGGGGTCCCAGTTCGCGGACAGGTAGAGGGCGCCGTAGATGGCGGGGACGAGGAAGATGAACAGCAGGGCGAGCAGGGGCAGGCCACGGCGGAAGCGTCGCAGCTCGTAGCGGAACAGCATCAGTTCTCCCGGACGGGGGGCAGGGTGAGGACGACGGCGTCGCGCGGCACGGGCGCGGAGGCCACGGCGCTCACCGCGAACGGGTGGCCGTGGTCCTTGAGGACGTCCAGGGCCGCGTGGAGCGCGGCCAGCTCATCGAGGGTCAGGGTGGCGTCCACGTCGTCGAAGGTGACGAGGCGGGCCGGGCGCAGGCAGGCGACGACGGCGGCCAGCAGCGCGCGATCGGGCGCGGACAGCTCCCGGACGACGGCCTCCGGCGCCACGGTCAGCCTCACCGCGTCCGCGAGGAGGGCGAAGCGTGCGCGGCCGGCGCGGCGGCGCACGCCGTCGGCGAGACAGCGCTCGTCCACCACCTCGGCCGCGGTCAGCGCCGGCTCGAGCTCCACCACATCGGTGGTGTGGGCGACGGCGGTGCGGGCGCGCAGGGCGTGCGGGTGGCGCGCGGCGTCGATCGGGGGCCGGTACGCGCGGGCGGCGGGCCGCTCCGGCCCGTCCAGGGCGACGTCCACGGGGCCGCCGGTGAGCACGAGCTCGCCCCGCACGCCCTGCAGGCGCCCCGTGAGGGCGAGCAGCAGGGCCGAGCGGCCCGAGCCCTGGGTTCCGAGCACGGCCAGGTGGGTCTGCGGGGGCAGCACGAGGTCGAGGGAGCCGAACACCGGCCCGCGACTGCCGCGCAGGGTCAGACCGCGCGCCACGAGGGTGGCGGGCGGGAGGTCGTCGAGGTGCGCCGGGTCGGGGGCGGGCCCGGGGCCATGGTGATCGGCGTCGGTGGGAGTGGAAGACATGGGCCCTCTTTGCCGAGTCGAGGCGGATTCAATACCATCGGTATTCAATACCATCGGCATCGAGAGGGCAACATGGCGACCCGACCCCGCCGCGAGGATGTCCGCGCGGCCATCCTCGACCACGCGGCCCGGGTGTTCGGACGGGAGGGTTACGCGCGCTCCTCCCTCGCCCGCATCGCGGCGGAGGCCGGCTACACGAAGGGCGCCGTCTATTCCGGTTTCGCGGGGAAGCCGGACCTCTTCGCCGCCGCCTGCACCGTCCAGTTCGAGCGGGCGACCACCCGAGCCATGGACGGCGTCGCCGACGCCCTGGACGACCCCGACCTGCCGCGCGAGGACCTGGTGGCCCGCGTGGCGGAGGCCCTGGCCGACGTCGTGCTCGAGACCACGGGCTCCTGGCCCCTGCTCCTCCACGAGTTCCAGGCCGTGGGCCTGCGCGAGCCCGCCGTGGGGAGAGCCTACCGGACGCTGACCGTCCGGCGGCGGGACTTCCTGGCCGGCCTGCTGCGCGAGCACCGCGTGCTGGCCGACGTCCCGGACGAGCAGGTCACGCACACCGCGGCCATGCTCCTGATGCTCGTGCACACGCTGTCGGTCGAGCGGCACCTGGCCCCGGAGGACCTGACGGTGGACGACGTGCGGGACACGCTGGCCGCGGCCGTGCGCTCCCTCCTGCCCTGACGCCTGCGCGCCGGCCCCGCCTCAGCCCAGGGTGCCGGCCACACCGCGCACCAGCGCCACCGTGCCCCCGAGGCCGGCGAGGCAGATCGCGAGGACGCGCGCCTTCGCGGGGTCCACCCGGCGGGCCACCACCGAACCGAGCAGGACACCCAGCGGACCGCCCGCCACCACGGCGACCCACACCGGCCACGGCACGTGCAGCCCCGCGGGCACGGCCGCGCCGAACAGCGACTTGGTGACCAGCGAGGTGAGATTGGCCAGCAGGAACACGGGCTGGAGGGTGGCCGCCCACGAGCGCTGGTCCCACCGGCTCGCCACCGCGTAGACCGCGAGCGCCGGCCCGGCGATGCCCGCGGTGGTGTTCATGAACCCGGCCACGGCGCCGGAGGCGAACACGGCCCCGTTCCCCTGGGCAGTGAAGCGCTGCTGCAGGCCCAGGACGGCGGCCACGGCCACCAGCACGGAGGACCCCAGGAGGATCTCGAGGGCGTGGGCGTCCAGGACCCGCACGGCCCACGCCCCCGCGAACGAGCCGGCCACGAGCAGGGGTGCGAGGCGGACGAAGCGCGGCCAGTCCACGTGCCTGTGGAGCACCGCGAACAGCAGCACCGCGGACACCGAGGCGGCCACGTTGGACAGCGTCACCCCCGCCACCGGGCCCAGGAGCAGGGACAGCGTGGGTGCGGCGATCATGCCGACGCCCATGCCGCTCACCCGCTGGAGCGTGCCGCCCACGGTGATCGCGGCCAGCGCGACGACGGCCGGCAGCCACACCAGGGAGGGGTCCATGCGGGCAGTATGCCGGAGCCGGGGGTGTCCGTCGGCCCTGGCTTCCGCCCGTGACGGGTGCGCATGCTGGCCGTATGGCCCAGCACAGCTTCACCCCGTTCCCGCTCGTGATCGTGGGCAGCGGCCCCGCCGGCGTCAGCGCCGCCCGCGCCTACGTCGACGCCGGGGGACCCGGCCCCGTCCTCATGCTCACCTCGGACGTGGACCACCCCTACGAGCGCCCGCCGCTGTCCAAGGAGGTGCTGCGCGGCATGGCGGCCCCCGAGGGCACGCCGATCGCCGGGGAGGAGCTGCCGGACGGCGTCGAGCTGCGCCGCGGCACCACCGTCACCGGCGCGGACCTCGCCGCGCGGACGCTGCGGGTCGGCGAGGAGCCGGTCCGCTTCGAGCGCCTGATCCTCGCCCTCGGCGCGCACCCGAAGCCCCTGCCCGTCGCGGACGACGACGCCGAGGTGCACCTGCTGCGCTCTCTCGACCACGCCCGCCGCCTGGTGGCCTCCGCCGGGCACGCGCGCTCCGCCGTCGTGATCGGCTCGGGGTTCATCGGCTGCGAGGCGGCCGCCTCCCTGGCCCTGCGCGGGGTGGCCACCACGCTGGTCACCCCGGACGAGGTGCCGCAGCAGAAGCGGCTCGGCCGCGAGGCGGGCGATCGGATCGCGCAGTGGCTGATCGGCGCCGGCGTCGAGCTGCGCACCGGCGTGCGGGTGGGGCAGGTGCGCGCCCCGCGCACCGTCCACCTCGACGACGGCGCCACGCTCGCCCCGGACCTGATCCTCGCCGCGGTGGGGGTCGAGCCGGGGGGCGGGTGGCTCGAGGACTCCGAGCTGACCGTGCACGAGGGGCGGATCGTGGCGGACGAGCACCTGGCGGCGGCGCCGGGCGTGTGGGTGGCCGGGGACGTGGCCCGCGCCCACCACGCCGTGGCCGGCCGGCCGATCCCCGTGGAGCACTGGGGCGACGCCCTCGGCATGGGCGAGGTCGCCGGGCACAACGCGGCCCGCACCGAGGTCGGCGTGCCGGGCGGCGCCGGCCAGGCCTCCGTGCTGGCCCACGCGGCGACGGCGGACCCGGAGTCCCTGCGGCGGTGGGAGGCCGTGCCCGGGTTCTGGAGCACCATCGGCGAGCACACGCTCAAGCACGCCGCGTGGGGCGACGGCCACGAGCAGGCCCGCATGGTGGAGCGCACCGGCGGGTTCACTCTCTGGTACACGGACGCGCAGGACCGCGTGGTGGGCGTGCTGACCTACAACGCGGACGAGGACTACGAGCGCGGGCGGGAGCTGGTGGCGGGCCGGGATGCCGTGGGCGAAGGCCGGGGCCGTCCCGACCCTGCATGACAGACTGAGGGGATGACCACCCCGACCCCCGGCGCCGGCTCCCCGGGCAGCGGTGTGGCCGGGGGCGTGCTGGCCGCAGTGGGGGCGCTGGCCCTGATCGCGACCGTCCTGGCGCTGGTCCTCGCGTTCGGTCCGGCCGGCCGGGACGACGCCGGCGCGGGCGCCGAGCGGCGGCGCTGGAACGGCGGCTTCACCCCCGCCCCGCCCACGGTGAACACGCAGGGGTACGCCGAGCCCGTGCAGGGCCGCGTGACCTCCCGCTTCGGGCCCCGCCCCAACCCGTTCGGCGAGGGCGTGGTGCCCTCGGGGGTGTCCGAGGAGGCCCTGACCCGCCACGACGGCGTGGACCTCGGCGGGGTGCCGGAGGGCACGCCCTTCCACTCGGTGTCCGACGGCCGAGTCCTATTCGTGGAGGCCGGCGGGGACGCGGGCGGCAACCTGCTCGCCGTGGACGCCGGGGACGGCCACGTGTGGCGCTACCTGCACGCCGCCCCGGACTCCACCGTGGTGGACGCGGGCCAGCGCGTCTCCGCCGGGGACCACCTGGCCGGCGTCGGGCAGACCGGCGCCGCCACCGGCGTGCACCTGCACCTGGAGCTGCGCGTGGACGGCGAGCCGGTGGACCCGGAGGCCTACCTGGCCGAGCGGGGCGTGGAGCTCGGCGGCTCCTACCCGGAGCGGCGCCGCGGCCTCAGCCGGTGACCGGGCCGCCGCCGTCGTCCACGGACCCGGCCCAGCGGACCTCCCCGTCCACGACCTCGTCCGTCGGCGCCAGGCCGATCGCCTGGGCGACCCGCTGGGAGGCCGTGTGCTCGGGGTGGACATCCGCCACGAGGCGCCGCACCCCCCGGTCCCGCAGCTCGCCCTTGAGGAGGCCGGCGGCCTCCTTCGCCAGCCCGCGGCCCTGCCACGGCGTGCCGATCAGCCAGGCGATCTGCGTGGGTCCCCCGTCCACGGGGATGGTGGCCTGGACGTAGCCGACCGGCCGGCCCTCCGGCTCCAGCACCACGATCCAGTTGGCCCAGTCCTCCGCGCCGTCCTCGGAGCGACCGCGCGCGAGGATCGCGTACCGCTGCCGCAGCTCCTCCTCGCCCGGCGGCGTCCCGCCGGTGTACGTGTACAGGTCCGGGTCGGCGAGGACCGCGGCCATGGCCTCGGCGTCATCCACCCGCAACGGGCGCAGGGAGAGGGAATGCGGCATGGGCACAGTCGACCAGCCCGGCCCCGCGCAGACAAGAGGCGGGGCGCATCCGCCCGCCGCTAGCCTGGGCGCATGCCGCCCGCCCCCACCGCCCGTCTGCGCTTCCGCGAGATGGCCGACGCCGACCTCGACCACCTGGCCGGCCTCCTCGCCGATCCCGTGGTGATGCGCTTCTACCCCGCCCCGCGCACGCGCGCGGAGGCGGCGGCGTGGATCGCGGGCAACCGGCGCCGGTACGCGCAGGACGGGCACGGGCTGTGGATCATCGAGACCCACGACGACGGCGGGCCCGGCTTCGTGGGCGACTGCGGCCTGACGTGGCAGGAGGTCAACGGGGAGCCTCGCCTGGAGGTCGGCTACCACGTGCGGGCCGACCTGTGGGGGCGCGGCTACGCCACCGAAGCGGCCGCCGCCTGCCGGGACCACGCCCGGGACGTGCTGGGGCACCACGAGCTCGTGGCGATCATCCACCCGGAGAACACGGCCTCGCGCCGGGTGGCCGAGCGGATCGGGATGACCGTGGTGGGCGAGGACCGCACCGGCGCGCCCGAGGCCCGCGCGGCTCTGGGGCTCGAGGCGCGCACCGTGCTGGGGATGAGGCTCCGGCCGGGCGCGTGAGGCGCGGCCCGGCCGGACGTCTCAGCCCCGGTCGCTCACTTGGCGTGGCGGGCGAGCAGCTCGCGGGCGGCGTCCAGGCCGCCGGCCTCGACGTCGTAGGAGCCGGTGGACGCGTGGTGGGCCTCGACCGCGTCCGTGATCCGGTAGTGGTCCGGGTTGCCGGGCGGATCGGAGGTCTCCAGCACGTGGATCAGGTAGGTCTCACCGGCGGCCAGGGCCTGGCGGTCGTCGCGCTCGTGATGGGTCATGACGTCCTCTCGGGTCGGCGCCCGGCGGGTCTGTCCCACCGGGGCGTGCGCACCAGGGTGGCGCATCGACGGCGGCGGGGCACAGTCCTGCCCGCCCGCGGGCCGGATCCGGTCAGTAGGCGGGTCAGAGTCCGCTCAGGCCCCGACGTAGGAGCTGACGACGCTCCGCAGTGCCTCGGCGGATTCGTAGATGTCCTCCAAGTTCTCGAGGTCGGCCCGCGTCCTGTTCTTGTCCGCATCGAACAGCACCAGATATTTCACCTTCCCGTCGAAGTGAAGGCGCGCGATCGGCTTCCGATTGTTGTCGTCCAGGATGACGCTGCAGTACGAGGCTGCGTCGCGCATGTAGACGCGGTTCATCGGCACGATTCCGGCGAGAATCGCCTTGATGATGCGGAAACCCTCGATCTCCTCTTCGGTCGTCACCACGCCCGGCTTGAGCTGGCCCTCCTGACCGTTCTCCTCGTCGGACAGGACCGTCTGATCGCCGGTGGCCACGGGCTCAGCGGGAGCCGCCAGTACCGGAGCGACCTGGTCGCCCAGGGCAGTCTTCAGCCGCGCGTTGACGCGATCGTTGATGTACTGGCGCGCAGCCTCCTCGGTGAGCCGGGTGAAGGTCTCCACCGCCTTGGCGTTCATGTACCCGGAGTACACGCGCTTGGCGAGGACCTTCACCAACTCATCGCTCGGCGCAGCCATCTCGGCAGAAATCTCGCGCTTGATGGCCGATACGTACTTCAGCTCCTCGGCTGCGGCGATGACCGAGTCGAGATCGAAGGATCCCTTCGCCAGCTGCTCGAGCTTCGGCACGGTGACCGGGTCGATGTCCAGAAGATCGAGGACGAGGAACGGACGCTCGTCGAGGATGTTGGCCTTGTCGAGGTCCGTGTAGAAGTTCCACACCCGCCCGTTGGTGAGCACGCCGATCCGCGCTTCACTGGTGTGGAAGTAGCGCACCAGCTGGCTCGCGTGCGCCAGGGACAGCTCCGAGCCGACCTTCTTGGCCTCCACGAGGATGTTGACCTTCCCCTCCCGCATGATGGCGTAGTCGATCTTCTCCCCCTTCTTCAGGCCCAGATCTGCGACGAACTCCGGGACGACCTCCTGGGGATCGAACACGTCGTAGCCCAACACCTGCGAGATGAATGGCATGACGAGCGCGTTCTTCGTCGCCTCTTCCGTGTCCAGGGAGCTTGCGTAGTCGCGGGCTCGCCGAGCCACTTGCGCAAGCTTGTCCTCGAATTCAGTCATGCCGTTTCACCCATCCGTGAGTAGGAGCCGGACAGCCGGGAATCCGGCAGCCTCGCACGTCAGCGCCCGAAGGCCCGCCGCAGCTGTGTCGAAATATAACCCAGCTCACAAACACGCTACGGGGACCCTCGCAGGCGCTCCGTGGCCGGACCGCGGGATCGCCCGGAACGCGAGGCGGCCACGACGCGTCGCCTCTCACAGGAAGGAGACGGGGCGTCGTGGCCGCGTTCCGCGGGGGGCCGCCCTGTCAGGCGACGCCCGGCCGGCTCAGCGGTTGCCGGGGTGCTGCGGGTCGGCCGGGATGCCGCGGCTCAGGGGCTCCACGGGCGGGCCGCTCGTCTCCGGGGTCACGGGCGAGCCGGTGCGGGAGCCGCCGACCTCCGGGGTGTCCGGCACCTGATCGCCGGAGGGCTGGGCGCCGGAGCGCAGCGCCTCGAGCCGCGTCTCGAGGACCTGCACCACGGGCAGGCGGTCGCCGTGGGCGCGCTCGTAGGCGAGCAGCTGCTCCACCTGCGACTCGTCGAGGCCGGTGATCCGGGTCGGCAGCGTGCCGTTGGGGATGTGGTCGTAGTCCGGCAGGGGGAGCTCGTCGCGGTTCGGGGCGTTCGTCATGGCACTGTCCCTCTTCTCTCGTCGGGGTCCCTCGTCGGGATGCGTGGTCCACCCACGCTAGTGAAGGCCCCCGTCAGACGGCACCCCCTGCCGCCCCGCTCACCCGACCCCGTCCCGCCGCGCCCGCAGCACGATCTCCAGGTCGAACCGCGCGTCGGGGTCCTCGAGGGCCTCCCCGAACAGCTCGCGCAGCCGGCCCACCCGGTACCCCACGGTCTGGGGGTGCACGCCGAGCTCCGCGGCGATCGGCGCCCGCTGGCCCCAGTGCGTGAGCCAGGCGAGCAGGGTCTCCTCCAGCACCGCCCGCTTCGCCTCGCTCACCTCGTCCAGGGGCGCCAGCACGCGTTCGGCCAGCTGCGTCACGACGCGCGGCTCGGCCCCCAGCACCACGCGCGCCAGGTGGTCCGCGGCGAGGATCGGGGACGGGGCGCCGTCGTCGTCCTCCCCCTGCGCGGGCTCCGCCGTCCGGCCCGCCGCCTCCTGGACGGCCAGCGTGCGGGCCACCCGGTAGGAGTGGGGCACGAGCGGCCAGTCCACGGCCGGCCCGACGACGGCGGCCGTCCCCGCCAGCAGGCGCAGCATGCGCTCGCGGCGGCCCTGGGAGGGCGTCGCGTCGATCACGGCGACCACCTCCGAGTCCCGCTCCACCACGAGCCCGGCCCGGCCCAGCCTCTCCCGGACGGCGACGCCGGCGTCCGCGGGCAGCACCACCACCGCCAGCCGGCGCGGCAGCCGCCAGTCCGCGAGCGCGGCCAGCCGTTGCACCTCCTTCTCCTCGGTCCCGCCCCGGACCAGGGCGGTGGCGAGGGCGGCGCGGTGCAGCTCGAGCACGCCCGCCTGGGCGGACTGCGCCTCCGCGTACGCCTGGGCGCTGACCGAGGAGAGCTCGTCGATGTAGGCCCAGATGGACTCGCCGAGGTCGATCACCACGGACATGCCCATGCCGAGGTGGGCGCATTCGGCGGACAGGTCCCGGAACACGATCCGTGCGGAGGCCCGGTAAGCGCCGAGCAGGGCGTCCATCGTGCGGCCCTCCCGGAACTCCCCCGCGCCCAGGTAGGCCATGAGCGCCCGCGTCTCGGGGCTGAGCGCGGGACGGGCGGTGCCTGGCAGGCTCATCAGCTGCTCGAGCGCCGCGGTCACCCCGCGCGTCAGGTTCTCGCCGTAGCGGCCGTCCCGGGCGCTCACGTACGCCGGGATCTGCTCCGGCACCGTCTCGATGATGCGCTGCATGATGGCCGGGATCGCGGGGGCCAGCCGGCCGGGGAGGTCCGAAGGCAGGGACAGCCACGGCGGGTGCCAGTCGGTGCCGCGCGTCGGGGCGGGGGTTGAGGCCATGATCTTGTCTCCTCACGATGAATCCTGCGGGTCGATCGTACGTCCGACATGAAGAATCATGGCGCGCTGCGCCATAGCGTGGGGGCATGCCCGGCCCCTTCCTGCTCACCCGCCTGGTCACGACGCTCCTGCACCCGCTCACACCGCAGGACGTCCTCGGCCTGTTCGACCCCGTGCACTCCTCCCGCCAGCTGCGCGGGGTGGTCACCTCCGTCGCCCGCGCGACGCCCGGCGCCGTCACCATCGCGTTCCGTCCCGGACCGGGTTGGCGGGCCCACGACGCCGGCCAGTGGGCACGCATCGGCGTCGACGTGGACGGGGTGCGGCAGTGGCGCTCCTACTCGCTCTCCGCCCCCGCGGGCGCGGACCCGGAGATCACGGTGTCCGACATCGGCCTCGTCTCCGGCACGCTCGTGCGCCACACGAAGCCCGGCGACGTCCTCTTCCTCGACATCCCCGAGGGCGACTTCACCCTGCCGGACGAGCCGCGCCCGCTGCTCATGCTCACCGCCGGCTCAGGCCTGACCCCGGTGATGTCCATGATCCGCACGCTCGTGCCGACGCGCCGGGATGCCGACGTGGTGCTCATCCACTCCTCCCGCACCCCCGAGGACGCCCTGTTCCGCGAGGAGCTGGCCGAGCTGGCCGACCAGTTCCCGGGCCTGCGCGTGGTGCACCACCACACCGCGGAGGCGGGCCGCCTCGACCTCTCCTCCCCCGCGCAGCTCGAGGGCCTCTGCCCCGACTGGCGCGAGCGGGCCGCCTACGCGTGCGGGCCGGCCGGGTTCCTCGACGACGCCGAGGCCCTGTGGCGGCGCGAGGCGGCCGCGGACCTCACCATCGAGCGGTTCCAGGCCGACTTCGCCCCGGGCGTGGCGGGGGCCGGCGGCCGCGTGGTGTTCGAGCACGCCGACGTCGAGGTGGACGCCCCCGGCGACGTGCCGCTGCTCGTGGTGGCCGAGGACGCCGGCGTCGCCGCGCCCGCCGGCTGCCGCATGGGCATCTGCCACGCATGCCTCACGCCGCTGCGCTCGGGCCAGGTCACGGACCTGCGGACCGGACAGGTGCACGGCGAGCCCGGCGAACTGATCCAGACCTGCGTGAGCGCCGCCGCCGGCCCGCTGAGCCTCGGCCTGTGAACCTGACGCCCGGCCCGCGACCCGGGCCTCCCTGACCATCCCCGCCTCCCGCCCCCAGGAGCATCACATGACCCAGACCCCCACCGCCCCCGACCGCACCGGCGCCACCGCCCCGGACGATCTGGCCCTGGCCATCCCCGGCACCACCGTGCGCGGCCGCGCCGCCCGGGTCCTGCCGCAGGACCGCCCCGACACCACGAGCTGGGCTCCCCACACCGCCGAGTCCCGTGCCGCCACGTCCCGCTCCACCGCCGCCGCCACGACGCCGGGGCTGCCGGGCGTCGTCGGGAGCCCGGCGGTGCGCCCGCCCGGCGCCGCCCACCTGACGGACGCGCAGGTGGCCGAGCTGGGCCGTGAGCTGGACGCGATCCGCGACGACGTGCTCGCCCGCCGCGGCGCCTCCGATGCGGCCTACATCCGCCGCGTCATCCGCTGGCAGCGCCGGCTCGAGCTCGGCGGCCGCGCCCTCCTGCTCAACGCACGCCACCCCGCCGCGTTCGTGGCGGGCACAGCCATGCTCACGGTCGCGAAGATCGTGGAGAACATGGAGATCGGGCACAACGTGCTCCACGGCCAGTGGGACTGGATGCGCGACCCGGACATCCACTCCACCACGTGGGAGTGGGACTTCGTGACGCCGTCGCGGGCGTGGCAGAACACCCACAACGACCTGCACCACCGCTGGACCAACGTGGTGGGCAAGGACCGCGACGTGGGCTACAACGTCCTGCGCATGGACGAGTCCGAGCCGTGGCGGCCCCGCCACCTGCTCAACCCCGTGATCAATGCGGGGCTGGCGCCGATCTTCGAGTGGGGCATCGCCCTCTACGACCTCGAGCTGGACCGCGTGCAGAGCGGCGAGAAGTCCCGCGAGGAGCTGATGACGGATCTGCGCTCCGTGGGCGTCAAGGCGGCCCGGCAGTTCGCCAAGGACTACGTGGCCACGCCGGCCGTCGCCGAGGTGCTGACGGGCTCGGGCAAGGCCACGCTCGCGGGCACGCTGCTGGCCAACGGCCTGCGCAACATCTGGGCGCACGCGGTCATCTTCTGCGGGCACTTTCCGGAGGGTGCGGAGACGTTCTCCGAGGAGATGGTGGACGGCGAGACCCGCGGCGACTGGTACGTGCGGCAGATGATCGGCTCCGCGAACATCTCCGGTTCGAAGCTGATGCACTTCATGACCGGCAACCTCTCCCACCAGGTGGAGCACCACCTGTTCCCGGACCTGCCGTCCAGCCGGTACGCCGAGGTGGCGCCCAGGGTCCGGGAGATCTGCGCCCGCTACGGCCTGCCCTACACGACCGGCCCGCTGCTGCGGCAGGTGGGCTCCGCGTGGAAGAAGGTGTTCCGGCTGGCGCTGCCGTGAGGCGGGAGGGGCGGGCGCCCCTCCCACCGCCGCCCTCGGCTCAGCCCTTCACGCCGCCGGCCGTGAGGCCGGAGACGATGTACCGCTGCAGGAACAGGAACAGCGCCATCACGGGCAGGGCTGCCAGCACGGCGCCGGCCGCGAACACACCCCAGTTCTCGGAGCGGGTCTCCGAGACGTAGCCGTAGAGGCCCACCGCGAGCGTCTGCGCGGACGGGTCCGTGAGCACCACGGAGGCGATCACGAACTCCGAGACCGTGGTGATGAAGGACAGCAGGGCCACCACCGCGAGGATGGGGGTCACCAGGCGCAGGATGATCGAGAAGAAGATCCGCGCGTGCGAGGCGCCGTCGAGCTTGGCAGCCTCGTCCAGCGACGGCGGGATGGTGTTGAAGAACCCGTACATCAGGTACGTGTTCACCCCGAGCGCGCCGCCCAGGTACACGAGGATGAGGCCGAGCTGCGAGCCGATGCCCAGGACGGGCACCAGGTTGCCGATGTAGGTCAGCAGCAGGAAGATCGCCACCACCGCGAGCAGCTGCGGGAACATCTGCACCAGCAGCAGCGTCAGCAGCCCCACGCGGCGGCCCGTGAACCGCATCCGGGAGAACGCGTAGGCGGCCAGGGCGCCGAGGAACACCGTCATCACGGACGTGATGACGCCGATCACCATCGTGTTGAGGAACCAGCGGCCGAAGGGCCGGTTCGGGTCGCTGAACAGGTCCACGTAGTTCTGCCCGCTGAACGAGGAGAACAGCCGGTTCGAGCTCGCCATCGTGCCGGTCGGGTCGAGCGACGCGGACAGCACGTACAGCAGCGGGAACAGTGCGAACGCGCTGGCCAGCACGCCCACCGCGTGACGCCAGCCCAGCTCCCGCATCCAGCGGCCGAACGAGCGGCGGCGTCGTGGCGGGGCCGGGTCCTCCTCCCAGCGCAGCGGGTCCGTCTCCTGCTGCGCCAGGGCGGCGGCGAGGGGCGAGGTCGGGGCGTCCGGCCGGGGCCGTCCGGAATCCTGGGGGATGCTCACTTGTCGATCTCCTCGAGCGCCTTGGTCTGCCGGAAGCTGATCGCCGAGATGGTCGCCACGATCAGGAAGATCACGATGGACAGGGCGGAGGCCAGGCCGTAGTCGCGCCCCACCCCGCTGAACGCCGTCTTGTAGACGACCGTGATCAGCAGGTCTGTGGCGCCGATGTTCGAGCCCGCGTCGGGGAACCGCGGTCCGCCGCCGGTCAGCATGTAGATGATGTTGAAGTTGTTGAAGTTGAACGCGAACGAGGAGATCAGCAGCGGCGCCACCGAGACCAGCAGCAGGGGCAGCTTGATGGAGCGGAAGATGCGCCACGGGCCGGCGCCGTCCATGCGGGCGGCCTCGTCCACGTCCTCGGGCAGGGACTGCAGGGCGCCCGTGGTCACCAGGAACATGTAGGGGAAGCCCAGCCACAGGTTCACCACGAGCACCGACAGCCGGGCCAGCCACGGGTCGGTGAGCCACGGGATGTCCGCGCCGCCGAAGAACACGGTGTTGACGAAGCCGAACTCCGGGTTGAGCAGGCCGGCCCACACGAGGCCGGACAGGAACGCCGGGAACGCGTACGGCAGGATCATCATCACCCGGTAGACCTTCTTGCCGCGCATGTCCGAACGGTTGAAGGCGATCGCCAGCAGCAGCCCGACGGCGAACGTCGTGGCCACGCTCAGGAACGCGAAGGCGAAGGTCCACACGGTGACCCGCAGGAGCGGGTCGCGCAGCTCGGGGTCGGTGAACGCGCGCGTGAAGTTGTCCAGGCCGACGAACACCCGCCAGCCGGTCTGCAGCGTGCTGCCGTCGTCCGCCTGGAACTGGCCCTCGCCGTTGTCCCGGTACTCCACGCCGCTCTCGAGGTCCGTGAAGGTGTCCCGGGCCTCGTCGTACTCCAGACGCGGCGCGTACACGTACCCGCGGGAGCCGTCGCGCGTCTCCAGGGTGCCGTCCGCGGCGTCGTCGCTCAGCGGGACCTTCAGGCGGGCGACCTGGTCCTGACGCTGCAGCAGGTCGCCGAACCGCAGGGTGGTGTACCCCTCCACCCCCACCGGCTCCCCGTCCTGCATCTGGGCCTCGACCGGCTCCAGCGCCTGGTCCGCGCCGCCGAGGACGGGCTCCCCGTCCCGCAGGGTCAGCAGGTAGAGGTCGCCGCCCTCCTCCAGCACCGTGATGTCGTACACCGGGGAGTCCGGCACGCGGATGGAGGAGGAGCGCTGGATGATCTCGATCGCCGCGGCCTTGTCCGAGTTGTGCCCGGCGCCGTAGTTCGTGAAGGCGACGTAGGAGGAGTAGACCACCACGAACACCTGGAACAGCATCAGGAAGAACAGGCCGGGGGCGAGGTACTTGGCCGGCAGGCCGCCGCGGCGCAGGTAGATCCAGTTGATGCCGATCGTGACCGCCAGGGTCAGCGCGAACACCACCCAGTCCCCCGCGGCCGCGAGCTGGAACAGCAGGAACGCCGCGAAGGCGTCCACGAGGCCCAGCAGGACGATCTTGGCCAGCGTGCCGCCGAGGCCCTCGGTACCCCGGGCGTCCGCACGACGACGGCGGCCCGGGCCGGTGCGGCGCGCGGCGTCGTCGAGGGCGGCGGTGGCGGCGTCGGACCGGTCCGACGCGGTGGAAGACGGGCTCATGGTTCCTCATCCGGCCCGAGGGCCTGCCGTGGAAGGGGGGGATGCGCGCCCCGAGGGCGCAGGGCCACGGTCCGCCTCCGGCGTCCCCGCGGGGACGCCGGAGGTGGACCGCGCCGGATCACTGGCCGATGCGGCCCTCGATGTCGGAGATCATCTTCTGCCAGGTCTGGACCGGGTCGCCCTCGCCCTTGATGATGCTCATCTCGGCGCCGCCCCAGAACTCGAACACCGCGCCCATCTCGGGGGCCGCCGGCATGGGGACGCCGTTCTCGCCGATCTCGCCGAACGCCTTCACGGTCTCGTCCGAGGCCGCCTTGTCGAAGGAGGCGGTCAGCGCCGGGGGACGCTTGCCCTCGGCGAAGAGCGCGTCCTGGGCCGCCTCGGTGGAGAGGTAGTTGACCACGAACTCATTCGCGGCCAGCTGGTTCTCGGACTCTGAGGAGACGAAGAAGGCGTTGACGCCCACGAACGGCTGCGCCGGCTGGTCGCCCATGGACGGGATGGCCTCGACCTCGAAGTCGACGCCGGCCGCCTCGGCCTCCTCGATGTTCCACGGGCCGGTGATGAAGTAGGCCGCGTTGCCGGAGTTGAACTGCTCCTTGGCGATGTCCGCGGTCATGTTCGGGTTCAGCACCCCGGACTCGCCGTACTCGGCCAGCTTCTCGGCGAAGGCCTCACCCTCGGGCCCGCCCATGGCCAGCGAGCCGGTGTCGTACGAGCCGTCCTCGGCCTGCTTGAACACGGGGGCGCCCATGGAGGTCTGGAACGGGTACAAGTGGTACGGGTCGCCGTTGACGGCGTCCAGGCCCACCACGAACGGGTACTCGGCCTCGCCGGCGTCGACGGCCTTCCGGCCCTCCGCGATCATCTCGTCGAAGGAGGCCGGGGTGGACTCGGCCAGCTCGGTGTTGCGCAGGATGGCGATGTTCTCCACGGAGTACGGCACGCCCCAGGTCTGACCCTCATAGGTGACGGCCTGCACGGAGGACTCCACGAAGTCGCCGGCTCTCTCGCCCAGCTCAAGGGGCTCGATGGTGCCGTTCTGCACGAGCGAGCCGATCCAGTCGTGGGCGCCGACGATCACGTCCGGGCCCTCGCCCGTGGGGTTCTGGGTGATGAAGTCGTCCTTCATCGTGGAGTTGTCCTTGACCACGAGCTCCACCGTGATCCCGGTGTCCTCCTTGAAGTCCTCCGCCACGGCCTGCAGCGGCTCCTGGCGGTTCTGGTCCACCCACATGGTGATGGTGCTGGCGCCGGCCTCGGAGAGGTCCTGGCTCGGGGACGCGGTGGCCGTGCCCTGCTCGGTGGCGCCGGCCGGGGAGGAGGACGCCGGGGCGGAGGAGCCGCCGCCGCACGCGGTGAGCGCGAGGGCGGAGAACGCCGCGGTGAGGGTCAGGCTGAGCGGGCGGCGGAAGAGGCCGCCGGTCGTCGTCGACTGCATGATGTGCCTTTCACGAGGGGTGGCCCGCGGCATGCGCCGGCCGTTGCGTCGCCGACGTGGGCCCCGCGGTGAGACGGCGCCTGCCCCCGGCGGCTGAAGGAGTCAGTCCCCAGGAGTGTAAACGCTTCCACTGTGATATGCCACACAGAGGTGCGCTCCCGCATGAACACGGGCATGCGGGAGTGGGGGCGGAGGTCAAGACCGGCTGAAACCGGAATGGAAGCGCTTCCACCACCGCGCCTGCCGTGCCGTACTCTGGTGCCACGCATCGACCCCCGGCCCGCCGCCGTCGTGCACCCGCCCCGCCGCAGAACCCCATGAACCGGGAGGAGGACCGCCGATGGTCGGCATCAAGGACGTCGCCCGCATGGCCGGGGTCTCCACCGCCACCGCCTCCCGCGCCCTCACCGGCTCCGGCCCCGTGGCGGCCGCCACGCGCACCCGAGTCCAGGAGGCCGTCGCCACGCTCGGCTACGTGGCGGACTCCGCCGCTTCTTCGCTCGCCTCGGGCCGCACCCGCAACATCGGGCTGGTGACCCCCTCCGTCCACCGGTGGTTCTTCGCCGCCGTGCTCGAGGGCGCCGCGGACGAGCTCGTGCGGCACGGGTACGACCTGACGCTCTACGACGTCGGCCAGGACCCGGAGCGTCGATCCACGGTCATCTCCGACCTGCTGCCCCGACGGCGGCTGGACGCCCTGATCACCCTCTCGTTCCGGCTGAGCGTGTTCGAGTTCGCCGGACTCGAACGCCTCGGCCTGCCCGTGATCGCCGTCGGCGGCCGCCTGCCGGCGGGTGAGACCCTGCCGGACTGGTTCACCGCCGTCCAGGTGGACGACGCCCGCGCCGCACGGATGGCCACCGAGCACCTGCTGGAGCTCGGACACCGGGACATCGCCTACGTGGGCCGCGTGGACGAGGACATCGAGTTCCAGGTCAGCACCGAGCGCACCCGCGGGTTCCTGCACGCCCTCGCCGCCATCGGGGTGCGCACGCCGGCCGACTGGATGGTGCCCGCGGACTTCACCATCGGCGGCACCTACCACCAGGCGCGCGCCCTTCTCGCCGACCCGCGGCGCCGGCCGACGGCGGTCATGTGCATCTCGGACGAGATGGCCATGGGCACCTGGATGGCAGCCCACTCCCTGGGGCTGCGCGTGCCCGAGGACGTGTCCGTGATGGGCCTGGACGGCCACCCCGAGGCCGCCCGCCTGGGCATCAGCACCGTGGACCAGAACCCGCTCGAGCAGGGCCGCCGCGCCGTCCGCCTGGCGCTCGGCGCCCTCGACGGCGCCGCCCACCCCCACCGGATCATGCACCACCTGGCCCTGCGGCCGAGAGCGAGCACCGCGCCGCCGTAGACCGTCAGCCCCGACCCTCACCCACCCCTCTCCTTCACCTTGGATCGTCGGGCACGTACCTGCCCGTGAAAGGAACCCCACCATGGCCTCCGTGACCTTCCGCTCCGCCAGCCGCCAGTACCCCGGCTCCCCCCGCCCCGCCGTCGACTCCCTCGACCTGGAGATCGCCGACGGCGAGTTCCTCGTGCTCGTGGGCCCCTCCGGCTGCGGCAAGTCCACCTCCCTGCGCATGCTCGCCGGCCTCGAGGAGCTCTCCCACGGCAGCATCCTGATCGGCGACCGGGACGTCACCGACGTGGACCCCAAGGACCGGGACATCGCGATGGTGTTCCAGAACTACGCCCTGTACCCGCACATGACCGTGGCGGACAACATGGGCTTCGCCCTGAAGATCGCCGGCGTCCCCGCGGACGAGCGGCGCCGCCGCGTCGAGGACGCCGCAAAGCTGCTGGACCTGACCGAGTACCTGGACCGCAAGCCGAAGGCCCTCTCCGGGGGCCAGCGTCAGCGCGTGGCCATGGGCCGGGCGATCGTGCGCGACCCGCAGGTGTTCCTCATGGACGAGCCGCTCTCCAACCTGGACGCAAAGCTGCGCGTGCAGACCCGCGCCCAGATCGCCAACCTGACCCGTCGCCTGGGCACCACCACCGTGTACGTGACCCATGACCAGACCGAGGCCATGACCATGGGCGACCGGGTGGCGGTCCTCAAGGAGGGCCGCCTCCAGCAGGTGGACACGCCGCGCAACCTCTACGAGCGCCCGATGAACGTGTTCGTCGCCGGGTTCATCGGCTCCCCCGCCATGAACATCTTCCGCATGCCCGCCACGCACGAGGGCGTGCACTGGGGCGAGACGGTCATCCCCGTGCCGCGGGAGGATCTGGCCGACGCCGGCACGACGGTGGACCTCGGCGTGCGCCCCGAGAACCTGGTGATCAGCGACGACGCCGCCGGCCTGCCCGTGGAGGTGGACACCGTGGAGGAGCTCGGCGCGGACGCGTACGTGTACGGTCACGCGACGATCGGCGGCGAGGAGCGGCTCATCACCCTGCGGACGGTGGGCTACACGGCGCCGGAGAAGGGGTCCGTGGTGCACGTGGTCCCGGACCCGGAGCGCGTGCACCTGTTCCACGCCGACACCGGCGAGCGACTCAACCGCTGACGGCGGCGCGGGGCGGCGTGACGGCGGCGGGCGTCGCCTGCCCTCAGTCCTGACGCTCGGCGAGGTCCGCGAGCCGGTCGATCGACGCGCGGAGCTGCTCTTCTCCGGTCCGCAGCGCCTTCTGGATGCGCTTCGGGTCGGTCAGGGCGGTCCAGTCGTAGGTGTGGGTGACGCGGCAGCCGCCCTCGTCGTCGCCCTCGACCTCCCACCGCCACAGCTGGCCGAACGGCTCCCCGCCGACCTCGGAGGGCTTCCAGGCGATGCGGCGGCCCTCCTCGAACTCGACCACGTGGTTCGCGCGGTCCACGCCCTTCTGCAGGGTCATCACGAACACGTCCCCGACGGCGGTCACCCGCTGCCCGGGGGCGGCCTCGGCCAGGTTGTCGTTGCCGTCCCACTCGGGCTGGCGGGAGGGGTCCGCGATCAGCTCGAAGACGACGCCGGCCGGGGCGTCGACGTGGTGGGTCGCGGACACGACGCGGTCCTCGGGGGCGGGCAGGGCGGTCTCGTCGATGTGCTCCATGGGGAGAGCGTAGACCCCGATGCGCACCCGCCGAGAGGGTCGGCGGGGCTCGCTCGGGGAGCGGCCCCCGATCTCAGATCAGGCCCAGCGCGGTGAGCTTGGCCGCGGTCTCCTCGTTGGTCGGCTCCACCTGGTGGTCGCCGTCGGGGAACACGACCACGGGGATGTCCTTCTGGCGCCGGGTGCGCAGGCAGTCGCGGCACCAGTCGGCGCCGTCGACGGTGAGGACGTTCTGACTCATCCGTCCAGCGTACTGAGGGGTGGGATGCTGGGGGGCATGCCCGCCCAGCCCTCCCCCTCCGGCCGCACCGTCCACCTGTCCACGTCGGGCGTGGACGCCCGCATCGCCCCCGACGAGTTCGGCGGGTTCGTCCTGGAGATCGGCGGGGCTGTCCAGTCCCACGTGGACCTGGCCGACCCCGCTCGCATCCGCTACGAGTACCTGCGCCGCATGGCCCACGTGCTCGACGTAGCCTCCCCGACGGGCGCGCCGGTGCGGGTCCTGCACCTCGGCGCGGGCGCGCTGACCCTGCCGCGCTACCTCCAGGCGACCCGACCCGGCTCGGAGCAGACGGTGGTCGACCTGGACCGGGAGCTCGTGTCCTTCGTGCTCGCTGAGCTGCCCCTGCCGGCGGGCACGGACCTCGTCTCCGTGGTCGCGGACGCGCGCCTGGCCGCCGTCGACCTCGCGCTGGACGGGGAGCGGTTCGACGCCGTCGTGCTGGACATCGGCACCGGCGAGGAGGGCGCCGAGCACCTGCGCGGCGCCGTGTTCTACGGGGAGCTGCTCGAGCTGCTGACGGCGGGTGGGGTGCTGCTGGTGAACATCGGCGACGACGCCGGCCTGCACTTCCTGGGCGCCGAGCTGGGCGCCCTCGAGGAGGCGGCCGCCGAGGCCGGGGTGCCCGGCCCGTGGACGCTCGCGGACCAGGGGATGCTGGAGCGCCTGGACTGGGGCAACGTCGTGCTGGCCGCGGGGGCGCCGCTGGGAGAGGCCGGCTGCACGGAGCGCCTCGCCGCGGCGGGGCCGCATCCGGCGGCCGTGCTGGACCCGGCGGAATCGGCCGCGCTGGCCGCCCGCATCCGTCGCGCCTGAGGGCGGGCGCGGCGCTCAGGGCCGGGGGTCCTCCGCACCGGGGCCCGTCTGCGGCCGGGGCCACGGGTGGCCCCGGCGCTCCTCCGCCCCCTCGTTGAAACGCCGCAGGAGCCTGCTGAACTCGACGACGTCTTCGGCGGGCCAGGAGGCGACGATCTGCGCCACGTTGTCCGCGCGGGAGCTCAGCTCCGCGGCGAGGCGGGCGCGCCCCTCCTCCGTGGGGCGGTGCAGCCGGGCGGAGCCGCCGTCGGGGTCCGCCACCCGCTCGACGAGGCCGGCCTTCATGGCGGCGGCCACCTGCCGGTGGACGGTGGAGACGTCGAGGTCGAAGGCCTCGGCCAGCTCGCCGACGCTCATGGCCCCGCCTGCGTCCAGGCGGGCGAGCAGCACGGTGGCGCTGCGCTCCAGCGCACTCGACCGGCCGTAGGGTGCCACCCCCTGCGTGGCCACCCGCAGCAGGAGCATGTGCTCGTACATGATCCCTTCGACCGGGTCGGGCCACGCCCCCTCAGATGATTGCATCATGCAAACGATGCTACCTTTTGCATCATGCAAATCGCCGAGCAGGAACGCATCGCCTCCCCCACCTTCGTCCTCGCCTGGGTGGTCTCCTTCCTCCAGTTCCTCGCGTTCTACGCCCTCGTCACCACCATGGCTGTGTACGCGGTCCGGCAGTTCGCCGCCTCGGACGCCGGGGCGGGGCTGGCCTCGAGCGCCTTCGTCATCGGCGCCACCCTCAGCCGCGTGGTCACCGGCCACGTGGTGGACCGCTTCGGCAAGCGCCGCGTCCTGGTGGTGGCCCTGGTCGCCGTCGCGCTGTCCTGCACGCTCTACCTCGTCGCCTCCTCGCTGCCGGCCCTGGTGGCGGTGCGCATGCTCCACGGCGCCAGCTACGCCTTCGCCAGCACCGCCGTCATGGCCCTGGCCCAGGCGGCCATCCCCGACGGGCGACGCGCGGAGGCCACCGGCCACCTCGCGCTGGGCACCACCCTGGCCACCGCGATCGGCCCCGCCCTGGGACTCTTCCTCGCCGGCTCCATCGGCTACGCGTGGCTGTTCCGGGCGACTCTGGGGATCACGGTGGTCAGCCTCGTGCTGGGCCTGCTGGTGCGCGAGGCGCCCGCCGCGGCGGACGTCGACGGCGAGCGCGCCGCCGGCGAGGTCCCCCTGGAGCACCCCGCCCCCGCGGTGGGCTTCCGCCTGCGCTCCGTGCTGCACCCGGCGGTGCTGCCGATCAGCGGCTTCATGCTGCTGGTGGGCCTGAGCTACGCCGGGATCCTCACCTACCTGAACGCCTACTCGGTGGAGCGCGGGCTCACGGCCGGCGCCGGCCTCTTCTTCCTGGCCTACGCCGCGGCGATGCTCGTCATGCGCCTCACCCTGGGCACCCTGCAGGACCGCCGGGGGGACGACGCCGTCGTCTACCCCGCGCTCCTCTGCTTCACGGCCGCGCTCCTGGTGCTGGCCTTCGCCACGCGCGACTGGCAGGTGGTGCTGGCCGGGGCGCTGAGCGGCCTCGGCTACGGCACGCTCATGCCCGCGGCCCAGGCGATCGCCGTGAACGCGGTGCCCTCCCACCAGCTCGGCGCCGGCATCTCCACCCTCATGCTCTTCGCGGACGTGGGGCTGGGCCTGGGCCCCGTGCTCCTCGGCGGGCTCGTGGCCTCCGCCGGCTACGGCGCCATGTACGCGGCCCTGGCGGGCGTGCTGGTGATCGCCGCCGGGTACTACTTCGTGATGCACGGACGCCGGCACGGGCGGCGGGGGACCGTGGCCCGCGCCTGAGTCCCGCGCGGTGACGGCGGCCTGCCGCCGCGGGCGACGCTACCGGCGCCGCGCCGGCCAGGACGCGAGCATGACGGCGGCGAGGGCGCCCAGGGTGCCCAGCACCGTCGTCGTGGTGACCGTGGATCCGTCGGTGGGGGCCACCAGGTCCACCACGAGGGAGCCCAGGAGGTTGCCCGAGACCAGGCCGAGGGTGGCGGCGAAGACGCCCAGGCGCGGGACGACCATGGCGCCCACCCCGATGAACACGCACCCCAGCGGGCCGCCGAGGTAGAGCCGCCAGTCGTGCGGCAGCGCGGGCATGCCGTGGCCGGAGGCCAGGGCGATCCCGCCCCACACGACCCCGAGGAAGAGGACGCCGGCAGTGAAGTTGACCAGGGTCGCCGGGATGGCGGTGCCGTAGGCCGTGGTCTGACGGGCGTTGAACACCTGCTGCCCGGCGGTGGCCAGACCGGTCAGCAGGGGCAGCAGGGCCAGCAGCGCCCAGCCGGGCCCGCCGCCGGCCTCGCCGAGCGAGGGCCACACCACGAGGGCGACCGCGGCCAGGGCGAGCGCCGCCCCCGTGAGGCGCCGCGGCGTCAGGCGCTGCACCCCGGCGGGGCTGAGCCCGAACCGGTCCACGACCATTCCGCCGACCACCTGCCCGGTGACCACGGCGACCGTGAACACGGCCACGCCGAGGGGGCCGATCGTCGCGGACTGGGTGAGCACCAGGAGCCCGCCGATCACGCCCGCCACCGCGTACCACGGGCGCACGGACCCCGCGGCCAGGGCCGGGCGGATGCGGGCCAGGCCCCGGCGGCCCCGCGGCGTCAGCACGCTCACGAGCACCATGACGACCAGGCCCGCCGCGAAGGAGCACAGCGCGGCGAGGACGGGGTCGCCCGTCAGGTGGGCGAGGCGGGAGTTGATGCGGCCCTGCAGCGGCATCACGGAGCCGGCGGCCACCGCGAGAGCGAACAGCAGGGCGGTCGCCCGCGGGGAGGGGGCGTCCGGGCGGGCGGCGACGTCGGCCGGGCGGGGGCGGGAGCGTCCGCGCTCTGCGGACGGGGCAGAGGATGCGGGTGGCATCCCCCCGTTCTACACCCCTAGGCGGCCAGGCGCGCCTCGAGCCCGGCGCGCACCGCGGGCCACTCCTCGCGCACCACGCTGAAGTAGTCGACGTCGGCGATCGTGCCGTCCGCCGCCGGACGGAAGCGGCGCAGAGTGCCCTCGAACGTCGCCCCCAGACGGGCGATGGCGGCGTGCGAACGGGCGTTGCGGTGGTCGCAGCGCAGGGCCACCCGCTCCAGCGTCCATTCCTCGAACGCGTGCCCGAACAACAGCAGCTTGCAGCCGGGGTTCACGGAGGTGCCCCACACCCGACGGGCGTAGACCGTGTGCCCCACCTCCACCCGCAGCCCCGGCACCAGGTCATAGAGGCTCGTGCGCCCCACCAGCTCCCCGCCCTGCTCGACGGCGAACGCGAAGGTGCCCTCCCGCTCGATCAGCTCGGCGAGGTGCGCGGACATGGCCGCACCGTCCACCGGCAGAGGCGCGCTGTTCCCCGCCCACATGACCGCGTCGACGAGCTCGCGCAGGGCGGGGCCGTCGGTGGGTGAGAGGGGGCGCAGGGTGAGGTCCCCGCGGGTGAGGACGATCTCGTGCTTCATGCACCCATCCTGTCAGCGGACTCGGGGTGATCTCCCGGCACGACGAGACCGAGCGCCACGGACGAGGGCGTCGCCTCCGGCGCCCGGCCGGCTCAGAGCGTGGCGGAACGGCGGGCGGAGGCCCTCATGGCCGCGACCCGCTGCGCCACAGGGGCCTCCAGAGCGCCCGGCTGCAGGGCCGGGGCGAGATCGGCGGCCACCTCTCGGGCGACCCCCTCGAGGGCGGAGGCGTCCTGGGCGACCCAGGCGCGCAGCGTCAGGTGCTCCCGCATCCACGCCGTGAGCGTCTCCTCGGACTCCGGGGTGAGGGCGAAGCCCACCCCCGCCGCACCCGGGCTGGTGCGCTCCACATCCAGGCCGAGCTCGCCCGCCAGCAGGGCGGCGAACGCCTGGCGCAGCGGTGAGACGCCGGTACGACCGGACTGGAAGGCGGCGCGCACCTCGCGGCGCTGCAGGCTCTCGTCGGCCACGTCGACGGCGAGGACATCACCGGCGGCGGGGGTGAGGCCCAGGGCGGCACGGGCTGACTCCTCGGCCACCACGGCCACGATGCCGGGCACTGCGGGGGCGGCGGTGAGGAACTCGGCGTACCGCATGCCCGGAGTGGCGGCGAGCACAGCGGCGGCCTCGGCGGTCGGGGACGGGGTGTCGACGGCGGTGATGGTCATGGATCCAGGGTGAATCGCGATTCACTGAGACGGGGAGCGATGTCCATATTCTGAGATTTGCAATCACATGGTGAGACCCACGCCGCCCGATGTGCAGTACGCTGGCCCCATGCAGATGCGCGCGCAGCAGTGGTGGACCGCCTGAGGGCGGCCCCGGTCATGCGCATCTGACACGACGAGCCGCTCGCCTGCCGGGCGGCTCGGTCATGAGCGGCTCCGGCGGGCCCCATCCCAGGAGGACCCCCGATGACCCACCGCAACCCCGAGGACAACGCCCTGAGAGGCGCCCCCGAGCCCCGCACCCTCGCCGAGGCCTGCGACCTCGTCACCACCCCGGACCTGGACGTCTCCGCGGACGGCATGTTCGGCCAGTACGGCGGCGCCCACCTGCCCCCGCAGCTGGCCGGCCCCATGGCCGAGGTCGCCCGCGCGTACGCCGAGGCGCGCCAGGACCCCGAGTTCTACGCCGAATACCGACGCCTGCTGCGCGACGCCGTCGGGCGCCCCTCCCCCCTGACCCCGCTGGACCGCCTCTCCGACGAGCTCGGCGGCGCACGGATCGTGCTCAAGCGCGAGGACCTGAACCACACGGGCGCCCACAAGATCAACCACACGATCGGCGAGGCGCTGCTCGCCAAGCGCATGGGCAAGCGCAGCCTGATCGCGGAGACCGGCGCCGGCCAGCACGGCGTGGCCCTGGCGACGGCGGCCGCGATGGTCGGCCTCGACTGCGAGATCCACATGGGCGCGATCGACGTGGCCAAGCAGCACCCCAACGTGGTGCGCATGCGCCTGCTCGGCACGAAGGTCGTCTCGGTGGAGCGCGAGGGCCGCTCCCTGAAGGAGGCCGTGGACTCGGCGTTCGAGGTGTACGCGGCGAACCCGGAGAAGTACCTGTTCGCGATCGGCTCCGTGGTGGGCCCGCACCCGTTCCCCACGATGATCCGCGACTTCCAGTCCGTGGTCGGCCGCGAGGCCCGCGCCCAGTTCCAGGAGCGGTTCGGGGCGCTGCCCAGCGCCGTCGTCGCCGCGGTGGGCGGCGGCTCCAACGCGATGGGCGCGTTCACCGCGTTCCTCGACGACGCCGACGTCGCGCTCGTGGGCGTCGAGCCCGGCGGCCGCTCCGCGACCAAGGGCGAGCACGCGATGACCATGACCCAGGGCCGCGACGGCGTCCTCCACGGCATGGCCACCCTCGTCCTCGCCGACGACGACGGCACCCCGGATCCCGTGCACTCGATCGCCTCGGGCCTGGACTACCCGGGCGTCGGTCCACAGCACGCCCACTTCGCGAGCGTCGGCCGCGTCCGGTACGTGGCCGAGGACGACGCGGCCGTGCTCGACGCGTTCCAGCGGCTCACGCGGCTCGAGGGCGTCATCCCCGCGCTCGAGTCCGCGCACGCCGTGGCGCACGCGATCCGCCTCGCCCCGCAGATGGGCCGGGACGCGCGGATCCTGGTCAACCTCTCCGGCCGCGGAGACAAGGACGTGGACTACGTGGCCGAGAAGCTCGGGCTCACGGGCGAGGCGGACGAGGTCGTGCGGTGAGCTGAGGCGGCGGCCCGGCGTCGCCCCCGGTCAGCGCGTAGCCTGGCTGCCGTGATGACCCTGATGTGGGGCGCGGTCGCCGCGTCCTCCCTGCTCGTGGGCGCCGTCCTGGCGACCCTGCGCCGCTGGCACATGGGCACGATCGGACTCGTGCTCGCCTTCGGCGCCGGCGCCCTGATCGCGTCCGTGTCCTTCGAGCTCGCGGAGGCGGGCGTGCAGGCGGCCGGACCTGCCGCCGTCGGCATCGGGCTGACGCTCGGCGCGGCCGCCTACTTCCTCGGCGACCGTGCGGTGGAGCGCTCCGCCGCGAGGTCCGGCGGCTCGTCCTCGGGCGCGGCGCTGACCGTGGGCGCGCTGCTGGACGGCATCCCGGAGCAGCTCGTGCTGGGCATCGGGCTGGCCGCGGGCGAGGGCGTCTCCCTTGCGCTGCTCGTGGCGATCTTCATGTCCAACCTGCCCGAGTCCATCGCCGCCACGGCCGACTCCCTCGACGGCGGCAAGACGCGGCGCCACCTGCTGGTCCAGTGGTCGCTCGTGGCGGTGGTCTGCGCTCTGGCGACGTGGGGCGGCGGGCTGATCGCCGACGTCGCCTCCCCCACCCTGACCGGCGGCATCCAGGGGTTCGCGGCCGGCGCCCTGCTGGTCATGCTGATCGACACGATGATCCCCGAGGCCCGAGAGAAGGGCGGGGAGAAGGCCGGGCTGCTCACCGTGGTCGGCTTCGCGCTCGGCGCGTTCCTGTCCCTGGTGGTGTGACCGCCCAGGGACAGGAACGCCCGACTCCGGTCACGGGGTGGGCATGCCGCCGGTCACCGGGATGGTCGCGCCCACCACATAGGAGGACTCCGGCGAGGCCAGGAACACGTAGGCCGGGGCCAGCTCGGTGGGCTGCCCGGCGCGGCCCAGCGGGGTGGACTGGCCGAACTCCGGCAGGTCCTCCGACTTCTGGCCGCCGGAGGGCTGCAGCGGGGTCCAGATCGGACCGGGCGCCACGGCGTTCACGCGGATGCCCTTCGGGGCCAGCTGCTGGCCCAGGGCCTTCGTGAAGGTGTTGATGGCGGCCTTCGTGGCGGAGTAGTCCACCAGCTGCTCCGGGGCCATGTAGGCGACCACGGAGGTGGTGTTGATGATCGTGGAGCCCGGCTTCAGGTGCGGCAGGGCGGCCTTGACCAGGCGGAACTGGGCCAGGATGTTGATGTCGAAGGTGGCCTCGAGCTGCTCGTCGTCGATGTCCTCGATCGAGTCCTGCGCCACCTGCTTGCCGCCGTTGTTCACCAGCACGTCCAGCCCGCCGAGCTTCTCGACCGCCTGGGCCACGAGGTCGGCGCAGAACGTCTTGTCGCGCAGGTCGCCGGGGATCCCAGCGGCGGTGCGCCCCTCCGCCTGCAGGACCTCGAGGACGTGCTGGGCGTCCTTCTCCTCCTCGGGCAGGTAGCTGATGACGACGTCGGCGCCCTCGCGCGCGAACGCGATCGCGGTGGCCGCGCCGATGCCGGAGTCACCGCCGGTGATGAGCGCCTTGCGGCCCTCGAGACGGCCGGTGCCGCGGTAGGACTTCTCACCCAGGTCGGCCTTCGGCGTCATCTCCGCGTCCAGGCCGGTGCCCGGCAGCGACTGCTCCGGCGGGCTGATCACGGGGTAGCGCTTCGTGGGGTCCTGCAGGGTGAGCTGGTCGGTGGTGGTGGTGTTCGCGTCGTCGTGCGCCACGGGGTGCTCCTCACGGTCTCGGGGCGACGCGCGGTCTGCGCGCCGTCCTCCGAGCGTAGGGAGCAGCCCCCCGGCGGCGCCACGGCTGATCCCCGGGTCACCGGACGTGCCCCACCCGCTCCCCTGGATGACGAGCCCTGCGATATGGCCCCTAAACCACGCGTTTAGGGGCCATATCGCAGGGCTCGTCGCGAGGAGTCGGGGCCGGTGCCGGGGCCGGGCGTCACAGCCCGCCGTGCACGAACTCCCCGCCCACGGCGGTGGCGACGACGTCGATCGCCGCGATCTGGTCGCTCGGCACCGCGCGCGGGTCCTCGCTGAGCACCGTGAAGTCCGCGAGCTGGCCTGCGACGAGCCGTCCCTTGCGGCCGCCCCAGCCGGTCGCCTCCGCGGAGCCGACCGTGTAGGCGTGCAGGGCTTCGGCCACCGTGAGCCGCTCCGCGTCCGGGCCGTACTGCTCGCCGGTCTCGGTGCGGCGCAGCACGAAGTCCTGGATGACCTCCAGCGGGCGGCCGCCGGCCACGGGGCGGTCCGAGCTGCCGGGCAGCACCAGGCCCGCACGCAGCAGCCGGCCGGCCGGGTACGACAGCGCGGCCCGCTCCGGCCCGATCCGCTCCCGCACCGACCCGCCGAACGCACCGATGAAGTTCGGCTGGGTGGCCATCACGACCTCCAGCTCGGCCATGCGGGCCACCTGGTCGTCGCGGACCACCCCGCCGTGCTCCACGCGGTGCGGCATCACGGGCCGCCCGAACCGGCCCCGCGCCTCGGCGATCACGTCGAGGGCGAAGTCGAGGGCGGCGTCGCCGATCGCGTGCAGGGCCAGGGCCCAGCCGGCGGCCGCCGCACCGAGGCACGCCCGGCGCATCTCCCCCGCGTCCTGCTGCAGGTAGCCGCGGCCGTGGCCGTGCCCGCAGTAGTCCTCGGTCATCGCGGCGGTCTGCCCGAGCATCGACCCGTCCGTGAACACCTTCGCCGGCCCGATCTGCAGCCACTCGTCGCCCACCCCCGTGCGCACGCCGGCGTCGAGGGTGAGGTGCGTGCCGTCGTCGGGGTGGCCGTCCACCGGGCGCAGCGCATCCAGGGCGACCATCGTCTGGAAGCGGGTGCGCAGCAGCCCCGCGTCCCGGGCGCGCTGATACGCGCCGAACTCGAGCGGGCTGTGCCCGATCCACCCGCCGGCCACCCCCGCATCGGTCACCGAGGTGATGCCCTCGGCCGCGTACTCCTGCGACGCCCGCGCCAGGCACGCGCCGATGTGCTCGTGGGACTCCGGCTGCAGCAGCCGGGTCACCAGGCTCATGGCGGTCTCCTCCAACAGACCGGTGGGCCGGCCGGCGGCGTCCGTGAGGATCCGCCCGCCCTCGGGCTGCTGCAGCACCTGCTCCCCCACGCCGGCCAGGACCAGCACCGCCCCGGACACCGTGACGGCGTGGCCCGTGTTGTGGCGGATGAGCACGGGGCGCCCGGAGGCGGCGGCGTCGAGGCTGTCCCGGTCCGGCTGGGGGCCGGTGAGGTGGCCGGGATCGAAGCCGGTGCACGTCACCCAGGCGCCGGGGTCGAGCTCGGCGGCGCGGGCGCGGACCCGGCGGTGGACCTCCTCCGCGGTGCGCGCACCCTCGAGGTCCACGTCCAGCCGGGACTGGCCGAACCAGACGCTGTGCGCGTGGGCGTCGTTGAACCCGGCGAGGACGGTGCGCCCCCGCGCGTCGAGGCGTTCGCGCGCCGTCAAGCCGTCCAGCTCCTCGTCCACCCCGACGACGACGCCCCGCCACACCCCCAGCCGCGAGGCCGACGGGCGGGCGGGGTCGCCGGTGATGAGGCGGGCGTTCTCCACGATCAGGTCGAGCTGCATGGGGCGGGTCTCCTGGGGCGGGGCGGGCGGGCGAGGCGCGGGTGGGCGGCCTCGTCCGCGAGCGTAGCCGGGACGCGGGTCAGGGTGAGGTCTCGGCGGCGCTCACTTTCAGGGCCGAATACGACTCTCCCGGGCCCCAGAGCCCCCGGGAGAGTCGTATTCGGCCCACAAAGTGCGGAGGGCGCGGGTCAGGCGGTCGGCCCGCCGCCCGCGGCGGTCATCGCGCGTTCCAGGTCGGCCAGCAGCTCGGCGGTGGGCTCCACGCCCACGGACAGACGCACGAAACCGTCCGGGACGTCGTCGCCCCAGCGGGCGCGGCGCTCGGCCGCCGTGTGCGTGCCGCCGAAGCTGGTCTGCGGCACCACGTACTGCGCCGCGGCGATGAACCGCTCGGCCGCCGCCGCGTCCGCGAACCGCAGCCCGACGAGGCCGCCCGCCGCCGTCATCTGACGCGCCACGACCTCCGCGTCCGGGTGGTCCGCCAGCCCCGGGTAGACCACGGCGCGCACCGCCGGGTGGCCCGCGGCCAGCTCCGCGACCGCCTGCGCCGAGGCGCACATCCGGGCGAAGCGGACCTCGAGGGTCTCGAGACCGCGGTGGATGAGCCAGGCCTCGTGGGTGCCCAGGATCCCGCCGGCCAGGGTCCGCCAGCCGCGCACCCGCGCCATCACCTGCGGGTCCCGGCTGGCCACGTGCCCGCCGAGGGCGTCCGTGTGCCCGTTGACGGCCTTCGTGTCCGAGGCCATGACCACGTCCGCCCCCAGCTCCAGCGGGCGCTGCCCCAGGGGGGTCAGCAGCGTGTTGTCCACCACCACGAGGGCCCCCGCGCCGTCCCGGCGGCCGTTCGCGTGGGCGCGGGCGGCGACGTCCGCCAGGTCCGCCACGCGCAGCCCCGGGTTGGAGGGGGTCTCCACGAGCACCAGGTCGTAGCCGCTCAGGTCCGCATGGGCGAGCCCCTGGGTGGCGACCAGGTCCACGTGCACGCCTCGGGGCGTGAGGTGCTCGGCGGCGAGGGCGCGGGTGGGCCCGTAGCCGTCCGCGGGCAGGAGGGCGCGGTCCCCCGGGTGCAGCAGGGGCAGCAGGACGGCGGCGATCGCGGCCATGCCGGAGGGGACCACGGCGACGTCGGCGTCCTCCAGCGCGCCCAGGGCGGCCTCGAGCGCGGACCAGGTGGGCGTGGCCCAGCGCGCGTACTGGAAAGGCACGTCCGCGCCGGGGGCGGTGGGGGCGCCGTCCGGGTCCGCGCCGGGCAGGTGGAACGCGCTCGCGTGGACCAGCGGCGGGGAGATGGACTCCCCCGGGGCCATCCCGTGGGCGCGGTGGTGCAGGACGGTGCCGAAGGCGGGCGGCGGCGGGGCGGCGGACATGGCCCCGAGCGTAGTCCCGACCCCGGACGCGGCAGCGCGCCCCCTCCCTAGACTGGCGGACATGACCTCCGGCCCTCCCTCCCCCGCCCTGCCCGCCGGGCCCGCCGCCCACCTGCGCGGCGAGCACCTGACCGTCTCGCTCGGCGGGCACCGCGTGCTCACGGACGCCACGGTGCGGATCAACGCCGGCTCGCGGCTCGGGATCGTGGGTGAGAACGGGCGCGGCAAGACCACGCTGCTCCACGTGCTCACGGGCCGGATCACGCCCGACGTCGGCCGCGTGACGCGGGCGGGCACGCTCGCGTTCGTCCCGCAGGCGCTGCGGGCGCGGGCCGACGGGCGCTCCCGCACGGTGGGCGACCTGGTCCGCGACGCCCTCACGGGCCCGCACGCCGCACTCGAGGCCCTGGACGCCGCCGCGGCCGCCCTGGCCGAGGCCCCCGACGACGCCGGCGCCGGACACCGGTACTCCACCGCGCTGGAGCGGGCCCACCTCTACGACGCCTGGGACGCCGGCCGGCGCGTGGACATGGACCTCGAGGGGCTGCACGCGTGCACGGACCGCGAGCGCCCCCTCACATCGCTCTCGGTCGGCCAGCGCCACCGGGTGCGCCTGGCCGTCACCCTCGGCTCCCGGCCGGACCTGCTGCTGCTGGACGAGCCGACCAACCACCTGGACGACGTCGCCCTGGACTTCCTCACCCGCCGGCTGGTGGAGCACCCGGGCGGGGTCGCCGTCGTCAGCCACGACCGCGCCCTGCTGCGCGCCGTGTGCACCGACATCGTGGACCTGGATCCCAGCCAGGACGGGCGGCCGCGGCGGTACTCCGGCGGGTACGCCGGCTGGGCGAAGGGGCGCCGCCGCGCCCGGGCCGCCTGGGAGCAGGAGTACGCCGAGCAGAACGCCGAGCGCGAGCGGCTGGAGCTGGCCGTGGAGGACGCGCGGGAGCAGATGCAGGGCTCGTGGCGGCCCCCGAAGGGCACCGGCAAGCACCAGCGCTCGAGCCGGTCGGCGGGGATCGTGCAGATGTTCAACCGGCGCTTCGACGAGCTGGAGGCGCACCGGATCACCGTGCCCGAGCCGCCCCTGCGCCTGGACTGGCCGTTCGCGGACATGCCCGACGGCGACCCGCGGGACGGCGCGGACGCGGCGGCGGGCACGGCGGGCGGGCCGGGCACGGCGGGCGACGACGTCCTGCTCACCGCGGACGCCGTGCGCGTGGCCGGGCGGCTCGAGCAGCCGATGGGCGCGGCCCTCGTGCCGGGCGGCCGCGTGCTGGTGACGGGCCCGAACGGGGCCGGGAAGTCCACGCTGCTGCGCGTGCTCGCCGGGGACCTGGAGCCCACGAGCGGCTTGGTGACCGTGGGCGCCGACGTGCGCGTGCGCCTCGTGGCGCAGGAGACCCCCGCGTGGGACGAGGAGCGCACCGCCGCCGCCGTGTTCGAGGAGCACGTGCGCCGCGTCGGCGCGGACGAGGCCGGCGTCGACGACCTGGGCCGTCCCCTGCCGGCCCCCACGCTGCCCTCGCTCGGGCTGCTCACCGCCGAGGCCGCGGACACCCCGGTCGGACGCCTGTCCCAGGGGCAGCAGGCCCGTCTGCACCTGGCGATGGTGCTCATCGAGCGCCCCCACGTGCTGCTGCTGGACGAGCCGACGAACCACCTCTCCCCCGCGCTCGTGGACGAGATGACCGAGGCCCTGCAGGTCACGGAGCAGGCCGTCGTCGTGGTGACCCACGACCGGCAGATGCTCGCCGACCTCGCCGACTGGCCGCGCGTCGAGCTGCGGACCGACGCCGCGGCGGTGTGAGGCGGGCGGGGCCCCTGGCCACAGGCCCGGCCCGGCGGTCCGCCCTCAGAGGTGCGCCCGGCACAGCCGCCGCAGCGCCACGCGGGCCGGCAGTCGGTAGGCCAGGGCGACGACGGCGGGCCCGTGGACCGTCAGCCCCGCCCGGGTGCCGCGGGGGGTGGCGGTGAGGTCGTGCGTCATGGAGACCGCCGTCCCGGCCACCCGCACCGTCCACCGCCAGGTGCGGGCGTCGTCGTCGACCTCCTCGACCACGAACGGGACGCGCAGCCCCAGGGGCGCGTGGACCACGCCGCGAAGCCCGGCCCGCAGCCGGCGCCGTGGCGCCTCCACGGCGCGGATCTGCGGAGCCCACCGCGGCCACAGGCGCAGGTCGGCGTAGCGGGCCCAGGCCACGTCCACGGCGGCGGGCCCGGTCGTCGTCACGCGGCGGAACTGTCGGGGGCGGCGCGCGCGCCTCGCGCCGGCGGGGGTGCGGGTCCAGGGGGTCCGGATCATGGTGCCGAGCGTAGGGTCCGGACCGCCGGCCGGGACACGCCCGCCGGCCCGAGCGGCTCGGCCAGTGCACCGGGGGCGGCGTCGCGCTCCGGCAGGATGGGCGCATGACCCTCCCCACCCCCTCCGGCCGCTGGACGACGACGGCGCGGCCTGCCTTCGCCGTCGCCGCGGCCCTGTCCCTGGGCGGCAACCTGCTCTCACTGTGGATCGGCTCGTGGAAGTCCTCGGACCTGCCGGCCGACGCGGGCTACGCGGGCGTGCTCGAGGGCGGCTGGGAGCACATGCTCAACCAGCCCACGTACTTCACGTTCCTCTCGAACTTCCTGGTGGGGCTGACGTCCCTGCTGCTGGCGCTGCGCCTGCACCGGCCGGGCACGCTGTTCCGGGTGCTGCGGGTGACGGGGGTGGTGTGCATCGTGATCACGGGCGTGGTGTTCAACGTGCTGCTGCGGGACGCCGACCCGATGACCGCCGTCGAGCGGTTCAACGACACCCTGCAGCACATCGTCACGCCGATCCTCACCCCGGTGCTGTGGGCGGTCTTCGGGCCGCGGCGGCAGATCACGTGGCGGGTGGTGTGGTTGTCCACGCTCATCCCGCTCGCCTGGCTGGCGTTCACGCTGCTGCGCGGGCCGTGGCTGGACTGGTACCCGTACACGATCCTGGACGTCCCGCGGCTGGGCTACGACGGCGTCGCCGTCTACGTGGTGGCGATCCTCGTGTTCTTCGTGGCGGTCGCCGCCCTGCTGCGGGTGGCCGACGGCCTGCTGGCGCGGGCCGGCGTCGGGGTGGGGGCGGGCGCCGAGGCGGAGGCCCGGGTGGAGGCCCGTCCCTCCCCCTGACCCCGCCTCAGTCCGACGCCGCGCGGCCCACCTGCACCGCCCACGCGCGGACGAGCGCCTCGGCGACCTCCGGCTGGTCCAGGTGCACGTTGTGGCCGGCGGCGTCGAGCGCCGCGTAGGTGGCGCGCGGGTAATGCTCCAGGAGCGCGGCCTGGTCCCGGTAGCCGACGAGGTGGTCCTCCCGGCCGGTGAGGATCAGGGCGGGCCCCTCGAACGGCGGCGCGGCCTCCTCCGGCACGGCGTCCAGGACGTAGCGCGCGGACAGGCGCTTCAGCGCCTCCTCGTCCACGGCGCGGACGCCCGGCAGCGCGTGCTCGCGGAACCGCTCCCACGTGTCCCGCGTCAGCCGCGGGGACATCTCGAGGAACGGGGCGGCGTCGTCGGGGTCGAGGGTAGACATGAAGGCGTCGTCGCGCTCGCGCACCACCAGGTCGGTGCGGGTGCGCCGGTCCTCGTCCGGGTCGACGACGGGCGCGAGCAGCCCCAGCCCCAACACCTGCGCGCCGAACTCGGCCGCCACGTGCCGGGCGAGCAGGCCGCCGAGGGAGTTGCCGAGCACCGCGAACGGCCGCTCGCCGACCTCCGCGCGGATCCAGTCCACGAGCCAGGCGGCGAGCTCGGGGAGGCCGCCGTCGTCCTGGAGGGCCGAGGTCCGGCCGAAGCCCGGCAGGTCCACGTAGATCCGCTCGACCTCCCCGGCCTCGGCGAGGGCGTCGTCGAGCGGCAGCAGCAGCCGGTGGTCCACGCTGTTGCCGTGCACCGCGATCAGCGGGACGCCGGAGCCGCGGCGGACGACGTGGGGGTTCTCGGGGGTGTGCTCGGATGTGTGCTCGGTCATGGGTCCGAGCGTAGGGCTGAGCGCGCGGTGCCGCCCTCTCCCCGCCGCCCTCTCCTCGCCGCCCTCTCCCCGCTGCCCCCTCCCCACCGCTTTGCGGGCCGAATGCGACGCTCCCGTGCCCGATTCAGGGGCTCATCCGTCGGATTCGGCCCACAAAGTGCTCGGCCGGGCCGCCCGGTGCCGGCCGGTCACCAGAGCAGCTGGTCCCCGCGGATCTGCGTCTGGAGTCCGTCGATGCGCCCGAGCACGGAGACCTGCAGCAGGGCTGGCCAGGCGTGCACCACGAGCCCCAGGGCCACCGCGACCACGCCCCAGACCGGATGCCCGACGGCCGCCAGCGCCACGCCCGCCACCGCGTGCAGACCCGCGGAGGCGGCGTGGCTGACGAGGGAGCCCACGGCGGCGGTGCGGATGCGCCGCAGGTCGGCCCGGCCGGTGATGCGGCGGCTGATGGCCGCGTTCCAGCCGACGGCGCCCAGCTGCCGGGAGAGCCAGTCGGTGCGGACCCGGCGGGCGAGATCGCGCCAGCGCGTGCCCCGCCTCCACGGCCGGTCCACGAGCTGCCGCGAGGGCTCCCCGTAGAACGGGCCGAACCCGAAGGTCCCCACCGTGAGCACGCCGACGAACAGCCCCGGCGCCGTCGGCGCCATCAGCACGAAGGCGGACATCAGGGCGGCGACGGTGAGGGCCAGACCGGCGAGCGAGCGGGGAGTCATCACCGCGGACGCTAGCGCACCGGGCCCGCACCCCGGGCGATCCCCTCGAGCCGCCGCACGTGCGCGGCCCACCGCTCGGCGTCCCAGCCGGGCAGGTTGTCCCCGGGGCCGCGCAGGCCGGCCTGCCCGTCGATCCCCTCGCGCAGGATGTCGGCGTGGCCGGCATGGCGGGCCGCGTCGAGGGCCACGTGGGAGAGGATCTGCGCCAGAGTCACCTCGGCCAGGTGCGCGGGCCACCAGGGGACCCGCCCCCGCGCGTCGAGGACGAGGGCCTCGATGGTCGCGTCCGCGTGCGCGAAGCATCGCCGCGCGTAGTCGAGGACGTCCTCGAGGGTCTCGTCCTCGGCGGCGAACAGGTCCGCGCCGTTCTCCTCGCCCACCCCCGGCGCGTCCCAGGGCAGGGGGATGCCGGCGGGGCGGCCGAAGACCTCGCCGAAGTACTCGAGCTCGCACGTGGCCGCGTGCTTGAGCAGGCCCAGCAGGTTGGTGCCGGTGGGGGTGCGGGGCAGGCGGACCTCCCGCTCGGGCAGGCCGTCCAGCTTCGCGAAGAGGGCGTCGCGCTGCCGGCGCAGCCCCTGATGGAGGATCTCCTTGTGGTCCATGGGGTGAGCCTGCCGGGATTCAGGCCGCGCGGACGGCCCTGGCCCGTGGCCCGACGTCGTCGCGGACGTCCGGCGCCCCGGGCCGCCGTCGTCGGTCCTCAGCCCTCCCGGCGCGGGACCACGGTGATGGCCCGGGTGTCCGGGGCGGTGTCCGCGACGTGGTCCATGGCCTCGTCCACGTCCCCGGTGCGCTCGTAGGCCGCGTGGATCTGCTCCCACAGGCGGGCGTTGCGGACGCCGATCGCCGCCGGATCCAGCACGGGGTCCTGGCCCGCTCGGCGCTGGCGGTCGTAGTCCTTGAACAGCCGGATGGCCACGGGGCTCAGCAGGATGAGTGCCACGATGTTCACCCACGTGTAGAGGCCGACGCCGAAGTCGGCGAACGCCCACACGAGGGCCGAGCTCTGCACGGACCCGAACACCATGGAGCCGGCCAGCATCAGCCGGGCGATCGCGATGACCGCGCGCTGCGCCGTCTTGTTCGGGATGAGGTAGGCGACATTCGTCTCCGCGTAGAACGCGAAGGAGAGCAGGGTGGTGAAGGAGAAGAGGAAGACGGCAATCGCCACGAAGGACGGGCCGAAGGCGGGCAGTGCCTCGTCGATGGCGATCTGGACCCACGCCGGGCCCTCCTCGACGCCGGGCACGTGCTCCGCGAGCAGACTCTCCCCGTCCGGGCCCAGCACGTTGAAGCTGTTCGTGGCGAGGATCATCAGGCCGGTCATGGTGCAGACGAACAGGGTGTCCACGTAGGCGGAGAACGCCTGGGCCAGGCCCTGCTTCACGGGGTGGGAGACGTGGGCGGCCGCCGAGGCCTGGGCGCCCGAACCGGTGCCGATCTCGGTGGAGTACACGGCACGGCGCACGCCCCACGCGACGGCGGCACCGAGGATGCCGCCGTAGACCGAGTCCAGGCCCAGCGCGCTGGAGAAGATCAGCCCGAACATCGCGGGGACCTGCTGCCACATGAGCCCGACGACGAGCAGCCCCACCAGGATGTACGCGCCGGCCATGAACGGGACCACGAGGCCCACCGTGCGGCCCAGGCGGTGCATGCCGCCGAACACGATCACGCAGAACAGCACGGCCATCCCGAGACCCACCCACAGCGGATCCCAACCCCATGCCTCGGTCGTGGCGGCGGTGACGGCGTTGGCCTGGATCTGCGGGCCGGTGAAGACCGTCGCGAACACGGTGGCCGCGGCGTACGCGACCGCCAGCCACCGCCAGTTCCGGCCGAGCCCCTCGAGGATGTAGTACGCGGGCCCGCCGCGGTACTCGCCGCGGACCTTGTGCTTGTAGAGCTGCGCCAGCGAGCTCTCCACGAGCGCCACGGGGGCGCCGAGGATCGCCGTCACCCACATCCAGAACAGCGCGCCCGGGCCGCCCAGGTAGATCGCGGCCGCGACGCCCGCGATGTTGCCGACCCCGATGCGCCCGCCCAGGGCCATGGCGAACGACTGGAACGAGCTGATCCCCGCCGACGACGATCCTCCCCTGACCAGCTGGCCCACCATGTCCTTGAGCAGCCGCACCTGGGGAGCCGCCATGCGGATCGTGAAGTACAGGCCCAGGGCGAGGAGCCCGACGACCATGGGCAGGCTCCACATGATCGAGTTGGCGGCGGTGACGAACTGCTCCATGGTCACTTCCCAGGTCGCGGACAGGATCCGTGCACTCCATCACATTCGGGCCACCCCGGGCACCCCTGAGCCCCCGGGGGTCCGCGCGGGACCGGCAGGGTCGGCCGGCCAGACACGCCGTGCCGCCCCCGCACCGGCTCACCCCTGCCCCGCTCCCGCCTCCTCCCGCACTGTCACCGCCAGCTCGATGTGTCCGGCCTCCGGGTCCGCGAGGATCTGGCGGATCTCCGGCGCGGCACCGGCGTCCTCCATGTCGAACGCGTCCATGAGCCCCAGCAGATCCGGATGGGGCAGCGCGCCGCCGGGGGCGTCGTCGAGCAGGTCGACCTCGCCCGTGTCGGCCCGCACGTCCACGTACCGCTCCACGCGGCGCGGCAGCGTCCCGGCCACCACCTCGTGCCCGTCGACCCTGAGACCCGCGGGAGCCGGGCCGCTCAGCGGGACGGCCAGGACGGTCTCCACGACGTCGGCGGCGCCCGGCACCGGACGCAGCGCCGTCCACAGCGGCCCGGCGGGTGCCGACCCCGCCTCCGCGAGTGCCTGGAACAGCGTCGCGAAGGCGGCGTTCGCGCGCTCGGTGGTCGACTCCTCACCGGCCTCGTCCAGGGCCACCCGCTGCACGACGCCGGCCCACGGCGTCGGCCCGACCGTGCGCTCCGCCACGGGGCCGGGACGGGCGGGGCCGCCGTCGTCGTCGGGATCCGGGGCCGCGTAGACACCGGCGACCGCGAGCGCGAGCGCGCGGTCCTCGAGGTCGCGGCGGCGTCGCAGCTCGGCCGCGTGCGCCTTCGCGCTCAGTCCGGTGGCGAGGGCGAACTCGCCGACGGTCATCAGGGGGCTCATGGGGCGACCTCTCTCTCAGGTGATCCCAGCGTGGGCGTTCCCCCAAGGGGAGGGTCAAGCGTCGCCCACGGCGCCGCCGCGCGCCGTCCCCGGCACAGCTCTGCGACTGTTACCCCGCGCGTCCTGCGCGGCGCGCGGGCCCGGCCGCACACTGTCTCATGGCAGGCATGATCATCACCGGACTCCTCCTCGGCCTCGTCCTGGGCTTCGTGTTCCAGCGCGGACGCTTCTGCGTCACGGGCGCCTTCCGTGACCTGTTCACCATCCGGTCCACCCGCTGGCTCACCGCGTTCATGGTGATCGTGGCCGTCCAGTCGGTGGGCGTGTTCGCCCTCGACGCGCTCGGCGTGATCACCCTGGAGGCGGAGACGTTCCCGTGGCTCGGCACGATCATCGGCGGCCTGATCTTCGGCTTCTCGATCGTGCTCGCGGGCGGCTGTGCCACCGGCACGTACTACCGCGCGGGCGAGGGCCTCGTGGGCTCGTGGTTCGCGCTGATCTTCTACATCGTGGGCGCCACCGCGTTCCGCAAGGGCCCGCTGGCCGGCACCACCGAGGCCGTCCGCTCCGTCGAGACGCAGACGGGTTCGTTCCAGCAGCTCACGGGGCTGTCCCCGTGGGTGTTCGTGGCGCTGCTCGTGGCCGGCGTCGGCCTGGCCGTGCGTCATCACCTGCGCCGCGAGGCGGCCATGACCCGCTTCCGCCTGCCCGCCGCCAAGACCGGCCTCGCGCACGTGCTCACCGAGAAGGCGTGGCACCCGTTCGTCACCGCCGCGATCATCGGCGTGCTGGCGATCCTCGCGTGGCCGCTCTCCTGGGCGACCGGCCGCGAGTCCGGCCTGGGCATCACCGGCCCGTCCGCGAACATCGGCGCGTTCATCGGCACGGGCGAACTCGAGCTCGTGGACTGGGGCGTGCTGATGGTGACGGGCCTGCTGATCGGCTCGTTCATCGCCGCGAAGGCCTCCGGCGAGTTCCGCGTCCGCGTTCCCGACGCGCAGACCACCGTCCGCTCGATCATCGGCGGCCTCGGCATGGGCTGGGGCGCGGCGTGGGCCGGCGGCTGCACCATCGGCAACGCGATGGTGAACACCGCGACCTTCAGCTTCCAGGGCTGGACCGCCCTCGTGTTCATGGTGCTGGGCACCGGCCTGGCGGCCAAGCTCTTCATCCTCAACCACCGCGGCAAGGGCACGACGCCGGCCCCCACCTCCGGCTCTGGCCTCACCTCGGCCGAGGGCGCGGCGGCGGACGCCGGGGCGGCCCGCCCCGTGAAGCTCACGCCGATCGGCTGAGCCGACCCGCCCACGAACGACCTCTGACCACCGACACCAAGGAGAGAACATCATGGCGAAGCACCTGCTCGAGACCGACGGCCAGGTCTGCCCCTTCCCGCTCGTGGAGGCCAACCAGGCGATGCAGCAGATCCCCTCCGGGGACGAGCTCGTGATCGACTTCGACTGCACCCAGGCCACCGACTCCCTGCCCCGCTGGGCCGCGGAGAACGGCCACGAGGTCACCGACTTCGTGAAGCGCGGCGCCGCGGAGTGGACGATCACCGTGAAGAAGGGCTGAGGGGCGGAGGAGCCCCTCGGCACCTCCGCACTCCGCAGGGGGCTCAGACCTCCAGCAGCACCTTGATCTCGCGGCGCTCGTCCATGGCCTGGTACGCCTCGGCGGCGTCGTCGAGCGGCATGCGCGCGGTGAACACGCGGCCGGGCTGGATCTCGCCGGACTGGATGCGCTCGATCAGCTCGGGTAGGAAGCGGCGGACGGGGGCGGGCCCGCCCTCGAGGTGGATCTCCCGGGCGAAGAGGTCGGAGCCGTCGAGGGTCTGGTCGTGGGAGACGCCCACGAACCCGACGTACCCGCCGGGGCGCACCGAGGCCAGGGCCTGGTCCATGGAGCCCTGCGTGCCGACGGCCTCGCACACCCCGTGCGCGCCGTAGCCGCCGGTGAGCTCGCGCACCTGGGCGGCGCCCTCCTCGCCGCGCTCGGCGATCACGACGTCCGCGCCGAACTCACGGGCGAGCGCGGCCCGATCCTCATGGCGGGAGAACACGATGACCTGCTCCGCGCCGAGGGTCTTGGCGGCCAGGACGGCGCACAGGCCGACGGCGCCGTCGCCGACCACGGCGATGGTCTTGCCGGGGCCGGCCTGCGCGGCGACGGCGGCGTACCAGCCGGTGCCGAGCACATCCGAGGCGGCGAGGTAGTCGGCCAGGCGGTCCGGGTCCGAGGGCTCACCCCCGGGCACCTTCACGAGGGAGCCGTCCGCGAGCTCGACACGCATGTACTGCGCCTGGCTGCCCGTGTACTCGCCGGCGTTGACGCAGCGGGACTGGTAGCCGGCCTGGCAGATCTCGCACGTGTTGTCCGAGAGCATGAACGAGCCGATCACGAAGTCACCGACCTCGAGGGTGGCGACGTCCTCGCCCTTCTCCACGATCGTGCCGACGTACTCGTGGCCCATGCGCCGGTGGTCGACGTCGTTGTGACCGCGGTAGGGCCACAGGTCCGAGCCGCACACGCACGCGGCGGCCAGCTTCAGGACGACGTCCGTGGGCTGAGCGACGCGCGGGGTGTCCACCTCCTCCACGACGACGTCGCCCGGCGCGCGCATGACGACGGCCTTCATCGTCTCGGGGATGGCAGGGGTGGCGGGGGTCTGTGCGGTCATGGTCTGTCCTCCGGTCTGGCCCGGCGGTCCGGGCGGCGGTGTGCGGGGACCAGTCTTGCGCCCCTGAGCCGTGGAGACGACACATCGACGTCGCAGGCGGGGCCGGTGGATGACCGCGCGCCAGCGACATCACCGCCGGGCAGAACCGCGGTGATGTCGCTGGCGTGAGGTCCGCCGACACACCCCGCTCGGCTCACAGCGAACGAGCACCGCCGGGCGTTACGCTGTGGTTCCCATCACATCCGACTCCCCTCGGAGGCCCGTCGTGACCCTCACCCTGCCCGCCCGCCTCGAGCGCACCGCCGCCGAGCACCCGAACTCCACCGCCCTGATCCTCGGCGAGAACCGCATGACGTACGCCGAGCTGCAGGACCAGTCCCAGCGTCTGGCCGGGCTCATGCGGCAGGAGGGCATCGGCCCCGGGGACCGCGTGGCGCTCATGGTGCCGAACATCCCGGCGTTCCCGGTGGTGTTCTTCGCGGCCCTGCAGCTGGGCGCCGTCGTCGTCCCGATGAACCCGCTGTTCAAGCGCCGCGAGATCGAGTACTACCTGGAGGACTCGGGCGCGTCGATGCTGTGGTCCGTGCCGTCCGAGGAAGCCGTGGAGGGCGCCCGCGAGCGCGGTGTGCCGCTGCGCACCCTCGGCGAGGACGGCCTCGCCCCGCACCTCGCGGCGAGCCCCGGCCCGGTGACCGAGACCGTCGAGCGGGACCTCGAGGACGACGCCGTCATCCTCTACACCTCCGGCACCACCGGCCGCCCCAAGGGCGCCCAGCTGACCCACCGGAACATGGGCACCAACGCGGACACCGCGGCGGAGACGCTGATCCAGCTCCAGCACGGGGAGACCGTGCTCGGCTGCCTGCCGCTGTTCCACGTCTTCGGCCTCACGTGCGCGCTCATGGCGCCCGTGACGACGGGCGCCAGCCTGGCGTTGATCCCCCGCTTCGATCCCGCCGTGGCCGCGCAGACCGTCCGGGAGTGCGCGGTGGACGTGTTCATCGGCGTGCCCACCATGTACGGGGCCGTGCTGGCCGCGGCCAAGGACCATCCGGAGGACCTGGCCAGCCTGCGCCTGGGCGTCTCCGGCGGATCGGCCCTGCCCGTGGAGCTGCTGCGCCGCTTCGAGGCCACCTTCGACTGCGAGATCCTCGAGGGCTACGGCCTGTCCGAGACCTCCCCGGTGGCGTGCTTCAACCATCCGGGTGAGGAGCATCAGCCGGGCTCGATCGGACGCGCCGTCCGCGGGTGCGAACTGCAGCTGGTGACGCCGGACGGGGCCGTGGTGCCCGAGGGCGATGAGGAGACCCTGGGCGAGGTGTGGATCCGCGGGGAGAACGTGATGAAGGGCTACTGGGGCAAGCCGGAGGCCACCGCCCAGGCCATCACCGAGGACGGCTGGTTCCGCTCCGGCGACCTCGCCCGGCGCGATGCCGCGGGCAACTACTACATCGTGGACCGCACGAAGGACATGATCCTGCGCGGCGGGCTCAACGTGTACCCGCGCGAGATCGAGGAGGTGCTCTACGAGCACCCGGCCGTCGCGGAGGCCGCCGTGGTGGGGGTGCCCCACCCGGAGCTCGGCCAGGAGGTCGCCGCGCACGTGGTGCTCGCCCCCGGTGCGCACGCCACGGAGGAGGAGCTGATCCAGCACGTGAAGTCCCAGGTGGCGCCCTACAAGTACCCGCGCACCGTGACCGTGCGGGACGGGCTGCCCAAGACCGCCACCGGCAAGATCCTCAAGCGGGAACTGACGCCGGCGGAGTGAGCGGGGTGACCGCCCGGGCCGGACACACGGGTGAGCCTCCCATGACGACCCTGCCGCGTCTGCGGGCGGAGGTGGCCCGGCGGTACGCCGCCCTCGACCTGCCCGCCTGGCCTGCCCCGCACCCGGACGGCGCCCCGCCTCGGGAGGAGGAGTACTCCCGGGTGACCGACCCGCAGCGGTATCGGATCGCGGGCGCCCGGGCCCGCGTGTGGGCCGAGGTGCTCGCGGAGGCGGGCGCCGTCGTCGTGCCGGACCCGGTGCGTGGCATCCCGCTCGACGAGGCCGGGCGCGCCGACCTGGCGGCCCCCGTGGACCGGGCGCTGCGGGTGGCGCCGCCGGCCTGCGTCGACGGCGCCTCCCCCTGGTGGCTGCTGGAGACGGACGTGCCCCAGGACGACGACGGCGGCGTCCTGCCGGTGCTCCGGGTGGCGGTCGGTGCCCCGGGGCAGGTGCACGCGCTGCTCCCGGACTGCGGATGCGACGCCTGCGACCCCGGGTCGGATGAGCTGCTCGAGGCCGTGGACCAGGCGGTCGTGCACGCGGTCGGGACGGGGGTGAGCCTGCGGGGCCGTCATGGGCTGCGGCGCCGGGACTGGCACGTGCACTGGCGCGAGGACGGCACGGCCGAGGCGCTGGGCCGGGTCCCGGGGTGGTCGTTCGAGGCGCTCACGGACGCCTGCCGGGACCTGGCCGCCGGCGGCCGCCCGAGGCTGCCCCGCGGGACCGAGGCGACCGTGCGGGCGGGGTGGCTCCCGGAGGCGTGAGGGGGCGGCGGTGGCCGGGTGCCGCCGCTCAGAACAGTGCCGCCACCCCCCGAGCGGCGAGCGGGACGAGCCGCACGGCCCGCACCACGGTGAACGCGGTGACCACCGAGACGAGCGCCCACTCCCGCCAGGACCCGGTCCGGCCGAGCAGGGGAAGCCGGAACCGTCCGGAGGACTGCCACCACCACAGGCGCGCGGGAGGCTCCGGGCTGAGCGGCCAGAGCAGGGCCACCCCGTTGTTGGTGAGGGCGTCGCCGAGGATGTGCACGCTCACGCCGACGGCCACGGAGGCGGGGATCCACCACAGCCCGTCGCTGAGGACGGTCGCCGACACCGCGACCAGGATGCCGAGTGCCCACGCGGCCCTCCATCCCCGGTTCGGGAGCAGTCGGAGGGCCTTGGCGGCCACGGCCGCCAGGAACGCGGCGATGACCCCCTGCCCCGGTGTGTAGACGTGCCCCGCGATCGGCACCTGGATGGAGGCGGCCGCCGTCGCGACGGCGGTGAACGCCGCGATCCCCACCAGCGAGTGTGTGCCGCGCCGATGCCCGCCGGCCACGTGGCGGATGCCGCGGCTCAGCCACTCGGTCAGGGGCGGCAGGGCGTGGACGACGGTGGCGCGGGGGTGGTCCCAGTCGCTGATCATGGCCGCGCCGGCGGTGGTCACGGCGCCGAGCAGCTGGAGCTCGGCGGGCAGGTGCAGCACGGCGATCGGCGACTGCCAGTGCGTGAGCGCCAGCCAGGCCGCGGCGCCGGTGGCCGCGTGGGACGGGCCCATCATGGGTGGGGTCCTCTCGTTCGCAGGACCGGGCCGCGTCACTGCGCCTGCGAGGGCCGGCGGGCGGCCCGCGGGGAAGGAAGAGGACCAGGGTGGCAGGCGGGGCGGACACGGTAAGGCGGCCGCCGCGGCCGGAGCGGGTCGAGGCGGCTGCCCGGCCGGGGGCGGCCGCCCGGCCCCTCACCCCGTCATCGCCAGCACCAGCGGGGCCAGCAGGGCGGTGAGCACACCGGAGCAGGCCATGGCGAGGGCGGAGAACGCACCGGTCTTCGGCCCCTCAGCGAGGGCGCGGGCGGTGCCGATGCCGTGGGAGCTCACGCCGATGGCCAGACCGCGCACGCGGGGGTCGCGCACGCGCAGCCGGTCGAGCACCCAGGGGGCGAACACGGCGCCGAGCACGCCGGTGAGCACGGGGAGCACGGCGGCGAGGGAGACGATCCCGCCGCCGGCGTCGGCCACCGCCATGGCGATCGGCGTCGTCGCGGACTTGGGGGCGAACGTGGCGGCCAGCGCGGCGTCCCCGCCCATCGCCCGCACGATCAGCACGGCGCTCACCATGGCGGTCAGCGAGCCGACGGTGACCCCGACGGCGACCGGCAGGAGCAGCTTCCGGATGTCAGGGCCGGCCCGGTAGAGGGGGACGGCGAGGGCCACGGTGGCGGGGCCCAGCAGGAAGGTGAGGTAACTGCCGCCGATCATGTAGGTCTCGTAGTCGATGCCGGTCAGGGCCAGGAACGCGGCCACCAGCACGATCGTCACGAGCACGGGCGTGAGCAGGGCGGTCTGCCGGGCGGCGAGCCACAGACGGCGGGAGAGCACGGCGACGGCGAGGGTCAGCGCGATGCCGAACAGCGGTGTGTGCAGGAGCGCGTCCCAGGCCTCGGCGAGGGAGTCGGTGAGTTCGGCGGCGTTCACTGTGCGTCCTCCTTGTCCGTGAGGCGGCGGGCGAGCGGGGCGGCGACGCCGGCGGTGACCACCAGCCCCAGCAGCCAGGGCACCACGAAGCCGACCAGCATCAGCGCCCGGTGTTCCTCGATGAGGCCCAGCACCGCGACGACGCCGACGCCCGCCGGGACGAACAGCAGCGGCAGGTGCTGGAGCAGGTGATGGCTCGCCGTCATCACCGGCGCGTCCTCGGCCGGCCGGCGCCACGCGAGCAGGCCGAGCAGCAGGAGCATGCCCAGCACGGCCCCGGGGATCGGCAGGTGCAGCGTGTCGGCCACGAGCGTGCCCGCCAGCTGGCAGAGCAGCAGGATCAGCAGGCCCTCGATCATCGGGGTTCACCTGCCTCGGACGGGCCCACTGGCGGCAGGCCGGGGACGACGCCGCTCCCCGCGGCGTCGAGGTGCGCCTGCAGGGCGCGCTGGGCGTCTGCGGCGCGCCCGGCGGCCAGCTGGGCGCAGATCTCGGCGTGCCCATCGAGGAGGCGGCGGGCGGCGTCGACGGATCCGCCGGTGGCGGCGTGGATCAGGCGTGCCAGGCGGGGGGCGAAGGTGCGCACGACCTCGTCGAAGGCGGCGTTGCCGCACGTGGCGATCACGTCCCGGTGGAAGCGCACGTCCAGCGCGGAGAAGGCAGCGAGGTCGCCGGCGTCCAGGGCGGCGCGCTGCTGCTCCAGGTTGGCGGTGAGCGTGGCGACGAGGGGCCCGACGGCGTCGGGCCGCGCGGCGACCGTGGCGAGGGCGGTGGACTCGAGGAGGCCGCGCAGGGCCGTGAGGTCGGCCACGCTCTGCGGCGTGAGGGCCTGCACGGCCGCGCCCTTCTTGGGGAGGAGCCGCACCAGGCCCCAGCGCTCGAGCTGGAGGAGGGCCTCCCGGGCCGGCGTCCGGGAGATGCCGGCCTCCGTGGAGAGCTGGACCTCGGTGAGCATCTCCCCCGCGGCGATCTCACCGCGGACGATGCGCCAGGCGACGTCGTGGGCCAGGCGGCCGGCAGCCGTGGCACGACTGCCCCATAAGGGGTCGGAGAGTGGAGTCATGCGGGCCAGAGTAATCGGATGCATGCATGGATGTATGCATTGTGTCGGACTCGGAAGGGGTCCGGGTGGGGAGGCGCCCATGATGCCGGCGCCCACCCTCGCCCCATGACCGTCGCCATCACCCGTCTCGACCCCGCCGGCGCGGACCGCGCGGAGCTCATTGCGCTGCTCACCGGCAACACGTGGCCCTTCCCTGTGCGCCCCACGTCACCCGGCCGGTGGCGAAGGAGGCCATCGAGGACGGCGGCAGGCACCACACACTGTCGGGTCACCAGCTCCCGATGTAGTCCTCCGGGCCGAGGAGACCCCGGGTGTCCGCCCAGGCTCCCCAGCGGTCGAGGAGGAGGGGGATGGCCTGGTCCTCCCACCAGGGCAGATGGACGAGGCCCTGACTCATGCCTCCGCGGTTGAACCGCTCCACATTGACCTTGTCCTCGTCGTAAGGCTCGGCCCCCTCGAGGGAGCGATCGAGCGCATCGCGCAGGAGCCGGCCGAGTTCATACTCACTGGTGGGCATGGGGGTGTCGTCGAGCCGTTCAGCGAGCTCCTCCCAGAGACCGATGCTTCCCCGCAGCCCGTACTGGCGGGGGCGGCGGCGGCGGAACAAGTCGCCGACGGTCGCGCGCGCCGACGAATGGACTTCCACCACGTCCACATCGCGCTTCGCCTGCTCCGCCATGGCCGTGCGGGCTTTCCGGATGCGCTGGCGGAGCAGCTGTGCTTCGGGGCTGGTGCCGCCGTAGATGAGGTTCAACGGCGGGGTGTGCGTGTCGATCACAGGCTTCTCGATGCCCCCGAGCGGTGTCACTTCCGCGAACCCGGCGGGCGCCTGCCACACACGGACGGCGAGGTGACGGCGCATCCAGGTGGTCAGCTGCTCGCCGCTCTCCGGGGTGAGGGAGAATCGACCCGCGGAGGCGACGGCGACTGGCTCCAGGTCCAGCCGATCCACCAGGAGTGCGGCCAGAGTGCGGCGCAGAGTGGAGTGCGCGGTGCCGCCGCCCGCGAAATGCTTGCGTTCCAGGCGGGCCCGCAGGCTGCCCTCGGCCTTGCCGATGTAAAGCACATCGCTTCGACTGACAGACGTGTCCAATCGCAGCTCGGCTCGCGCCGCGTCAGGATCCTGCGCGACAACCGCGTACAGCCCGGTCGAATCCGGCATGACCTCGCCGCCACGCCCACCAATGACCACACCGCCGTCCTCGACGCGTGCGAACAGCTGGGGACTGTTCTGCAGAGCATGGGAAGCGGCCACGATGAGCCCCGCCTTGGTGGTCATGCCAATGTCCTCTCTTCGTCCGGGACATCTACCCCGGCTACGCCTCGAGCCTACGGAGGGCCCTGGACACGGTAGGCGCCCTTGCGATGGATCGCTGAGCCCTCACCGCGCCAAGATCCACCGGTCCTCTGGGCCGAAATTGTGGAGGTCGTCGCAGACGAAGCCGCGTAGCCACGGGACGTGGTCCACGACGCGCCGGTACAGGCCGCGGTGCACGCCGGACTCGTCGCCGATCAGCTGCTCAGCGGACACGTTCATCTCGACGCCAACCGCGCACAGGCGGGCGGGGCTTCACGCCTCGTCGGGCGCCCGGTCCTCCGCGTCGGCGATGACGTCCTCCAGAGCCTGCAGGTGGGGCTCGGCGTCGTCCCCGGCGCCCAGGTCGGCCAGCGCGAGGCGGAGGGCCTCGAGCAGCTCGCCGGCCTCCGGGTCCGCGGCGGCGGAACTCCAGCTCGCCCGCCAGGGCTCCTGGGTGGCGTCCTGCTGCTGGAGGAAGATGAGCCGCTCGACGTCGTCGGCCGGGATCTTGAGTTCCTCACCCCACGCCTGCATGGTCGTGACGTACGTCCGGTACCTGTCGGGGTAGGTCCAGCCGCCGCCGATCCGGACGTCGACGTCCTTCACATGCTCGGCGAACCAGGCGCGCACCACGGAGTCGAGGACGGGGGCGATGTCGGACTCCCGGTGGGCCTTGGTGAGGAAGTAGAGGTACTTGGTGCCGAAGGCCGCGCCGAGGTGCTTGAGGCAGCCGACCCCGCTCTTGCGCTGCTGCCGGATGTGCTCGAAGGCCGCGGGCCCGCCCTGCTCGAGGGTGATGCGGGTGACGTCGGCGAGCTGCTCCTCAAACCCGGGCTGCGCCATGATGCGCTCCACCCGGGAGGGGCCGTAGCCGACCCGTCCGTATCCCCACACCATCGCGGCGATGAAGGCGTCCCGCTGCACGGCGCGGTCCTCGGCGGTCACCTTCGCGGCGTAGCCGGTGACGACGGCGCGGGTCAGCGGCTCACACTCGAGGCAGGCGGGCAGGTCGGGCACGTGGGCCGTCCAGTGATCGAAGGACCAGCGCGTGGGCTCGTCGGCGGGCCTGCCGGCGGCAGCCCACGCATCGAATGAGCGCTGGAGGGCAGGGGGTACGGCGGCAGCGGGAGTACTCGTCATGGCCACACCGTAGGCCAAGGACCGGCACGGGAGGCATGTGCCTTCAGTTCCGGCCCGGCCCGCCACTCCCCTCCGCGATGGCGGTCAGACGGTCCACGTGGGCGGCCCAGCGGTCGGCGTCCCACGGGGGCAGGTTGTTCCCCGGGGCGCGCAGGCCGGCCTGCCCGTCGATCTGCTCCCGCAGGATGTCCGCGTGGCCGGCGTGCCGGGCCTCGTCCAGGGCGACGTGCGCAATGATCTGCGCGAGCGTCACCTCCGCCTTGTCGTCGGGCCACCACGCCACCCGCCCGGGGGCGTCGGCGCCGAGGGCCGTGATGGTCGCGTCCGCGTGGGCGAAGCAACGGCGGGCGAACTCGAGGACGTCCTCGAGGGACTCACCCTCGGCGGCGAACATGTCCACGTTGTCCTCCTCCGGCTGCCCCGCCGCCGCCCAGGGCAGCTGCACCTCGGCGGGGCGGCCGAACGTCTCGCCGAAGTACTCCAGCTCGACGACGGCGGCGTGCTTGACCAGTCCCAGCAGGTTGGTGCCGGTGGGAGTGCGCGGCAGGCGGGCGTCGCGCTCGCTGAGGCCCTCGAGCTTCTGGAGGAGGGCCGCACGCTGGCGGCGCAGCCCGTCGTGGAGGATCTGCTTGTGGTCCATGGGGGGATCCTGCCCCAGATCAGTCAGGCCGCGAACCCCCGCACGAGCTCAGCCACCCGCTCCGGCGCGTCCAGGTGCACGTCGTGCCCCGCGCCGGGCACCTGCACGTGCCGCACATCCGGGCGCCGACGCCGCATCTCGTCCAGCTCTCCGGCGGGCACGTACCCGTTCTCCCCGGTGATCAGCAGGGTTGGCGCGGCGATCTGCCCCCATTCCTCCCACCGGGGCCGCTCGTGGACGGGCCGCAGGGCGGCCTCCAGCACGTCGACGTCGAAGCGTGGCACCCAGCCGGCGTCGACGTCCCGGGTGGAGCGCGGGGAGGGCGCGATTGCGGGCGGCCCCGCCCCTGACTGGCCGTTGCGCACCGCGCGCCTGACGCTGCGCCCACCCCGGGAGGACGACCTCGGCTGGCCCTGCCGGATCGGTGTCTCTGGTGGTGGGGAACGTGGGCATGCCCGTGGGGACGTGATCCTGTGGCTGACGGACCGCGAGTCATCCCGCGGGCCTCACCTCGTGTGTTCGCCTGACCATGGCCGGGACACTACACGCGGCATGAGGCTGGTCAGCCCGGTAGTCCACACCCGGTCAACCCCGCCGGCCCGCACGCGCGGCGAACTCGTCCAGACAGGCGAGCACCTCGGTGGCCAGCCACACCCGGTTCCGACGCTGGCTGGAGACCGGCTGCAGCACACCGGCCTCGACAAGCTGGTCCACGGCCCGCTGGGCGGCCGGGCGCGAGACACCCAGCACCTGGGCCAGGTGGTCCACGGTCACGGCGGGTTGCGCGATGATCACCGCGAGCGCCCGCCAGACCGCCGCGTCCCGCCGGGCGGTGAGCCGCTCGCGCCAGCCGGTCAGGGCCTCGTCCAGGTCCGCGACGAGCTCTCGGCCGTTGCCGACGGCGGCCAGGGCGGCCTGCGCGAAGCGGCGCACGATGGGCGCGGGGTCGCCGTCGCGGTAGGCGGTGAGGGCGTCGAAGTATCCGGCCGTGTCCGTGAGGAGTCCCGCGGAGAGGGGCACCCCCATACGGGTGATCGCGCCGGCCCGATGCAACACGGCGTGCACGAGGACGCGCCCGGTGCGGCCGTTGCCGTCCGCGAACGGGTGGATGGTCTCGAACTGGGCGTGCGCGATGGCGGCCTGCACGAGGGCGGGCACGTCCGTGCGGCGCAGGTAGGCGAAGAGATCGTCCATCCCGGCACGCAGGCGCTCCGGGTGGGGCGGGACGAACTGCGCCGTGTGCGGCGTGGGCACCCCGCCCCCGATCCACCCCTGCGCATCGCGGTAGGCGCCCGGCCGGGCATGCTCCTGACCGTCCATGAGGGCACGATGGGCGGCCAGCAGGGCGGGCTCGTCGAGGTCGGCGGCCAGCCGGGAAGCAGCGCCCATGGCCCTCACGTTCGCCGCCACGAGCGTTGCGTTCGGGCGGGTGCGTTCGCCGAGAGTCGCCAGGGCGAGGGCTCGCGCGCCCGCGGTGATGTGCTCGATCTGCGAGGAGGACGCGGACTCAGTGCGCAGGAGCACCGCGTCGATCGGGGCGATCTCGCCGGTGAGCCCCGGGAGGGCGTGGCTGATCTCAGCATCGAAGCGCACGACGGCGGCCGTCGCCTCCTCGACCTCGGTCGCCAGATCAGAGGGCAGGTCGAGCCCGAGTCGGGCGATGCGGGCCGGGAGCGCGGCTCGATACGGGCCCGAGGCGCGCACGCGAGCGCTGCGGGAGCGCAGCCCGGCGTCATCCGGGCCCGCGGCCCAGGGGCGCTCTTCCCAGCCGACGGCCCACGGGGTCGGGCGCGGATCGTTGCTCATGCCGCCACCTTACGCAACGTTATGTCTAGAGAGTTGCGTACTTCTGGGCGTCGTGAGGTGGAAAGCCGTCTGCCCCGGGCCCGATGCTCCGAGGCGAGCATCGCGTAAGTGACGCCGTCCACCCAGCCGCGGGTGCGGTGCAGTGACTCCTCCTTGAAGGTGCCCTCGTGGCGCAGGCCGACCTTCTCCATCACGCGCAGGATGGGCGCGTTGTCCGCGAAGGCGTGAGCCTCCACGGGTCGGACGCCGAGGCCTGCGAAGGCGAGGTCCAACAGGGCACAGGCCAGCTCGGTGGCGCGGCCCCGGCCGGCGTGGGCCTGGGCTATGGTCCAGCCGATCTCGGCCTGCGCGTCCCGGGCTTCCTCGCGCGGTGCGCCGCGAGGTCGAGGAGGGGCGTGGCCATGGGGTCACGGCAACGGGCGGCGGTGACGTCCCCTCCCCTACTCTCGGCCCCATGGACGTCACCTTCACTCCACTCGACCCGGCAGGCGCCGACCGGGACGCGCTCGTCGCCCTGCTCACCGAGAACGCGTGGCCGTTCCACACGCGCCCGCGCGTCACCCGGCCGGAGGCGGAGAAGGCCGTCGATGGCGGCGCCTGGGAGGATGAGGACCACCGCACCTTCTGGATCGAGCATCCCGAGCACGGCCGCGTCGGCGTGGTGCGCCTGGAGGACCTCACGGACCCCACCCCCTTGTTCGACCTGCGCGTGGCGGAGCGGTTCCGCGGGCGCGGGCTCGGCGCGCAGATCCTCACCGCGCTCACCCGGCGCGTCTTCGAGACGATGCCCGCGGTGGACCGCTTCGAGGGCCAGACCCGCGAGGACAACGTCCCCATGCTGCGCACCTTCCGCCGGGCCGGCTGGGTCAAGGAGGCGCACTACCGGCGCGGCTGGCCCGTGGACGGCGGCGAGCCGCTCGCGTCCGTGGCCTACGCAATGTTGCGCCAGGACTGGGCGTCCGGCACGACGACGCCGGTCCCCGCCGACGTCGACGCCCCGCCTCCGGTGGGGCGCAAGGAGGGCGCGGCTGCGGGCGGCCGCGCCCCTGACTGGCCGTTGCCCACCGCGCGGCTGACGCTGCGGCCGCACCGGGAGGACGACTTCGGCTGGCTGCAGGAGATGTACACGCAGCCCGAGGTGGTGCGCCACCTGCTGGACGAGCCCTGGGACGAGGCGACCGCGCGGGCGAAGCTGGCCAAGCGGATCACGTGGGACGACCTCGGCGGCCCGTCCGGGGCGGCGTCCCTGGTGGTGGAGCACGCGGGCGTCCCCGTGGGTGACGTGATCCTGTGGCTGACGGACCGCGAGCGCGGTGTCGCGGAGATCGGCTGGGCACTGGATCCGCGACATGCCGGTCAAGGCTTCGCCCGGGAGGCCGCGGCTGCGCTGCTGGACCTGGGGTTCGAGACGTCTGGCCTGCACCGGGTAGTGGCACAGATGGATGCCCGCAACACGGCGTCCGCCCGACTGGCCGAGATGCTCGGGATGCGTCGAGAGGCACACCACCGGCAGGACCTGTGGAGCAAGGGCGAGTGGACGGACACCCTCGTCTACGCGATGCTCGCGAGCGACCGGGGGGTGAGGGGCCATCTATGACGACGAACGGACTTCTACGCTCACCCCATGCAGCTCGAGACCGTGAGGGGGTGGACTCGCGAGGCTCACCAGGTGTGCGGACCGAGGTCCTCGAGGATCTCCAGGTCGAGAGGCCACTCGTCAGGGCGGGGAGTCTCGGGGAGCACCGGCTCGTAGGCGCCGACGTAGACGACCTCCCCCAAGCCGAGGCCGGTGGCCTCCTCCGGCTCAAGGATCGTCAGGTCAGCGTGGCCGGGGACGCGGTCGATCTCGGCGAGCCGCCCCGAGGGCCACACCTCGTGTGCCGCCCTCACCACGGCCCGCACACGACGCAACGGGATCGACCCGGCGGGGCTGCCGTCGTCGTGATGGGTGACGACCCAGCCTGCAGAGGCCAGGGGCCCAGCCTGACTCACTCCCCGGGAGGGCAGCAGGATCAGCTCGTGGACTTCCCCCACGGCGATCGGGTCACCGCAGCATTCCTGCTCCCAGTCCGAGAGCGAGGCGCGGCCGACGGCGCCGACGGTGATGTCCATGGTCGGAGTGTAGGGGCGAGGCCTCACCCGTGGGCGCGCGTCACCCGGGGCGCTCCGCCCTCGTTCCAGCGGAACAGGGTGAGGTGCCACAGCCCGGGGACCGTGCGAGACGGGCCACCTCCACGCGCACCGACGTGGCCCTGTGCGAGCGGCTCGGGTTCCGCGAGACCGTACCCGGCGCGTGGGCACCCGCGACCCGGGAGTGACATCATGGACCTCGGCTCGCGCTGATACTGGGTATCGTGAGCCACGCCACTACACTGTGCTTCCACTGATAAAGGAGCAACCCCCCATGCCGACCCTGCGAACCGTCCCCCTCTCCGCCGCCACGCGGGAGGACCACCTCGCCCGCCTCCGGGCCACCAGCCCGGAGGCCCCCCTCGACATCCTGGTCGTGGGCGGCGGCTCCACCGGCGTGGGCGCCGCGTTCGACGCGGCCACCCGCGGCCTCGACGTGGGCATCGTCGAGGCCCGCGACTGGGCCTCCGGGACCTCGTCCCGCTCCTCCCGCCTCATGCACGGTGGCCTGCGCTACCTCGAGATGCTGGACGTCAAGCTGGTGTACGAGGCGCTGCGGGAGCGCGACCTGCTGCTCACCCAGACCGCGCCCCACCTGGTGCGTCCCCTGCGCTTCGTCTTCCCGTTCTTCCACAAGGTGATCGACCGCGGCTTCATCGGCGCCGGCGTCACCATGTACGACGCCATGCAGTCGCTCGGCCGCCGCCGCGCGATGGGCGCGCACCGCCATCTCAGCCGCCGCTCCATGGCCGCGACCTTCCCCTCCCTCGACGACGAGAAGATCGTCGGCGCGGTGGAGTACGCCGACGCCCAGTTCGACGACGCCCGCCTGGCCATGATGCTCGTGCGATCCGCCGTGGACCACGGCGCCGTGGCCGCCAACTACACCGCCGTCACCGGCTACCTGCGCGGCGACGACGGCCGTGTGCAGGGCGTGCGTGTCCGCGAGGAGACCTCCGGCGAGGAGTTCGACGTGCACGCGCGCGCCGTCATCCTGGCCGGGGGCGTGTGGACCCAGGAGCAGCAGGAGCTGGCCGGGGCCGACGGCGGCCTCGAGGTGCTCGCCTCCAAGGGCGCCCACATCACCGTCCCGCGCGACCGCATCCGCGCCGACGCCGCCACCGGCGTGATCACCAAGACGGAGAAGTCCGTGCTGTTCCTCATCCCGTGGGACGAGTACTGGGTGATCGGCACCACGGACACCCCGTGGGCGGAGGACGTGGCCCATCCGGCCACCACCGCGGACGACATCGACTACATCCTCGAGCACGCCAACGCGGTGCTGAAGGAGGACCTCACGCGAGACGACGTGATCGCCACGTACGCCGGCCTGCGCCCGCTCCTGCAGCCGGTCACCGGATCCGACGGCGGCTCCACCAAGATCTCCCGTGAGCACACCGTCACCGAGGTGGCCCCCGGCCTCACCGCCGTGGCCGGCGGCAAGTGGACCACGTACCGGGCCATGGCCGAGGACGTCGTGGACTTCGTGGTGCGCGAGACCCACCCGACCCGTCCCAGCCTCACCGAGCACATCCCCGTGCTCGGCGGCCTCGGCTACTCGGAGATCGAGGCGGAGGCGGACCGCATCGCCGCCGACTACGGCCTGGACGAGGCCCGCGTGGACCGGCTCCTGTTCCGCTACGGCACCGTGCTGCGCCACGTGCTCGACCTGATCGACGCCGACCCGTCCCTGAGCGTCCCTCTCGCCGAGGCGCCGCGCTACCTGCGCGCCGAGATCGTCCACGCCGCCCGGGCCGAGGGCGTCGTCCACCTGGACGACGTCATCGAGCGCCGCACGCGCCTGTCCACCGAGGTCCGTGACCGCGGCGTCGCGGCGGCCGCGGAGATCGCGTCCCTCGTGGCCCCCGAGCTGGGCTGGGATGAAGAGCGCATCGCCGGTGAGATCCGGGCGTACAAGGACCTCGTCGCCGCCCGCCTCCGCGGCGAGACCGCCCACGACGACGTCACCGCCGCCGCCGCGCTCGCAGCTGCCGACGCCGCCCCCGTCCACGGAAAGGAGCCCGTCCATGGGCACGATCTTCCTGCATGAGATCGCCGGCACGGCCATCCTCCTCCTGCTCGGCGTCGGCGTCGTCGCCAACGTCGTCCTGACGAAGACCAAGGGCAACGGCGGAGGCTGGCTGCTCATCAGCTTCGGCTGGGGGCTGGGCGTCTTCGCGGGCGTCTACGTCGCTGCCGCGACCGGTGCGCACCTGAACCCCGCCGTGACCGTCGGCCTGCTCGTCAGCGGCGCCGAGGAGTACGCCCCCGGCATCGCCGTGACCCTCGGCACCACGCTCGCGTACTTCGCGGCGCAGCTGATCGGCGCCTTCCTCGGCGCGGCCCTGGCCTGGCTGGCCTACCGCGACCACTACCGGGCGGAGACGGACCAGGGCGCGATCCTGGGCACGTTCGCCACAGGTCCCGAGATCCGCAACCCGCTGTGGAACATGGTCACCGAGGTGATCGCCACGTTCGTCCTGGTGTTCGTGATCCTGCTCTTCGGCTCCACCCCCTCCGGGCTCGGCCCGCTCGCGGTGGCCCTGCTCGTCGTCGCGATCGGCGCGAGCCTGGGCGGCCCCACGGGGTACGCCATCAACCCGGCGCGCGACCTGGGCCCCCGCCTGTTCCACGCTGTCGCGCCGATCCGGCACAAGGGCGGCTCGGACTGGGGTTACGCCTGGGTGCCGATCGTCGGCCCGCTCGTCGGCGCCGTCCTGGCCGGCCTCGCCGCGCCTCTGTTCGTCTGAGCGGTCTGCCCGTCCAACCCCGGCGGGCACGTTCCCCGTCGGGAACGTGCCCGCCACCCCCACACCCCCGTGACCACCTCCGAAGGAGTAGGACATGACCACCCCCCGCTACGTGATGGCCATCGACCAGGGCACCACGTCCACGCGCGCGATCCTCTTCGACCACAGTGGGGCCATCGTGTCCACTGGTCAGCGCGAACACGAGCAGATCTTCCCGCGCGCCGGCTGGGTGGAGCACGACCCGGTGGAGATCTGGACGAACACCCGCGAGGTCATCGGCGAGGCCCTGGCCCGCGCCGAGGTGACCCGACACGACGTCGCCGCCGTGGGCATCACGAACCAGCGTGAGACCACCGTGGTGTGGGACCGCAACACCGGCAAGCCGGTGTACAACGCCATCGTGTGGCAGGACACCCGCACCGACCACCTCTGCGAGCGCCTGGCCGGCGACGTCGGCGCGGACCGCTACAAGGAGCGCGTCGGGCTGCCCCTGGCCACGTACTTCTCCGGCCCCAAGGTGGCCTGGATTCTGGAGAACGTGGACGGTGCCCGGGAGGCCGCCGAGAACGGCGACCTCATCTTCGGCACCACGGACTCGTGGCTCGTGTGGAATCTCACCGGCGGCGGCGAGGGCGGCCGGCACGTCACCGACGTCACCAACGCCTCCCGCACCATGCTGATGAACCTGGACACCCTCGACTGGAACGAGGAGATCTGCGCGGACATGGGCATCCCGATGTCCATGCTTCCGGAGATCGTCAGCTCCTCCGCCGAGGTGGGCACCGTATCCGGCCAGCAGCTGCTGCGCGAGACGCCGATCACCGGCATCCTGGGCGACCAGCACGCGGCGACCTTCGGCCAGGCGTGCTTCGAGGTCGGCCAGGCCAAGAACACGTACGGCACCGGCAACTTCATGCTGATCAACACCGGCGAGGAGCCGGTGCACTCGGACAACGGCCTGCTCACCACGGTGGCGTACCGCATTGGCGACCAGAAGCCGGTGTACGCGCTGGAGGGCTCGATCGCCGTCACCGGCTCGCTGATCCAGTGGCTGCGGGACAACCTCGGGATGATCGGCAGCGCCCCGGAGGTCGAGACCCTGGCCGCCGGCGTGGAGGACAACGGCGGCGTGTACTTCGTCCCCGCGTTCTCCGGCCTCTTCGCCCCGCACTGGGACGCCGCGGCCCGCGGCGTCATGGTGGGCATGACCCGTTACGTCAACAAGGGGCACATCGCCCGCGCGGCGCTCGAGGCCACCGCCTTCCAGAGCCGCGAGGTCCTGGACGCCATGAACGCGGACTCCGGCGTGGACCTGACCGAACTGAAGGTCGACGGTGGCATGGTCGCCAACGAGCTGCTCATGCAGTTCCAGGCGGACCTGCTGCGCGTGCCCGTCGTGCGCCCCAAGGTCATCGAGACCACCGCTCTCGGCGCCGCCTACGCCGCAGGCCTGGCGGTGGGGTTCTGGGCGTCCCAGGACGAGCTCGTGGCCAACTGGGAAGAGGACAAGCGCTGGGAGCCCACCACGGACGAGGAGGAGGTTGAGCGCGCCCTGCGGCTGTGGAAGAAGGCCGTGGAACGCTCCCGCGACTGGGTCGACGAGGACGTCGAGTCGGCCCAGGGCTGACCGTCCGGTCCGTAGGCCGGTCCGGCCGGCTCCGTGCGCCCCGGGCCGGTCCGGGCCGGTCCGGCCCCTCCGGAAGGACCCCGTGCAGCACTACCCCCTCGTCGGCCGCCTGCGCGCGGAGCGGGGCGGAGTCGGTGCCGCTGCCATCGGCGCAGTGGCCAGGCCCGAGGCGCCCGGCTGCTCCGACGTCAAGCTGTCCTCACCCAGGGCGTCCTCTTCCCCCGCCGCTTCCGCCCAAGGCGGCGGTGGACAGGCAGGCGAAGTAGTCCGCATCCACGTTCCGGCTGTCCTTGATGGCGCTCCGATGTGGAATCTCCTCGGAGAGGTTCTCCTCGTCCGCGTTGTTTGCCGAAGCCACCACCTTTTCGAGGCCGGCCACCTCGGGCCGGAGTTCGCGCGCCCGTCGTCGCATCCTGCCCTGGCCGGTCCACTCATGGGTGCGTTCGGTGAGGGCGTCGAATGGGTTCTCACACGCCGACAATCGGCGTGCTCGTTCGACGACGTTGGACGCCAGGATGTCCCTGAGCATCGTCTGTCAAGGGCCATTGAGTTCTGCCCATAGGCGGCCAGTGTTTCTTCCCGCTGGTG
>NZ_JALJRH010000011.1:0-97664 GCF_024519775.1 Micrococcus sp. Mcc28 | reverse complement strand
ACCGGGTGCGCTCGTACGATGAGCGCGTCGTGGCCGGCCTGTGGCGCGAGGCGCTGGGGCTGGACTGAAGCAGGCCGGGCGTCGGCGGTAGGGTGGGACGCGTCCGCCCCCCGCCCGCCGGTGCCTGGGGCCGCCGTCGTGAACCATTCCCCATCGAGGAGACCCCGTGAAGAAGATCGAGACCGTTGCCGTCATCGGCCTGGGCTACATCGGACTGCCCACCGCCGCCATCCTCGCCGAGAACGGCGTGAAGGTGCTCGGCGTGGACGTCTCGGACCGCACGGTGGACGCCGTGAACGCGGGCACGGTGCCCTTCGTGGAGCCGGACCTGGCCGGGTTCGTCGCGCGCGGCGTCGAGAAGGGCCTGCTCAGCGCCTCGAAGACGACCCCGGCCGCGGACGCTTACATCGTCGCCGTGCCCACCCCGTTCAAGGACGGACACTCCCCGGACCTGGGCTACATCGAGGCCGCCGCCCGCGGCCTGGCCCCGCAGCTGACCGGCGACGAGCTCGTCATCCTCGAGTCCACCTCGCCCCCCGGCGCCACCGAGCACATGGCCGAGGTGATCTTCGCCGAGCGTCCTGAGCTGCGCGAGTCCGAGCTGGACTTCGCCCACTGCCCCGAGCGGGTGCTCCCGGGCCGCGTGATGGTCGAGCTCGTGACCAACGACCGGATCGTCGGCGGCTCGACCCGGCGCGCGGCCGAGCGGGCCCGCGACCTCTACCGCACGTTCTGCGAGGGCGAGATCCTGCTGACGGACACCCGCACCGCGGAGATGGCCAAGCTCGTGGAGAACTCCTTCCGCGACGTCAACATCGCCTTCGCCAACGAGCTGTCCGTGATCTGCGCCGAGCAGGGCATCGACGTGTGGGAGCTCATCGAGCTCGCCAACCACCACCCCCGCGTGAACATCCTGCAGCCGGGCCCCGGCGTGGGCGGCCACTGCATCGCCGTGGACCCGTGGTTCATCGTGGACGCCGCCCCGCAGACCGCCCGGCTGATCCGCGCGGCCCGGGAGATCAACGACGGCAAGCCCCAGTGGGTCCTCGACCAGGTCAAGGCCGCGGCCTTCGACGTCCAGCAGGAGACCGGCCGCGCTCCGGTCGTCGCCGCCCTCGGCCTGGCCTTCAAGCCGAACATCGACGACCTGCGTGAATCCCCGGCCCTGAACATCGCGGCCGAGCTGGCGGGCCAGTTCTCCGGGTCCGACGTGCTCGTGGTCGAGCCGCACGTCACGGAGCTGCCGGCCGCGCTGCAGGGCAAGGACAACGTCCGCCTGGTCGCGGCCGACGAGGCCCTGGACGCCGCCGACATCGTGGTGCTGCTGGTGGACCACTCCGCCTTCGCCGACCTCGGCGACCGCGTGGCCGACAAGCGCGTGATCGACACGCGCGGCCAGTGGCGCACCGGCCCGTCCCTCTGACCAGACTCGGCCCGCGCCCCGCCCGCCCCGCCGACAGGAGCCCGCACCGATGACCGCACGCGAGCGCCCCGCGTCGTCCCGCCGCCCGCTGCTGCGGTCCCTGGCCCTGACCGCCCAGACCGTCCGCGAGCACGTGACGGACGACCCGGTGCTGCTGGCCCTGCAGGTCTCCCGTCGGCTGCCGCCCGCGGTGGCGGGCGGGGCGGCTGGCGTCCTCACCCGCCTGGGCCGGAACGGCGTCGTGCCCGCGCTCGGCCACGAGATGCGGGGCGAGCGCGCGGCGGCCCTGGCCGCCCTCGGCGTGGACGAGGCCGGCCGGCCCGTCCGCGCGTCCCGTCCGGGGGCGGGCGGCGGCCGCGGGCTGGTCCACCGGGCCGACGCGGCCCTCGGCATGGGCCGGCCCGACGTCGCCGAGACGCTGCTCGGCAGCGTGCCGGAGGAGCATCGCGGCGCGGCGTGGACGGCCGCCGCCGCACGCCTGGCGGCGCACCGCGGCGACCTGGGCGGCGCGGCCGCGCTCGCCGCGCGGCATCCCCGCAACCGTCATCTCGCCCGCCGCATGGCGGGGGAGCGGGACGCGTTCCGCGGCGTCGCCCCGACCGTGCCGACCGAGCCCGGCTACCGCCCGGTCCCGGGGCGGGTGCTGCACGTGCTGACCAACTCCCTGCCCCACACCGGGTCGGGGTACGCCCAGCGCAGCCACGCGATCCTCACCTCCCTGCGGGACGAGGGCTTCGATGCCGCCGCCGTGACGCGGCCGGGCTACCCCGTGCAGATCGGCGTGCCCTGGGCGGCACAGCGGGACGTCGTGGACGGGATCGGCTACGCCCGGCTGCTGCCGGCCCGGCTCGCCCAGGGCCAGGCCGCCCGCATCCAGCAGCACGCCGAGCTGCTGGCCGCGCACGTGCGACGACACCGTCCCGCCCTGCTGCACACGACCACGCACTTCGTGAACGCGCTCGCGGTCGAGGCCGTGGCGCGGGCCTTCGGGATCCCGTGGGTCTACGAGGTCCGCGGGCAGCTCGCGGACACGTGGGCGGCGGTGCGCGGGCCCCAGGCCCTGGCCTCGGAACGGTACCGGCTCTTCCAGGAGCGGGAGGCCGAGGCCGCCCGCCGCGCCGACGGGGTCGTGACGCTCGGGGCGGGCATGCGCGACCGCCTGGTCGCGGCCGGGGTGGCCGAGGAAGCCGTCGTGCTCTGCCCCAACGCCGTGGGCCCGGCCTTCGTTGCCGAGCCGGCGGACCGGGACGAGGCACGCGCCCGGCTGGGCTGGGACCTGCCGACCGACGCCTTCGTGGTGGGCACCGTCTCGAGCCTCGTGGACTACGAGGGCCTGGACACCCTGCTGCGCGCCGCCGCACGGCTGGCCCCGCACCGTCCCGGGCTGCGCGTGCACATCGCCGGCGACGGCGTCGCCCGGCCCGGGCTGCAGGCCCTGGCCACGGAGCTCGGCATCGCTGAGCTATGCGCCTTCCCCGGGCGGGTCGACCGCGAGGATGCGCGCCTGCACCACGCCGCCCTGGACGTGTTCACGGTCCCGCGCCGGGACCTGCCTGTCACCCGCGCGGTGACGCCGATGAAGACCGTCGAGGCCTCGGCCACCGGCCGGCCCGTCGTCGCCTCGGACCTGCCGGCCCTGGCCGAGCTCGTCGAGGACGGGCGGACCGGTCTGCTCGTCCCCGCGGAGGATCCCGCCGCGCTGGCCACCGCCCTCGACCGGCTCGCGGAGGACCCGGCCGAGCGGGCGCGCCTCGGCGCGGCCGGCCGGGACTGGGCCCTGCAGACGCGCACCTGGGAGGCCAACGCGCGCCGCTATCGGTCGCTCTACGACCGGCTGGGCATCACGCCCCACTAAAGAGGCAGCGTAGTCAAGGACAGATCACCGCGTCCGTCAAACGTCTCGTCACAGGGGCGGTGTCGTAGTGGTGACCCACGTGAACCCGGGCCTGGGCCACGGCGGACCGCCAGGCCCGCGCGTCGGCCGTCGCCCGGCGAAGGGCCTCGGCCATGGTGGCCACGTCCGGGCTCAGCCACGCGGCGGGGTAGAGCAGGTCGGCGCCCGCCCACGCGAGCGCGGCCGGCAGACAGCCGTGCGCGGCGCCGTCGGGCAGCGTGAAGTGGAACGACTCGAAGTCCGAGACGGAGAGCGCGACGCCCACCCGGGCGTACCACGCGGGCATGTCCGGCCCGTGGGGGTCCCAGGTCACGGCTCCGGCGAGCACCGGGTCGGTCTCGATGCGGCGCAGCTGCGCCCGGTAGTAGGCCGCCGCGGCGGGGCGCTGCGCCATCCAGCCGACCTCCTCCGGGTGGTGGCCACGGATCCGGAGCGTGTAGCGGGGCTCGACCCGGCGGAGCGCCGCCAGCAGGTCGAGGGCGCGGTGCAGCCCCTTCCGCTCGGGCAGCACGCCGACCAGCCCGAGCACGAAGCGCCGGTCGTCGTCGCCGTCCGGGAGCGTGGGCGGCACGGCCACCGCGTTCGGCACCACCGAGGTCCGCGACGCCGGGAAACGGGTGTCCCGCAGCACCTGGGCGCGCACGTGCTCGGCCACGAACACCCACTCGTCCAGGGCGTCCTGCCGCACCCGGGACGGGAACGCCGTGCCCGCCTCCTGCAGGTGGAGCCTGCTGGTCAACCGCGTGGTGCGGTGCGGGGAGTCCAGGTGCCGGGAGTACCAGGCGAGATTGCCGAGGCTCCATTCGCAGTGCACCACGTCCGCCCACGCGGCCAGGGCGCGGCTGCGCTCGACGTCGTGGCGGGCGTGGCCGCGCCAGGCGTCCACGCGCACCTCGTGCCCGTCGGCGCGCAGCCGGTCCATCAGCGCGCCCGCGAACTTCAGGTCGTGGCCCGCGACGACGACGCGCCGCGGCTCTGCGGTCACCCGCACCCGGGGGGCCGGTGCGGCGGGTGGGCCGGCGGCCTCGGCGGGCGTGAGCGCGTCCAGTCGCGCCGCCCGGCCGGCGGCGGCCAGGCGCTCCCACGTCTCAGCTGCCCGGTCCGGTCCGATCACGGCGCGGCCCGCGCGTGCGGCCGCGCGGGCGAGCGGGGGGTCCAGCCGGGTTCCCTCCGGGGCGAGGACCGCGTCGACGAGCCCCAGTGCGGCCAGGACCCGCGCCCGGCCGGCCGCCGTCGCCGGGTCCGGGCACGCGACGACGAGCACCCCGGGGAGGCGGCCGCCGGCGGTGCGCAGGGCGGCGGTCAGGGCCCGGCGGGAGGCCGGGTCAGACATCAGCACCGTGTGCAGGCCGGGCGCGCCGGCGGGCATCTCCAGGTCCGCACAGCGCCGGGCGGCCAGCTCGGCGGCCGCCTCGACGGACCAGCCGCGCGCGGCCGGCTCGTCCACCGGCAGGAGCAGGACGGCCGGCGCGGCGGCCGGCCGGGGCCCGAGGGGGGAGAACGCGTCGAGGGAGGGGACGCGCGCACCCGTCAGGGCGCGGCGCAGCACCGCCGCCGCCGGGAGCGGGAGCGCGGCCGACGCGTCCGGCACGTGCACGTCCGCCGCACGCCAGGTGCGCTCCGGGAGGGTGGCCAGGCCCCGGGCGCCGCGCGCCGCGCGGAGGGCCGAGGCGCCGGCGTCGCCGGCCGTGGCGGCCGCGCGCTCGCCCACGATGCGGGCCCGGCCCGCCCAGCGACGCAGCCGCGCCCCGGCCACGTTCACAGCGCGGTGATCCCGGTGGGCCGCTCGCCGCCGCTCCACGCGATGCGCTCCCGCACGAGCTCTGACTGCTTGCGCTCGAGGATTTCCTGGGCCTCCTCGGTCCGCCCCTGGGCCATGGCCCGGGCGTAGAGGTTGTAGCCGCGCGTCACGGCGCGAGGGCTGCCGTCCATCGTCAGGACGCCCCGCTCGATCCAGATCACGCGCTGGCACATCTCCTGGATGGTGCTGAGGGAGTGGCTGACCAGGAACACGCAGCCGGCCTGCTCGCGCAGCTCATCGAGCCGCTGGCGCGTGCGCTCCCGGAACTGGGCGTCGCCCGTGTTGAGCGCCTCGTCGATCACGAGGATGTCCGGGTCCACCGAGGTGGCGATCGCGAACTGCAGGCGCGCGGCCATGCCCGAGGAGTACGCCTTGAGCGGCAGCTGGAGCGCGTGGTCGTCGAGGCCGGACAGGGCGACGACGGCGTCCCGCTTGGCCTCCGCCTCCGCGCGGGACATCCCCATCGCCAGGCAGCCCAGACGGATGTTGTCCTCACCGGAGACCTGGCGCACGAGCGCGGCGTTGACGCCCAGCATCACGGGCGTGGAGGTCGCGTAGATGTGGCCGGTGGTCGGGCGCATCTGGCCGGTGATGAGCTTCATCAGGGTGGACTTGCCGGACCCGTTCGTGCCGATCACGCCCACGGACTCGCCGCGCCCCACCACGAACGACAGCGGCTGCAGCGCCTGGACCTCCGTGGTGCGCACGCCGCGGGCGGCGCGGACTCGACCCCGCAGGCCCCGGTGGGGCTGGACCGCTTCGGCCGAGAGGACGCGGTAGGTCATGGACGCCTCGTCGACGACGACGGAGGGGGTCAGCGGCTCCGCGCTCATCGTTCCTCCCCGTAGGTCTCCTCGGCGCGCCAGAACACCACGGTCCCCACCACGAGCAGGGCCGCCGTCCACGCCGCGAGGACGATCCACCGCATCGGGTCCGCGTCGGAGGCGTACAGCAGGGACTGTCGCGCGATGTCCAGGACGCAGAACAGCGGGTTCAGATGCATGGCGGTCATCATCGGCGGGAAGTCCGCGAAGCGGTCGGCGCTGAAGAACACGGCGGACACGTAGAGCCAGATCCGGGTGCCGAACGCGATGAGGTTGGACAGGTCGGACCAGCGGGCCACGTAGCGGGCCAGCAGGAGGGAGGCGCCGACGTTGAACAGCGTCTGCAGCGCCAACAGCGGGATCAGCAGCAGCCAGCGCCACGTGATCTGCTCCATCGGCGGGATGGCCAGGACCAGCACCAGCATCACCACCAGTGTCGGGCCGAAGAGCATCAGCTCTCGGATGTTCGTCGCGATCGGCAGGGTGGCCCGCGGGAAGCGGAAGGCGCGGACGATGGAGAGGTTGGTCGAGATCGAACGCGACCCCGCCGTGATCGCGCTCGAGGTGTAGCGGAACAGGAACACGCCGATGATCAGGTAGCCGAGGAAGTTCGGCACGCCACGGCCGGTGCCCAGCAGCAGCCCGAACACGAGGAAGTACGCCGCGCCGTCGAGGATCGGGTTGAGGACCATCCAGACGCGGCCGAGCGCGTTGACGGAGTTCGCCCCGGCGATCCGGGAGCGGGAGTCGAACAGGATGAACGAGCGGTACTCCCAGAGGGAGGCCAGGTAGCGCGCCAGGCCCGGGCGGGCGCCCACTCGGCGCAGGGTGGCTCCGTCCACGGTGAGGACCGCGGTGCCGCTCGGGGCGCGGGGATCGCCGGTGTCTGCCATGCCGTCGCGGCCTCTCTTCATGCAGGCGGGAAGGCGGGCCGGGGCGGCCCGCCGCGAGTCGCCACTCTAGCAACCGGCGGTGCCGCGGCGCCGTCAGTAGACTGGCGACAGCTCGCGCCCGCGTCGAGCCTGATCGGGCCGCGGCCGCGGTCGGTCGTCCAGTCAAGAGGAGCAACTGTGCCCAAGGTCATGCCCATCTACGGAACCCGCCCGGAGGCGATCAAGGTGGCCCCCATCGTCAAGGCGCTGCAGGCCGACGAGCGGTTCGAGTGCGTGGTGACCGTCACGGGGCAGCACCGCGAGATGCTGGACCAGGTCAACGAGCTGTTCGGCATCGTCCCGGACCACGACCTGAACATCATCCAGCCCCGGCAGACCCTCAACGGCGTGTTCGCCCGCACCCTGGACGGGCTCGACGCCGTCCTGGAGCAGGAGCGGCCGGACGCCGTCGTGGTCCAGGGCGACACCACGACCTCGACGGCGGGCGCCGTCGCCGCCTTCAACCGCGGCATCCCCGTGGTCCACGCCGAGGCGGGCCTGCGCAGCTTCGACATCCTCTCCCCGTTCCCGGAGGAGGCCAACCGCAAGATCACCAGCCAGATCTCGGCGCTGCACCTGCCCCCGACCACCGTGAGCCGGGACAACCTGCTGCGTGAGGCCGTGGCCGCGGAGGACGTCTACGTCACGGGCAACACCGTGATCGACGCACTGCTGGAGGCCGTCGGCCACCAGGTGCCGTTCGAGGACGAGCGTCTGGCCGAGCTGGAGGCGTCCGGCCGTCGCGTCGTCCTGGTGACGACCCACCGGCGCGAGAACCAGGGCGACGCGATGCGCGGGGTCGGGCGCGCCCTGGCCCGCCTGGCCGCGGACCACCCGGAGGTCACCTTCGTGCTGCCGGCGCACCGCAACCCGGTGGTGCGCGAGGCGATCCTTCCCGAGATCGAGGGCCGCGAGAACGTGCTCGTGACCGAGCCCCTGGCCTACGGCGAGTTCACCCACCTGCTGTCCGTGGCCACCGTGGTCCTCACTGACTCCGGCGGCGTCCAGGAGGAGGCCCCGTCCCTGGGCAAGCCCGTCCTCGTGATGCGCGAGAACACCGAGCGTCCCGAGGCCGTGACCGCCGGCACCGTGCGTCTGATCGGCACGGACGAGGAGGTCGTGGTCACCGAGGTCACCCGCCTGCTGACGGACGAGGCCGCGTACACCGCGATGTCGCAGGCCGTGAACCCCTACGGCGACGGCCGCGCGGCCGAGCGCACGGTCTCGGCGATCGCCGAGCTGCTCGGCGTCGGTGAGCGCCTGCCGGCCTTCGATGACGCCTAAGCTGTATTTTAGAGTCGGACTCATCAGCGCTCTGCGCGTAGAAAGAGTGGACATGTCGTGAATCAATTTCTCGTAGTGGTGCCGAAAGCTTCTCGCGGCACGCTCGACCCTACCGACGCCTCGGCCCGACAATCTACGGTCGCTCAACGGGTTGCGGCCTCATATAGATCCTTCCTGGGCCAGGATGAAGACCCTGAACCGATCATCACGCCAGCGTCGTCAAATGGCACAGCAACGGTCTTGTCCTTTCGGCGCATCGGGCAGCCCAAGTTTGCCGCAGGCCGGGGCGATGTCTCGCTGGCCGTCGCCGGTCAGCAGGTCGGTAACTCTCTAATGGCTAGCTGTAGGAGGGCATGACGTTGTTGACTCGCGCTGGGGCCAGTGAGGCCGGAGGAGCCTCTGCGCAGGAGGTATGAGGCCGATGGTAGTTGTAGTGGTTCACCCACACCTGCAGGGCCTCACGCCGGGCCGTCTCTGAGGAGTACGGGCGGGCGTAGAGGACCTCGTCCACCATCAGCCGGTTGTACCGCTCGACCTTCCCGTTGTGACGCGGGGTGTAGGGGCGGATCCGGTGGTGCCGGCCCCCGAGCGAGACCACCTTCCGGGTGAAGTCCACGGCCCGGTAGTTGTTCCCGTTGTCCGTGATCACCCGGTCCACGGTGATGCCGTGGGCGGCGAAGAACGCCCTCGCCCGGCAGAAGAACCCGATCGTGGTCACCGCGCGCTCATCCTCCAACGCTTCGGTGTAGGCCAGCCGGGTGTACCCGTCGATCGCCGAGTGCAGGTAGGTGTACCCGACCCGCCGGCCAGGCCCGCGTTTGGCCGCTCGCGCGTTCTCGGAGTCCCGGCCGTGAGCACGCCAGCCTCCCCCCTCGGGGATGCGCCCGATTTTCTTCACGTCCAGGTGCACCATGTGCCCCGGGCCGCGGGCGGTGATCTTCTGCGGTCGTTGGCGCAGGTCCTCACCCGTGGGCGCGAGGTCTCGCAACCGGGAGATGCCCAGCCGGTGCATCCACCTCCCCACGGTGCGCAAGCACAGCTGGTGGCCTTCGGAGACGAGGTGGTGATGGATGCGCCGGGCGGACCACTTCTCGGCCCGGCGCAGGGCCTCCAGCTCGGCCACGATCGCGGGGTCGAGCCGGGCAGGTGAGCGATGGGGCCGGCTCGAGCGGTCTTGCAGTCCTGCCTCGCCTTCGGCACGGTAGCGGGCGACCCAGGTGGCCACCGTGGGCCGACTGACGCGGAACTCCGCGGCCACGTGGGACTGCGGGATCCCGTCGTGCAGGTGGCGTTGGACCATGCGCAGCCGGCCGGTCGGGGTCAGGGGTGCGTTAGCGTGAGTCATGAGCGGGTCTCTTCTGGCAGGTGGGTTGTTGAGGAACTTCCATCCTGCGGCAGGGGCCCGCTCGTCTCATCTCAGCCCGTACCCCGTGGCAAGAACCTCATGACCCACAACAGCTAGCATCCAACGGCTTGGCGGTCGGCTCATTTACCGCTTCCCTGTCTTTGGGCGCTACTCCGTGGTGTACTGCGAACGTTGGATGGACCACATCACGGCGTGGAGCACTGTCCCAGGGTTCGAAGGCATTCACTGGGGCGAGGATGATGAACACGTCTTCGTGTCTAATCGCCCCCTGCTCGTCGCCCTGGGACTAGCAAACGGCAGCCTCGAAAGTGTCCGTCTCTCGGAGAGGTATGTTTACGAATATCTCACTGTGGGCTACTCGCTGACGGGCCAATCGCCATTTCATGCAGTCGCCACGGTCCCGGTCGGCCATGCCTTGAGTGTTCATGGCGGCCGAGTAACCGTGACTGAAATGCCATCAGGGCTGGAATCGGATCTCCCGAGAGAGCACACTGTTGACGAGGGTGCCGACGCGCTAAGCGGTGCGCTTCGACGCGCAACGGAGCGCGCGATTGAAGACATGGACGGTCGACCACTGACCCTTCGACTCAGTGGGGGCAAAGACAGCCGTCTGATGTTGGGCATGTTCCGTGCGTTCGACGTTCCGATCTCGACGGTCACTTTTGGCGTTCCGACCGATCCGGACGTCCGTCTGGCCAGCCATTTGGCAACGATGGCTGGAGTCCCGCACGAAATTCGTCCTCCCCGACTACTCACTGGCACGAACGAGGACGCCCGCATTGTCGACACACTTCGGCAAGCTGGCGGGATGCCTCTTTCCGAGCCTCACACCATACGCTATGTAGGCGCGGACTTGCCGGGCCCAGGTCATGCGATCGCACTCGGCCAATGGCCACTTTTCAAGGGTGGGATGGCTCGAACTATGACGAATTCGCGCGACGCTACGCGTCGACGTCTGGACGGAGCCTTGTCGACACTGGTCAGCGATGATGTTCGCCGGCCCTTCGCTGAATGGTTGGAGGATTGGATCCAGACCCAACCGGCGGCATCGGAACTCGAGAAGCAGTATCTGTTCGCGCGATCCTTCCGCTCGGGCCCGTACCTGCAACCGCACACAATCCATTACAGCAGGGACGGGATGATTGCCTACCCGTTTGGCGACCATGAGGTCGCTGCAGTATCGGATGTTCTGACGATGCCCGAAAAGGTGAGCGAACGGTCCTTCTTTGGCGCACTGCAACGGATTTGGCCAGAGGTTATGCGCGTGCCTTTGGACCGCTCAGGGTGGCGGTTCGAGGCGGGTGGGCCCGATCCTTCGTACTCCGGTGACCACTACGCGGATCGGATGGGGGAGTTGCCCCCGGTTCCTGGTACAAGACAATCCGGCGCTGCAACGCCCATAGAGCACGGGGCAGGGATAGTCCGGGATCTAGTGGAGGCGTTGCGGGCTGATGACCACCTAGATTGGGCGGCCTCACTTGTACATCCGGCCGTGGCTGACAGTTTGAACGCGCTGGCCGCGCGTGGATCCCTAGTTGTACCAGCCGGAGTGGCACCCCGCGAGTTCACGAAGTTCGTCTGGCGTCTCCGCACGGCGGACTTGTGGCGCAGTCGCGCCTGGATGTAGTCCCGGCCTCACCCGTCCTCGCGCGGGGTCACCCGGGCGTCCTCCGGGCGGACCAGCGGCAGGGACCCGGTGCGGGGCCCGCCGGGCACGATCGGCAGATTGGTCTCCGGAGCACGCCACCACGCGAGCGCGCCGAGCAGGATGACGCCGCCGGTGAGCGCGAACGCCCATCCGTAGCCGGCGGTGTCCACCACGAGCCCGGCCAGCAGCGGGCCGGAGATGGCGCCCAGGTCGGCGGACATCTGGGCGGTGGACATCACAGCGCCGGAGCGCCGTCCCTGGCCCACGACGTCGGCGATGGCCGCCTGCTGCGGGGCGTTGAGGGTGCCCGTGCCGGCACCGGCCAGCAGGCACGCGAGCAAGAAGGACAGCGGCGAGCTCATCCAGCCGATCACCCCGGTGGTGACGGCCATGACGAGCAGGCCCGCCAGGATCAGTGGACGGCGTCCATGCCGGTCGGACAGCCGCGAGCTGAACGTCACGGCCGTGACGTTGCCGAGCGCGAACACGGACAGGGCCAGGCCCGCCATGAGCGCGCCGTCCACTTGCCAGCCCAGCAGCGCGGCGCCGGCGAACGCGCTCGCCGCGAACAGGGGCATCACCGAGTTCCGCACCCCGAACGTCGCCCAGCCATTGGCGAAGAAGGAGACCAGCGCGGCCCGGTAGGACGGGTTGGCCAGGGCCTCCCGGACCGGCATGGCCGGGCGCGCGTCCCGGATGGCGCGGTCCGCGAGCCGGGTGTCCTTGAGCAGGAAGAAGACGAGGGCCGCCGCCACCACCAGGGAGCTGCCGTAGATGAGGAACGGGGCCCGGTACCCGAACACGGACAGGGCGGCACCCACGATCGGACCCACGATGTTGCCGATCAGGAACGCGGACGCGTAGGCGCCCGAGATCCGGCCGCGCATCGTGGGCGGGGACTTGCGGGCCAGGAACGCCATGGCGGACACGGTGAAGAGGGTGGAGCCGACGCCGCCGAGCGCCCGGAAGAGGAGCAGCTGAGGGAAGGTCTGCGCGAAGGCCACCAGGAACATGGACGCGGCCACGATCAGCACGCCCGTCATGTACACGGGCGTCTCGCCGAGCCGGTTCGTCAGCTTGCCGGAGACCGGGGCGAACAGGAGACGGGTCAGCCCGAACACGGACACCACGGCGGCCACTCCGACGGCGGACGCGCCGAACGTCGCCGCGTACTGCGGCAGCAGCGGGGCGATGATGCCGAAGCCGATCGCGATGATGAACGCAGCGGCGACGAGGACCTTGATCTCACGGGGCAGGGGGACCCGCGAGGAGCGGGCGGACGACGACGGCATGACCGCCATCCTCGCACGGCACCGGGAGTGCGGCCCGGGGCGACGTCCGCCACGCCTCGTGGGATCCTGGTGAGATGGACCACCGTTCTTCCTCCGGCCGTCGTCGCCGGATGTTCCGCGTCTGCGCCGGCCTGCTGGCCGCTGCTGTCGGGTTGGCGGGCTGTGCACCTCAACCTGCCGCGGCGCCCGGCGGCGAGTCCGGGGATCCTCCCCAGGCAGCTGGCCACCCCATGACCGCCGTCGAGCGCGCAAGCCTCTATCCGTGTCGAGCCTATGGGCAGCTCCAGAGATTCAACACGGTGGAGACCAATGCGCGGGACGTCTACGGGTGGCGCCAGTTCGATCCCGTCGCGGTGGGTGACGGATCGGGTGACATCGACTGGGATGTAGATCCTTACCAGGACGAAGGCTGGCGTCTGTGGCTGTCTTCCCTCAAGTGGATCGGGCCCAGCATCGAAGCCGGCCGGGAAGGCGACGAGGAGGCCCTCGGTGTCGCTGAGCGGGTCATACGCGATTGGCGGGCTGACCACGAGGGCGGATGGGGCGGCGACCATGATGATGCGGAGGCCAACCATCATCGCATGGGGGTCCTCCTCTGCTTCCGTGAAGTGGTCGCCGACCGCGCAGCACGTTCTGCTGAACTTGCCAAGGACGGCAGTCTGCCGGAGGAGTATGCCTGGCTGGATGACCTGATCGGCCAGCACGCAGCGCAGAACATGGCGCGCTACTCGAAGCGGCACAATCACGGGTCGATGGAGAATCTGGCTCTTCTGGGCGCCGGGTGCGTTCTGGGCCGACCGGACTGGATGGAGCACGCCATGGAGCGCGCCGAAGGAGATATCCCCTTCCAGGTGGACGACCAGGGCCTCAGTAACGAAGCGGCACCGCATTACGCGCAATTCAACTATGTGCTCTTCCAAGCCATTGATGAGACGGCAGCCGGCTGCGGGGTCGAATCCGGCGCTTTCGAGGATGGGGTGGAAAAAATGGGTCAAGCCCTTCCTCATATGGTTGATTCGACGGGCTCATATTGGCAATACGGGGACAGTGCAGAGTTCCCTGTCAAGCCATTCGACGGCATGAGCGATGAGCTGCGCTACGCGGCCACCGACGGGGCGGAGGGCGTCGCGTCCGCCGACCGTGTCCGTGCTTTTGACTCCGGCCCCGTATTCGGCCGGTCATCCTGGGGAACTCCCGGCGACGGCTTCGCGGACGCCGCCGCCTGGATGCTGCGCACGGGCACGGGGCGGGAGACGAAGTCCCACCGCGGTGATCTGATGCAGTTCCTGTACACGGCTCGCGGTCGCCAGATCGTCGAAGACGGGGGACATCCCGGCATCGTCGAGGACAGCTGGCGACCGTGGGGTCTGGGGCCGACTGCGCACAACGTGATCCACATTCCGACGCTCGACGAGTACCCGGGCGCGGGTCCCGCCGAGCGGGGTGATGTGTGGGTGTCGTCGGATGGCTCTGCCGACGGTGCGACGGCGCGCCAGAATCTGGACGTCGGCGGGGAGCGGGCCCGTTCTGTCCTCGTGCTCACCGACCCGGACGCCGCCGTCATCGTGGATCGCACTCGCATCCTCGACGGCCGGACGGACCATGTGGTCGAGACGCTGTGGAATCTTCCGGCGGAGTTCTCGGCAGAGAGGGTCTCCGAGGACACCGTCCGGGCGGTGGACGCAGGCTCCGGCGAATCGACGACCCTGGTGCAGGTGCGCCTGGACGGTGAGCCGGTGTCGCGTGGCGGTGTGCACCTGCGACGGGGCGAGACCGACGCCAAGGGCGGCCACGCCCACCACGGATGGCACTACCCCGCAGAGCAGGAACGGGAGGAGGCGACGCAGGTCGCGTTCCGTTCGACCGGAGCCGACTCCGCGATCGTGAGTGTGCTCGTCCCCGCCGCCGCGGGCGACGCCGTGCGGGTGGACAGTGAGAGGGCCCCCGACGGTTCCGTCATCCTCACGGTCCGGAGCGAGGACGGGCACGCCCGAGTCGCGGTGCAGCAGGACGGCACCCTCTCCCGCCTGTCGTGAACCGTGCGGCCCGGGGCGGGCGACGGCCCGTGTGACAGACTGGGCCCGTGGAAATCGTGCTCATAGTCTCAGTCGTGGCCGCCCTGCTGCTGGGCGGCGTGCTCGTCGGCCTGCTGGACCGGCGCCCCGCCCCGCCGAAGGGCTCGTACCAGGGAGTGCGGGACGCGGACGACCCGCGCCCGAGTCCGCGGCACGCGGCCCCGTCGGGCTCCACCGCCGTCCTGGAACGCCCCGAGGTCGACGAGGCGCCGGCCGTCGTCGCCGAGCCGGAGCCCGCCGTCGTCGAGGAGGTGGAGACCGCCCCGGCGAAGCCCGAGTACGAGCGGCCCGAGGCCGCCGGCTCGCGCCTGGCCCGCCTGCGGGCCCGCCTGCTCAAGTCCAACAACGTCTTCGGCAAGGGCCTGCTGGCGCTGCTGTCCCAGGACCGCATCGACGACGACGTGTGGGACGAGATCGAGGAGACGCTGCTGATGGCGGACCTCGGCACCGAGCCCACCCTGGAGCTCGTCGACCGCCTCAAGGCCCGCGTCACGGTCGAGGGCACGCGGGACCCCGAGCAGGTGCGCACCCTGCTGCGCGAGGAGCTCGTGGCGATGGTGGACCCCTCGATGGACCGCCGTCTCGCCGCGACCCGCAAGGGCGACCGCCCCGCCGTGACCATGGTGGTGGGCGTCAACGGCGTCGGCAAGACCACCACCGTGGGCAAGCTCGCCCGCGTGCTCGTGGCGGAGGACCGCACCGTCGTGCTCGGCGCCGCGGACACCTTCCGCGCCGCCGCCGCCGAGCAGCTCGCCACGTGGGGTGCCCGCGTGGGCGTCGAGACCGTCCGCTCCGAGAAGGAGGGCGCCGACCCGGCGTCCGTCGCCTTCGAGGCCGTGGAGCGCGGCATCGCCGAGGGCGTCGACGTCGTGCTCGTGGACACCGCGGGCCGCCTGCAGAACAAGGCCAACCTCATGGACGAGCTCGGCAAGATCAAGCGCGTCATCGAGAAGCAGGCCGAGGTGGACGAGGTCCTGCTCGTCCTCGACGCCACCACGGGCCAGAACGGCCTGACCCAGGCGAAGGTGTTCGCCGAGGTCGTGGACGTCACCGGCATCGTGCTGACCAAGCTGGACGGCACCGCCAAGGGCGGCATCGTGATCGCCATCCAACGCCAGCTCGGCGTGCCCGTCAAGCTGATCGGCCTCGGCGAGGGCCCCGACGACCTCGCGCCGTTCACCGCCGAGGGCTTCGTGGACGCGCTGCTGGCCGACTGACGTCCCGCACCCCGGTCCAGGGCCCCTCCCGACGACGTCGGGAGGGGCCCTGTTCTGTCACGAAGACGTCATCGACGTGTGGCGTGGCCCACTCCCCCGGTATCGTCCCTCCATCGGCCCCGATCGGGGCCGGGCAGCGACGCCGCGGGACGGGCGTTCGCCCCCGGCTCGCGGCCCGGACCGAAGGAGACCCCCATGGAGGAGTCGAACGTCCTGGACGCAGGGACAGTGTGGATGGTGACGAGCGCGGCGATGGTCCTGCTCATGACACCCGGACTGGCCATCTTCTACGGCGGCATGACCCGCGCGAAGTCCTCGCTCAACATGATCATGATGTCCTTCGTCTCGATGGGCCTCGTCGGAGTCGTCTGGGTCCTGTGGGTCCACGGGATGACCGGCGGCGACGGGTGGGCCGGGGTGGTGGGGAACCCCGCCGGTGACCTCGGGTTGACCGGCACGATGGCCGAGGGCGGGCTCGTCGCCGCGGCCTACGGCGCCACCTTCGCGATCATCGCGGTCGCCCTCATCTCCGGCGCGGTGGCCGACCGCTTCAAGTTCGTCACGTGGTGCGTCTTCGTGCCCGTCTGGACCACCGTCGTCTACGCGCCGCTGGCCTACATGGTGTGGGGCGGTGGGCTCCTCTCCGCGGACGGCGCCATCGGCGCCCGCCTGGGGGAGGCCCTCGACTTCGCCGGTGGCCTCGTGGTGCACATCAGCGCCGGCGTGGCCGCCCTCGTGCTCGCGCTGCTGCTGGGCAAGCGCCACGGCTTCGGCGTGGACCCCGGCCACCGGCCGCACAACGTCCCGTTCACCATGCTCGGCGCGGCCCTGCTGTGGTTCGGTTGGTTCGGGTTCAACGGGGGCGCGGCGGGCGGCGTCGACGAGCTCGGACTGATCTGGGTGGACACCCTCGCCGCCGGCGCCGCCGGCATGCTCGGCTGGGTGTTCGTGGAGTGGCTGCGCCGCGGCCGGCCGACCTCGATCGGCACCGCGTCCGGGATCGTCTCGGGCCTGGTCGCCATCACGCCCGCGTGCGCCTATGTGAGCCCCCTGGGGGCCGTGGTGATCGGCCTGGTCTCCGGTGCGGCCAGCGCGCTCGCGGTCAACCTCAAGTACCGCCTCGGCTTCGACGATTCGCTCGACGTCGTCGGCGTGCACCTCACCTCCGGCATCCTGGGCACCGTGCTGATCGGCTTCTTCGCCCTGCCGGGCGAGGGCAGGGCGGGCCTGTTCTACGGCGGAGACGCCGGTCTCCTGGTGGCCCAGACGGTGGCCGTGCTCGTCGCCGTGGTCTTCACCGCCGTGGTGACCACTGCCATCGCCCTGGTCCTGCGCGGGACCATGGGCCTGCGGGTGAGCAAGGAGGACGAGGAGCGGGGCGTCGATCTGACCCTGCACGACGAGTCGGCCTACGACGTCGGCTTCGGCGGGGTGCCCGTCCCCGCCGAGGCGCGGTGAGCCGCCGCGGACGGGTGAGGCCGGTCGGTTGCTAGGCTTGGCGGGCGCCGCGGTGGATGCCGCGGCGCCCGCGACCGACCGCGTCCGGATCAGTCGACCCCGCTTCGAAGGATCACACCCGCCGTGTTCAACTCCCTGTCCGACCGCCTCACAGCCACCTTCCGCAGCCTCAAGGGCAAGGGGCGGCTGAGCGAGGCGGACATCGACGCCACCGCACGCGAGATCCGCCGCGCCCTCCTGGACGCCGACGTCGCCGTGCCCGTGGTCCGCCAGTTCATCGCGCAGATCAAGGAGCGCGCCCTCGGAGCCGAGGTGGCCCAGGCCCTGAACCCGGGCCAGCAGGTCGTGAAGATCGTCAACGAGGAGCTCGTGGGCATCCTCGGCGGCGAGACCCGGCGCATCCAGCACGCCAAGACGGGCACCACCGTCATCATGCTCGTGGGCCTGCAGGGCGCCGGCAAGACGACCCTCGCCGGCAAGCTCGCCCACCTGCTCAAGTCCCAGGGCCACACCCCGCTGCTCGTGGCCTGCGACCTCCAGCGCCCGAACGCCGTGAAGCAGCTGCAGGTCGGCGGCGAGCGCGCCGGCGTCCCGGTCTACGCGCCGCACCCCGGCGTCTCCTCCGAGTTCGAGGCCGCCACCGGCGACCCGGTGCAGGTGGCCCGCGACGGCGTCGCCGAGGCCAACACGAAGTACCACGACGTGGTCATCATCGACACCGCCGGCCGCCTCGGCGTGGACGCCGAGCTCATGCAGCAGGCCGCAGACATCCGCGCCGCCGTGGACCCGGACGAGGTGCTCTTCGTCATCGACGCGATGATCGGCCAGGACGCCGTGGCCACGGCCCAGGCGTTCAACGAGGGCGTCGGCTTCACCGGCGTCGTGCTCACCAAGCTCGACGGCGACGCGCGCGGCGGCGCCGCGCTGTCCGTCCGTCACGTGACCGGCAAGCCGATCATGTTCGCCTCCACGGGCGAGGGCCTGAAGGACTTCGAGGTCTTCCACCCGGACCGCATGGCATCGCGCATCCTCGACATGGGCGACGTGCTCTCCCTGATCGAGCAGGCCGAGCAGAACTGGGACCGCACCGAGGCCGAGAAGATGGCCCGCAAGTTCGCGGACCAGGAGGACTTCACCCTCGACGACTTCCTCGCCCAGATGCAGCAGCTCAAGAAGATGGGTTCGCTGAAGAAGATGCTCATGATGATGCCGGGCGCCCAGGGCATGCGGCAGCAGCTCGAGCAGTTCGACGAGTCGTCGATCGGCCGCGTCGAGGCGATCATCCACTCGATGACCCCGCACGAGCGCGTGGCCCCCAAGATCATCAACGGCTCGCGCCGCGCCCGCATCGCCCGCGGCTCGGGCGTGAGCGTGTCCGAGGTCAACGGCCTGCTCGAGCGCTTCGCCGAGGCGCAGAAGATGATGAAGCGCATGGCCGCCGGCGGTGGCATCCCCGGCATGCCCGGCATGTCGGGCGGCGCCTCCCGCAAGACGAAGGGCAAGGGCAAGAACGCGAAGCGCGATCGCGTGAAGTCCGGCAACCCGGCCAAGGCCGCGGCCGAGCGCAAGGCGATCGAGGAGCGGCGCGCCCGCGCCGCCCAGGCGCAGGCCGGGGCGGTGTTCGGCCGCGACGGCGCGGGCATGGAGGGCTTCGACCCGTCCACCCTCAACCTGCCGGCGGGCTTCGAGAAGTACCTCAAGGACCGCTGAGCCGCCCGCTGCTCGGTCGCGGCGCGCCGGGTGTGCACCGGCCCGCCCGATCTGGCAGAATGGCACGGTACTGAGCGTGAGCCCGGACGACCCTCTATCCTCCGCTGCGCTCCGTTCCGTGTGCCAGGTCGTCGACGCCCGTTGCCCCCACGCGGCGTCGTGCCCCGGCCCCCCAGATCCACTGAAGGAGAACCACACTCGTGGCTGTCAAGATTCGTCTGAAGCGGTTCGGCAAGATCCGCGCCCCGTTCTACCGCGTCGTCGTCATGGACTCGCGCACCCGCCGCGATGGCCGTGCCATCGAGGAGATCGGCAAGTACCACCCCACCGAGGAGCCCTCGTTCATCGAGATCGACTCGGAGCGCGCCCAGTACTGGCTCTCCGTCGGCGCCCAGCCGACCGAGCAGGTCGCCGCGCTGCTGAAGGTCACCGGTGACTGGCAGAAGTTCAAGGGCGAGTCGGGCGCCGAGGGCACCCTGAAGTCCAAGTCCGAGAAGGAGGCCTTCGTGGCCCCCGAGAAGGGCTCGGTCATCCTGCCGGAGGAGCCGAAGCAGGAGGAGGCCCCGGCCGAGGAGGCCGCTGAGGCGCCGGCCGAGGAGGCCGCTGAGGCTCCGGCCGAGGACGCCGAGAAGTCCGAGTGACCATGCTGACCGAGGCCCTCGAGCACCTGGTGCGCGGCATCGTGGACACGCCCGAGGCGGTCCGCGTGGACGCCCGCTCCCAGCGGCGCGGCGACATGCTGGAGGTCCGCGTGGCCCCCGAGGACCTGGGTCGCGTGATCGGCCGCCAGGGTCGCACCGCCACCGCGCTGCGCACCGTGCTGGACGGCCTGGCCGGCCACCCCGTCCGCGTGGACGTGGTGGAGACCGACCGCCGCTCCTGACGGCCCGTGACGCACGGCCCGCCCGCCCCTCACCGGGCCGGCGGGCCGTCGTCGTCTGCGGCCCCGCCCCCTCCCGCCACCGACCGTCCCACCCAGGAGAGCCCATGAGTCCCGCAGCCCAGGACGACCTCGTCCGCGTCGCCCGCATCGGCAAGCCGCACGGCATCCGCGGCGAGGTGACCGTGCAGGTCTTCACCGACGACCCGGACGCCCGCTTCGCCCCCGGCGAGCGACTCGTGGTGCGCGACGGCGCCCCGGGCCTGCCGGCGGAGCTCACCGTCACCCGGGCCCGGTGGAACAAGCAGATCCTCGTGGTCGGCTTCGCGGAGTCGCCGGACCGCAACGTCGCCGAGACCCTGCGCGGCGCCCAGCTGTTCGCCGTTCCCGCCGCGCCCGAGGAGTCCGACGAGTGGTACGAGGAGGACCTCGTGGACCTCGAGGTGCGGGTCGACGGCGAGCGCGTCGGCGTCGTCACGGCCCTGACCACCGGGGCGGTCCAGGATCTGCTGCACGTCGCGTTGGACGGCGTCGAGGAGGAGGCCCTGGTGCCCTTCGTCGAGGAGATCGTCCCGGAGATCGACCCCGAGGCCGGCGTGCTCGTGCTGACCCCGCCGCCGGGGCTGCTCGAGCTCGCCACCGGCGTCGACGAGGACGCCGCAGACGGGCCCGCCGTGGCACGCCCCGCCGATGCGGATGCGGAGGGCTGAGCGGTGCGCTTCGACGTCGTCACGATCTTCCCCGAGTACCTCGCGGTGCTCGACGTCTCGCTGCTGGGCCGTGCCCGCCGCGAGGGCCTCGTGGACGTGCACGTCCACGACCTGCGCGACTTCACCTTCGACCGGCACCGCACCGTGGACGACACGCCCTACGGCGGCGGCGCCGGCATGGTGATGAAACCGGAGCCGTGGGCGCTCGCGCTCGAGCACGTGGCGGCCCAGGGGCCCGTGTCACCGGCCCCCGCCGAGTCGTCGTCGGCAGAGCCGGGGGACCGCCCCGTGCTGCTCGTGCCGACGCCCTCGGGGGAGCGCTTCACCCAGCGGTTCGCCCGCGAGCTGGCGGGCCGGGAGCACGTGGCGATCGCGTGCGGCCGCTACGAGGGCATCGATGAGCGCGTGTTCGGCTGGGCCGAGGAGCTCTTCGAGGTGCGGCTGGTCTCGCTGGGCGACTACGTGCTCAACGGCGGCGAGGTCGCGGCGCTGGCGATGATCGAGGCCGTCGGCCGCCTCGTGCCGGGCGTTGTGGGCAACCCGGCCTCGCTCGTCGAGGAGTCCCACGAGGACGGCCTGCTGGAGTACCCGGTCTACACCAAGCCCGCGGACTGGCGGGGCCGTGCGGTGCCGCCCGTGCTGCTCTCGGGCGACCACGGCAAGGTCGCGGCCTGGCGTCGGGCCCAACAGGAGGAGCGCACGCGCGAGCGGCGACCGGACCTGTGGGCGGCGTACGGCTCCGAGGCCTGATCCGCCGCGCCCGACGGGTCGGGGGCGTCGCGACGTCGGCGGCTGTGGCATAATGGATCCTCGTGTCCGCCGGACGCCCGACCTGCCACAGGGGGCGCGCGTCAACGGATCGGACCCCGGGACCGCACCTCACGTGCGGAGCCCGGCCCTCGGCTCGGGACCCGGCCCCCTCGTCATGCGGACGTGGACGGGCCGTGCGCCCGCATACCACGCGGTTGACCTGTGGCATCCGCCAGGAGAGACGACATGCACATTCTCGACTCGTTCGACAAGAAGACGCTGCGCGACGACATCCCGGAGTTCGCCCCCGGCGACACCGTCAAGGTGCACGTGAACATCATCGAGGGCAAGACTGCCCGCGTCCAGGTGTTCCAGGGCTACGTCATGGGCCGTCAGGGCTACGGCGTGCGCGAGACCTTCCGCGTCCGCAAGGTGTCCTTCGGTGTCGGCGTGGAGCGCGTGTTCCCGGTGCACTCCCCGGTCATCGACAAGATCGAGGTCGTCACCAAGGGCGACGTGCGCCGCGCGAAGCTGTACTACATGCGCGACCGCCACGGCAAGGCCGCCCGCATCCGCGAGAAGCGCGTCGACGCCAAGTGATCATCCCGGTCGGCCCCGCCGACCGGTGATCGACCCATGCGCACCTCGGAGCCCCGTGACCCCCGCCGGTCACGGGGCTCCGTCGCGTCCGGGGCCAGCTCCTCCTCGAGCACGACGGCGGCCCCCGCCTCCGGCGCGAGCCGCTGGTGGGCGTGGCTCGGCCTGACCGTGGTGGCCGCCGTCGTGGTGGCCGCGGTGCTGCGGGCCCTCACCGGCCCCGTCTACCTCATCCCCTCCGGGTCGATGGAGCCGACCCTGCAGCCCGGCGACCGCGTGCGGGTGGACGCCGCCGCGGCGGGCGGGCAGGGCCTGCACCACGGCGACGTGGTGGTGTTCGACGGCGCCGGCAGCCTGGCGCCGTACCGTTCGGCCGGATCGCTCGAGCGCGGCCTCGAGGACGTCGCCCGGTGGTGGGGTGTCGGCGCGGCCGAGGACGTGTTCGTCAAGCGCGTGCTGGCCCTGCCGGGGGACCGCCTCGAATGCTGTGCCCCGGACGGTCGGCTGCTGCGCAACGGCGAGCCGCTGGATGAGCCGTATCTCGGCAGGCCCGTGACCGCGGACGAGCCGGCCGCGGCGGGGACCTGGTCCTTCGAGGTGCCCGACGGGCGCATGGTCGTCCTGGGCGACCACCGCGCCGCCTCCCGGGATTCCCGCGCACTGCTGGGCGCCCCCGGCGGCGGGCTGATCCCGCTCGAGCGGGTCGAGGGCCGGGTCGCGGAGGTCGTGTGGCCGCTGGCCCGCCGCGGGACCGTGGACGTCCCCTCCGGGGACACGCCGTGACCGGGCGCCGCACCGCGCTGATCGCGGCCGCCGTGACCGTGCTCGCCTGCGTGCTGGCGTGGGCGTTCCTGGCGCGCATGTACGCCATCCCGTCCTCGTCCATGGAGCCCGGGCTGCAGGCCGGCGACCGCGTGGTCGCCACGCTGCTCACCCCGGATCCGTTCCCGGTGCGCCGCGGTGACGTGGTGGTCTTCGAGGACACGAAGGGCTGGCTGCCCGGGGGCGGCCACGTGATCAAGCGGGCCGTCGGACTGCCGGGGGACACCGTCTCCTGGACGCCCGGCGAGGAGACGCTGCGCGTGAACGGGGTGCCCGTCGAGGAGCCGTACCTCGCGCCGGGGGAGACGCCCGCGCAGGAGGCGTTCGAGGTGACCGTCCCCGAGGGGCGGCTGTGGGTGCTCGGCGACCATCGTTCGGCGTCGGCGGACTCCCGCGCGCACCGCGCCGGGCCCGGGGGCGGGTTCGTGGCCCTCGACGACGTGGTGGGCCGCGCCCGGTTCGTGGTCTGGCCGCTGGACCGGGTCGGCGGCGCCGGCACCGACCCCGACGCGTTCGCCGCCGTGCCGGACGCGCCCGCGCCGGAGGCCCGCACGTGACCGCGAGCCGGGGCGGTGGCCGGCCGACGGTGCGCGCCGGCCTGGACGTCGAGGCGGGGCTGGCCGCGCCGGTCCTCGCCGCGCGGGGAGTGGACCGGGTGCTGGTGGCGGGCATGGACGAGGTGGGCCGGGGCGCGCTGGCCGGGCCCGTCGTCGTCGGGGTGTGCGCCGCGTGGCTGCCCGCCGCGGGGCAGATCCCTCCGGTGCGCGACTCCAAGGCGCTCACGGACCGACGCCGGCGCGCCCTGGTCCCGCAGATCGAGGACTGGGCGGCCGGGGTGGCGCTCGGGGAGGCCGGCCCCGCGGAGATCGACGCGCTCGGGATCTCGGCGGCCCTCGGTCTCGCCGGGCGCCGGGCGTGGGCGGCGCTGTGCGCCGCGGTGGGGCAGGAGCCGGTCGCCCTCGTGCTCGATGGCCGGGACGACTGGCTGAGCCGCTCCGACCCTGACGCCGGCCCCGCGCCCGCGCCGCGTCCGCTGCCGCCCGTGCCCACGATGCTGGTGCGGGCCGAGGATCGGTGCGCGACGGTGGCGGCCGCGTCGATCGCCGCGAAGGTGGCCCGCGACGACGTCATGATCGCCCTCGACACCGAGCACCGCGGGTACGGGTGGGCCGGGAACAAGGGGTACGGCTCGGCCGCGCACCGGGCCGCCCTGGCCGAGCGCGGGGCGAGCGAGCAGCACCGGCGCAGCTGGAACCTCGGGCTGCCGGGCGCGCCCGCGGAGGGGCCGCCCACCCTGTTCGACTGAGTCCCCGGGGCCGGGCGTGGCCGCCCGTTCGACGTGCGACCCCCGGACGGGGGAGGATGGAGGTCGTGCGTGCCCGGACTGTCGCGGGTGCGCGGCGAACACTGAGGAGGCATGTCATGAGCGCAGACGACGTCGAGGACTTCGAGGCCGAGGCCGAGCTGCTGCTCTACCGCGAGTACCGGGACGTGGTGGGCCTGTTCCGCTACGTCGTGGAGACCGAGCGGCGCTTCTACCTCGCCAACGACGTGCGGCTGACGCCCCGCCAGGCGGACGGGGACGTGTTCTTCGAGATCCTGCTCGAGGACGCCTGGGTGTGGGACGTGTACCGCACGCAGCGGTTCATCAAGCGCGTGAAGGTGCTGACCTTCAAGGACGTGAACATCGAGGAGCTGCCCACCGAGGACCTGACGGTCCCGCCGGACGGCCAGCTGCCGAGCTGACCCACGCCTGATCGGCCCCGAGGGCGGGACGCCGACGTCCACTCCTGCACAGGCGTCAGGCCCCGCACAATCCTCGCCGTCGCGGACCCGGCGACCCTGCTCGGGACCACCCTGGTGCCCAGGAGGTGGTCGGGATGACGGGGACCGCGGAACGGATCGGGGCGCAGCCGCCCGGAGAGAGGCGCGCCAGCCGCGCGCACACGGCGCTGGGCCGGTTCGGTGAGGACGCCGCCGCGCGCTGGCTCGCCGAGCGCGGCTACGTGATCGCCGACCGCAACTGGCGGGGCGAGGCCGGAGAGCTGGACATCGTGGCCCACCACGCCGGCTGGTGGGTGGGCGTCGAGGTGAAGACCCGCTCGGGCCTGGCCTTCGGCGACCCGTTCGAGTCGATCGACCGGCGCAAGCTCACCCGGCTGCACCGCCTCACCGCGGCGTGGGTGCGGGCCCACGCCGCGGACCGCCGGGGGACGCCCTGGCGCGTCGACGCCGTCGCCGTGCTGGTGCCGCGCACGGGAGGGATCCGCTTCGACCTGCTGCAGGACGTGCGGCCGTGAGCGGCATCGGACGCACCCGCTCCATCACGCTGGCGGGTCTGCGCGGGGAGGTCGTGCACGTCGAGGCGGACATCGCCCAGTCCCTGCCCGGGTTCACCCTCCTCGGCCTGCCGGACCAGGCGCTGCAGGAGAGCCGGGACCGCATCCGCTCCGCCGCGCGCAACGCCGGACTGCCCCTGACCCGGCGGCACCTGACCGTGAACCTGCTGCCGGCGGGGGTGCACAAGCGGGGTGCGTGCCACGACCTGGCGATCGTCCTGGCGGCCTACGCCGCGGACGGGCGGGTGCGGAACGTCGAGGGGCCCGTGTTCCTGGCCGAGCTCGGCCTCGACGGCGCCCTGCACCGCTCGCCGGAGACCGTGGCGATGGTGTTGGCCGCCGTCGACGCGGGGTGCTCCGAGGTGGTCGTCGCCGAGGATGCGGAGGCCGAGGCCCGACTGGTCCCCGGCGCCGAGGTCCGCGGCTTCGCCCATCTGCACGACGTCATCCGCGCCTTCGGCGGGGAACCGGACGGAGAGCCGCCCCACCGCCCGGCCCGACGGCAGGTGACAGCCCCGGAACCGGAGCCGGCCCGTGCGGTGCCCGACCTCGCCGAGGTCGCCGGACAGGCCGAGGCCCGGTTCGCGCTCGAGGTCGCAGCCGCCGGCGCCCACCACCTGCTGCTCATGGGCGCCCCGGGGGCGGGCAAGACCATGCTCGCCGAGCGCCTGCCCGGAATCCTGCCTCCCCTGGACCGGCGCACCGCGCTCGAGTGCGCCGCCCTGCGCTCCCTCCGCGGCGGCGACGCCCGTGTCCGGCGCAGGGGCGGGACGGCCCAGGGGTTCGACGGCGAGATCGACCGGACCCCGCCGTTCGAGGCACCCCACCACTCGGCGTCCCGCTCGGCCCTCGTGGGCGGCGGCAGCGGCCTCGCCCGGCCGGGAGCGGCCTCCCTCGCCCACGGCGGCGTGCTGTTCCTGGACGAGGCCCCCGAGTTCGAACGGCGCACCCTCGAGGCGCTGCGCCAGCCCCTCGAGTCCGGGGAGGTGCTGCTGCACCGGGCCCTCGGCGCCGTCGTCTACCCGGCCCGGTTCCAGCTCGTGCTGGCCGCCAACCCCTGCCCGTGCGGCAAGGGCGGTGGCACGGGCGTCGAGTGCCGGTGCAGCGTGCCCGAACGCCGCCGCTACGCCCAGCGGCTCTCCGGGCCGCTGCTGGACCGCGTCGACCTGCAGGTCACCGTGCGGCCCGTCGAAGCGCGGCAGCTCACGGGGGCGCCCGCGTCCGAGACCACGTCGCAGGTGGCCGCCCGGGTCGCCGCGGCCGCCGACCGCCAGGCCCGGCGCTGGGCCACCGCCGCCGAGCGCGGGCTCGCCCCGTCCGGGCTGCGCCGCAACGCGCACGTCCCCGCCGGGGTGCTGCGGCACGGCCCGTACGCCGTGCCCCGGGCGGCCCGCCGGCCCGCGGACGACGCCGTCGACCAGGGCCTGCTGAGCGCGCGCGGCCACGCCCGCGTCCTGCGCCTCGCCTGGACCCTGGCAGACCTGCGCGGCGCCGAACGGCCCGCACCCGAGGACACCGACGTGGCACTCACGCTGCGCCACCAGAACGAGGAGGACGCATGACCACCTACGTCACCCCGGCGGCAGACCACGTCGCCGGGCCGCGCCGGCCGGACGCCGCCCGGCTCGCCCGCGCCGCCCTGACCCGGCTGGTCGAGCCCGGGGACGCGCTCGCGGTGCAGACCGTCACGGCGCTGGGGCCGGAGCGGGCGCTCGCCCTGCTCACGGGCCGGGAGACGATCCAGCCCGCCGAGCGCGATCTGCTCGCCGATCTCGCCGGCGCGCCCGACACGCTGCCCCGGCGCTGGGCCGCGGGGCTGGCCCGCTGGGCGCCCCGGGCCGCCCGGCTGGAGCCGGAGCGTGACCTCGTGACTCTGCACCGGCTCGGGGGAGGCCTGCTGATCCCCGAGGACGACGCCTGGCCCGCCGCCCTGGCGGACCTGGGCGAGGAGGCGCCCCTGGGCCTGTGGTTCCGCGGCTCCGGAACGCTGCCTCCCGCGGACCGGATGCTCGCCGTCGTCGGCAGCCGGGAGGCGACCGCGTACGGACGGACCGTGACCGCCCGCTGCGCCGCCCACGCCGTCCAGCAGGGCGCGTGCGTGATCTCCGGCGGTGCGTACGGCATCGACGGCGCCGCCCACCGGGCCGCGCTGCAGGCGCCCGCCGCACCGGAAGACGCGGCGGATCGCGACGGCGTCCCGCCCACGGTGGCGGTGCTGGCCGGCGGCCTCGACCGGTTCTACCCGGCCGGCCACGAGGACCTGCTTCGCGCGGTGATGGCCGCCGGGCTGCTCGTGTCCGAGATGCCGCCCGGTGCGAGTCCCACGCGGTACCGGTTCCTGCAGCGCAACCGGGTCATCGCCGCGCTCGCGGGGGCCGTGCTGGTGGTCGAGGCGCGCTGGCGGTCGGGAGCGCAGAACACGGCGGGCCACGCGTTCGGCCTCGGCCGCGAGGTGGGCGTGGTCCCCGGCCCCGTGACCTCGCCCAGCTCCGCCGGTTGCCACCGTCTGCTGCAGGAGAGCCCCGCCCGTCTCGTGACCACCGAGCAGGAGGCCCTCGCCCTGCTCGGTCAGGGGCCCGCCCGGAGCGGCGGCGCGGGCGGGAGGACCTCTACCCGGGCAGCTCCCGAGCCCGCCGCGCGGCCCACCGACGGGCTCACGATGGAGGAGGCCCTCGTCCACGAGGCGCTGCCCCTGCGCCAGGCGGTGCCCGTCGACCGGATCACCGTCAGCGCCGGGCTCGCGCTGCCCACCGTCCTGGCGTGCCTGTCCCGGCTGCAGCGGGCGGGCCTGGCCGAACGGGTCGAGGACCGGTGGCGGCGGGGATGACCTCCGGCCGCGTGCTCCCGGGCGGCGCCGCCCTGGGGCGGATGGCAGAGTGGGGGGATGACCCCGTCGTCCTCCGTCCGTCCCGTCCCGGTCCCGCGCGCCCCCTCGCCCCGGGACACGGCCTGGCTCGAGGCGTTCGAGGAGCACCTGCGCCACGAGCGGAACCGCAGCCCCCAGACCGTGCGCGCGTACCTCGCCGATCTGCGCGCCCTCATCGACCACGTCGCCGGCACCGCGGCGGCGCCCGCCGTGGACGACGACGCCCCTGCCCGCCACGCGTCCAGCGCACCGGACGTCCTCGCCGAGCTGGACATCGAGGACCTGCGCGGCTGGCTGGCGGCCATGAGCGGGGCCGGCCTCGCCCGCGCGACCCTGGCCCGCCGGGTGGCCGCCGTCCGCACCTTCACGGCCTGGCTGCGCCGCGAGGGCCTGCGCTCGGACGACCCCGCCCTGCGGCTGCGCTCGCCCCGACCCGAGGGGACGCTGCCCCACGTGCTCCAGGAGCAGCAGGCGACCCGGCTCCTCGCGGCTTCCCAGGAGCGTGTGGACGCCGCCGCCGCGGGCGACGACCCCGCCGCCCACGCGCTGGCCCTGCGGGACGCCGCCCTGCTCGAGCTGCTCTACGCCACGGGCGCCCGGGTGGCCGAACTCTCCGCCCTGGACGTGGACGACCTCGAGGCCGGCCGCGGCGTCGTCCGGCTGACCGGCAAGGGAGACCGGCAGCGCACCGTCCCCTACGGCGCACCCGCGGGCCGCGCCCTCCAGGCGTGGCAGCGGCTCGGTCGCCCCCGCCTGGCCCGGCCGGACTCCGGCCCCGCCCTCTTCCTCGGCGCACGCGGCGGCCGGCTGGGGGTGCGCCAGGCGCGCACCGTCGTCGACCGGGCGCTCGAGGGCCTGGGGGACACCGCGGCCCGCGGGCCCCACGCGCTGCGCCACACGGCCGCGACCCACCTCCTCGACGGCGGCGCCGACCTGCGCAGCGTGCAGGAGCTGCTGGGCCATGCGTCCCTGCGCACCACGCAGGTCTACACACACGTCTCGATCGATCGCCTCCGCGAGGGCTACCGGCAGGCCCACCCACGCGCCTGACGCCTCCCCGGAGCGCCCCCGGCCCCTCCACTGCGCCACCGCGACACGCAGGGCGCCGCGCCGCCTCGTTGCCGGCCCAGCATCCCTGGTGCACAATGGCCCCAGGATCCACCGGAGCCGCGACGTGGTCGTAGGGGAAGACGCACCGCATCGCACCCTCGGAGGCATCCATGACCAGCACCCATACCCGCGGCGTGGTCCACATCCTCTCCGCCCCCACCGCCCTCTGCCCCCACGTGGAGTGGGCGCTGAGCTCCGTGCTCGGCCCCGCGACCTCGGTGGAGTGGGAGGGTCAGCCGGTCGCGCCCGGCCAGCACCGCGCCGAGGTGCACTGGACGGCGCCCGCCGGCACCGGCGCGCGTCTGGCCTCCGCTCTGCGTGGCTGGCCGCACCTGCGCTTCGAGATCACGGAGGAGCCGTCCGCCGGGGTCGACGGCTCGCGCTGGTCCCACACCCCGGACCTCGGCATCTTCCACGCCACCACGGACGTCTCCGGCAACATCATGGTCTCCGAGGACCGCATCCGGTACGCCTACGAGGCCGGCGCGGGCGACCCCAGCGTGCTGATGCACGAACTCTCCCTCGCGCTCGGCGAGGCCTGGGACGATGAGCTCGAGCCGTTCCGGCTGGCCGCCGCCCACGCCAACGTGCGCTGGCTGCACCGCGCCGTCTGAGCCTTCGCCCGGCTGGCGCGGGCGGCGCTCCGGCTCAGACGCTGCGGAACACGGCCACCGCGTTGTGGCCGCCGAACCCGAACGAGTTCTTCACGGCCACGCGCGGCCCCTCGGGCAGGCGAGCGGGGGAGCCGGTGACCACGTTCAGCGGGATCTCCGGGTCCTGGTGGTCCAGGTTGATGGTCACGGGCGCCTGGCCGTGGTGCACGGCGAGCACGGACAGGATCGACTCGATCGCCCCCGAGGCGCCCAGCAGGTGGCCGGTCTGGGACTTCGTGGCCGAGACCTGCACCTGGTCCAGGTGGTCGCCGAACACGGCCCGCATGGCCAGGTATTCCGGGGCGTCGCCCTTGGGCGTGGACGTCGCGTGGGCGTTCACGTGGCACACGTCCTCGGGGGTGATGTCGGCCGACCTCAGAGCGGCGCGCATCGCACGGGTCGCGCCCAGGCCCTCGGGCTCGGGCGCGGTGATGTGGTGGGAGTCGGAGCTGACGCCCGTGCCGGCCAGCTCGGCGTAGACGCGTGCGCCGCGGGCCTTCGCGTGCTCCTCCGACTCGATCACCATGACGCCGGCGCCCTCGCCGAGGACGAAGCCGTCGCGGTCCACGTCGTAGGGGCGGGACGCGGCCTGCGGGTCGTCGTTGCGCTTGGACAGCGCCTGCATCGCGGCGAACGCGGCCATCGGCAGCGGGTGCACGGCGGCCTCGGCGGCGCCGCAGATCACGACGTCGGCCTGGCCGGAGCGGATGAGCAGCAGCGCGGTCTCGAGCGCCTCGGTGCCGGCGGCGCACGCGGACACCACCGTGCGGGCGCCGGCGCGGGCGCCGAACTCGAGGGAGAGCGCGCCGGCGGCGCCGTTGGGCATGAGCATCGGGACGGTCATGGGCAGCACGCGGCGCGGGCCGCGCTCGCGCAGGGTGTCCCAGCCGTCCAGGAGGGTCCACACGCCGCCGATGCCGGTGCCGAAGGCCACGGCGAGCCGGTCGCCGTCGACCTCCGCGCCCTCGAGGCCGGCGTCCTTCCAGGCCTCGCGCGCGGCGACGGTCGCCATCTGGGTGGCCGGGTCCTGGCGCTTCTGCTCCACCTTGGAGAGGACCTCGGAGGTGGGCACGGTCAGCTCGGCCGCGAAGGTGACGGGCAGCTCGTACTTCTCCACCCAGTCGTGCTCCATGGTGCGCGCACCGGAGACGCCCTGCAGGGCGTGGGACCAGAAGGTGGGCACGTCGCCGCCGATGGGCGTGGTGGCGCCGAGGCCGGTGATCACTGCGGTGCGGGTCATGGGTCTGCTGCCTCTGGGTCTCGAGTGGGGATCGGGCGGAGGGGTGTCGTCGGCACGACGCGCGGCGCTCGCCGGGGTGCCGGAAGTCGAGGGTGTCGGGGGCCGGGGGCGCTCACGCGCCCCCGGCGCTCACCGAGGGGACGGGGCGGGCCGGGCCCGCCGCCGTCGTGGGCCGATCAGGCCTGGGCGCCGTCGATGAAGTCGACGGCGTCCTGGACGGTCTTGAGGTTCTTGACCTCCTCGTCCGGGATCTTCACGCCGAACTTGTCCTCGGCGTTGACCACGATGGTCATCATCGAGATCGAGTCGATGTCCAGATCGTCCGTGAAGGACTTCTCCGGCTGCACCTCGGCGGTGTCGAGGCCGGTCTCCTCGTTCACGATCTCGGCGAGGCCGGCGAGGATCTCTTCCTTGGAAGCCATGGGGCGTCTCCTTCGGTAGGGGTGTGGGGTGTACGTGATCAGTGAATCAGACGGCGCCGCCTCAGGGGAGGCGGACCACCTGGGCGCCGTAGACCAGCCCGGCGCCGAAGCCGATCTGCAGGGCCAGGCCGCCGGTGAGCTCGGGGTTCTCCTCCAGCAGACGGTGCATGGCCAGCGGGATGGACGCGGCCGACGTGTTGCCGGCGTCCGCGATGTCCCGGGCCACGACGACGGACTCCGGCAGCTTCAGCTGCTTGGCGAACTCGTCGATGATCCGCATGTTGGCCTGGTGCGGGATGAACGCGGCGAGGTCTTCGGGCTCCACGCCCGCGGCGTCGAGGGCCTCGCGGGCCACCTTCGCCATCGACCACACGGCCCAGCGGAAGACGGAGGGCCCGTCCTGGCGCAGCGTGGGCCAGAGCATCCCCTCCGCGCCGGTGATCGCCGAGGCGTCGCCCGTGGTGCGGGCGTGCTCCACGGCATCGCGGAGCTCCAGCTGCGAGTGCGTCATGGAGATCGTGGACCAGCGCTCCCCGTCCGAGCCCCACACCGAGGGGGAGATGCCCGGCTCGTCCGAGGCCGACACGATCACGGCGCCCGCGCCGTCGCCCAGGAGGAAGGAGATGGAGCGGTCCGTGGGATCCACGACGTCGGAGAGGCGCTCGACGCCGACCACGAGCACGTGCCGCGCGGTGCCGGAACGCACGAGCGCGTCGGCCTGGGCCACGCCGTAGCAGTAGCCGGCGCACGCGGCGGAGACGTCGTAGGCGGGCGCCGGGGTAGCCCCGATCTCGTGCGCCACGAGGGCCGCGGCCGAGGGGGTGGCGTGCGGGAAGGTGACGGTCGAGACGATCACGGCGTCCAGGTCCGAGCCCTGCAGGCCGGCCCGCTCGAGGGCCTCCCGGGCGGCGCCCACGGCCATGACGGGCACGGTCTCCTCCGCCGTGGCGCGCTGGCGCGTGACGATGCCGGTGCGCTGGCGGATCCACTCGTCCGACGAGTCGATGGGGCCGATGAGGTCCTCGTTGGGGACCAGGTTCGCCGAGCGGTAGGCGCCCACGGCCACGATGCGGCTGGCCGCGGGGCGCTCGTGCTGCTTCAGGGTGACGGTCATGGTGCCTCTCTCTGCCGGGCGGTGCGCGGGGTTCAGGCCGAGTGCTCGGCCAGGAAAGCCCGCGCGGCGTCCAGGTCCTCGGGGGTCTTCACGGCGAGCTGCGCGGTGCCCTTGAGACCGCGCTTGGCCAGTCCGGTCAGTGTGCCACCGGGCAGCAGCTCCAGGACGCCCGTGACCTGCCGCGTGGCCATGGTCGCCATGCACAGGTCCCAGCGGACCGGGCGGGTGACCTGGTCCACGATCCGGGCGAGCACGTCCGTGCCGGACTCGACGGCCTCGCCGTCCCGGTTGGACAGCAGGGGCAGGCGCGGGTCCGAGGGGGAGAGGTCGGCGACGTGGGCCGCGAGGTCGTCCACGGCGGGGCGCATGTGCTCCGTGTGGAACGCGCCGGCCACCTTGAGCGGGATCACGCGGGCGCGGGCGGGGGCGGACTCGGCGAGCGCGCCGAGGGCCTCCGCGGTGCCGGCGGCGACGATCTGGCCGGCGCCGTTGACATTGGCGGGCGTCAGGCCCGCCGCGTCGATGGCCGCGAGGACCTCGTCCTGGTCCCCACCCACGACGGCGGCCATGCCCGTGGGCGTGGCCGCGGCGGCCCGGGCCATGCCGGTGGCGCGCACGCGCACCAGCGAGAGGGCCTCAGCGGGCGACAGCACGCCGGTGACGGCGGCCGCGGTGATCTCGCCCACGGAGTGGCCCGTCACGACGGTCGACTCCGGTGCGGCGGCGTCCGCTTCGAGGGCCGCGGCGGCCACCAGGCCGGCCGCCACGATCAGCGGCTGGGCGACGGCGGTGTCCTTGATGGTCTCCTCGTCCGACTCGGTGCCGTGGCGGATCAGGTCCACGCCCGCGGCGTCGGAGAGGGACGCGAGCAGGTCGCGGGTCCCGTCCAGCTCGAGCCAGGGGGCGAGGAAGCCGGGCGTCTGGGACCCCTGTCCGGGGCACACGATGGCAAGCATTCCTCCATCGTGTCAGGATCGGCCGCCGATCCGGGCAGATCGCGCCACGAAGCACGGCGAGTCGGTTTGGAGGGTTTCTACAAGCGGGGGTGTGCGCCGCCCCGGCTCAGTCCGACCCGTCCCCGGTCGTCTGCCGCGCCCCCGCGAGCCGGCCCAGGGTGATCGCGGTCTGCAGGACGTACGCGTCGCGGGGGACCAGCGGGTCCCAGCCGGTCACCTCGGCCACCCGCTTGAGGCGGTACCGCACGGTGTTCGCGTGGACGAACAGCTCGCGGGCCGTGCCCTCGAGCGAGTGGCCCAGCGCGCCGTATGCGTCCACGGTCTCCAGCAGGGAGGTGCCGGCGTCGGCCAGGGGCGTGAACACCCCGTCCACGAGGGCCTCCCGGGCCGTGGGGTCGCCCAGCAGCGCCCGCTCGGGCAGCAGGTCCTCCGCCGGGGTGGGCCGGCTCGCCCGGGGGTGGGCGGCCGCGGCGCTGAGCCCGGCGAGGGTGTGCCGCGCCGAGACGTGCGCCGAGACCAGCGAGTCCACGACGGGTCCCACGATCACCGGTCCCGGCGCGAACCAGGGCGCGAGCGCCTCGCCCACCGCCCGCGCATCCCGCACCGAGCCGACCACGAGGACGAGCCGTTCGGACTGCACGCCCACGAGCAGGTCGCAGTCGAGCCTCGCCGCGGCCCGCCGCAGGTCCGGGATGAACGCGGGCTTGTCCTGCCCCGGGGCGAGACCGGCCATGACCATCACGTCGTGGTCCCCACGCCAGCCCAATGCGGTGGCCCGGTGCCGGATCTCGTCCGGGTCCTGCCCGCGCAGCACCGCGTCCAGCAGGACCGACTCGAGCCGCGAGTCCATCGCGCCGCGCATCTCCGCGGCCCGGGCGTACACGTCTGCGAGCGCGAACGCGACCTCGCGCGAGTAGTGGAGGATGTGCTCGCGGACGGGCGCCTGGTCGCGCTCGGCCAGCAGCTCCGGCACCCGCGTCTCGACGACGTCCACCATCGTCCGGATGAGCTGGAGGGCCCGATGCAGCGAGATCGCCCGGGTGAGATCGGTGGGCGCGGGCCCGAAGACGTCCTGCAGGACGTGGCCCGTGGAGGTGGGCCGCTCGAACCACGTGAGGAAGCCCTGCAGGGCGCGCTGGGCCACGAGCCCGAGGGCGCTGCGCTCGTCCGGGGTGAGTCGGCGGTACCAGGGCAGGGTGGCGTCCAGCCGCTGCAGCACCGCCGTGTTCAGTGCCCCCAGGTGGCTCCGGAGGCGGGCCAGCCCGTCGGTGCTCACGGGGCGAGGGGCGGCGGGGCGGGGCTCGGGCATGCGCTCCATCCTAGGCGCGTGTTGTGGGGTTCCTACAGCGACGACGCCGGCCGCCCGCCTCCGTGGCGGAGGCGGGCGGCCGGCGTCGGGTCGGGAGGGCGTCGGCCTCCCCGCGTCGTGCGGGTCAGGCGTCGCCGCCCGCGATGCCGGTGGTGCCGGCGTTGACGTCGTCCAGGCGGTACTTCTCGTGCGCCTTCGCGGCCGTGCCCCGCTCGACCTCGCCCTCCTCCTCGAGGAGCTGCAGCGCGCGGACCACCATCGAGTGGGTGTCGATGAGGAAGTACCGACGGGCGGCGGCGCGGGTGTCCGCGAAGCCGAACTCGTCGGCGCCGAGCGCCGAGAAGCGGTTCGGCACGAACGGGCGGATCTGGTTCGTCCACGAGGTGGAGTAGTCCGAGGTGGCCACGATCGGGCCCTCGGCCCCCTGCAGCGCCTGCGTCACGTAGGGCACGCGCGGGGTGGCGGACGGGTCCTTCAGGGCGTCCTTCTCCGCCGCGACGGCGTCGCGGTACAGCTCGTTGTAGGAGGTCACCGACCACACGGAGGCGTTCACGCCCCACTCCTCGGAGAGGATCCGCTGGGCGTCGAGCGCCCACGGCACGGAGACGCCGGAGCCCAGGAGCTGGACCTTCGGGCCGTCGCCCTGGCCCTCGGAGAGACGGTAGATGCCCTTGAGCAGGCCCTCCACGTCGAGGCCCTCGGGCTCCTCGATGTGGGTGATCGGCTCGTTGTACACCGTGAGGTAGTAGATGACGTTGCGGACGTCGTCCCCACGGTCGTGGTCGCCGTACATGTCCTCCAGGCCCTGGCGCACGATGTGGGCGATCTCGTACGAGTACGCCGGGTCGTAGTGCTTCACGGCCGGGTTCGTGGACGCCAGGACGGGGGAGTGACCGTCCATGTGCTGCGTGCCCTCGCCGGCGAGGGTGGTGCGCCCGGCGGTGGCGCCGATCATGAAGCCGCGCGCGAGCTGGTCGCCTGCGGCCCAGATGTTGTCCGCGGTCCGCTGGAAGCCGAACATCGAGTAGAAGATGTACACCGGGATCATCGGCTCGCCGTGCGTGGAGTACGCCGTGCCGATCGCGTTGAACGCCGCGGTGGCGCCGTCCTCGTTGATGCCGACGTGGTAGATCTTCCCCTGCGGGGACTCCTTGTAGGACAGGAACAGGTCCCGGTCCACGGACAGGTAGTTCTGCCCCTTGGGGTTGTAGATCTTCGCGGTCGGGAAGAACGAGTCCATGCCGAAGGTGCGGGCCTCGTCCGGGATGATCGGCACGAAGCGCGGTCCCATGTTCTTGTCCCGCATCAGGTCCTTGAGCAGGCGCACGAACGCCATGGTCGTGGCGGCCTGCTGCTTGCCCGATCCCTTGCGGGCCTGCTTGTACGCGGACTCCGGGGGCAGCGGGATCGCGTGGTAGTCGCTGCGCCGCTCCGGCACGAAGCCGCCCAGCTCCTTGCGCCGCTCCATCATGTACCTGATCTCCGGGGCGTCGGCACCCGGGTGGTAGTACGGGATGTTGTACGGGTCCTTCTCGATCTGCTCGTCCGAGATCGGGATGCGGTGGCGGTCCCGGAACACCTTGAGGTCGTCCACCGTCAGCTTCTTCATCTGGTGCGTGGCGTTGCGGCCCTCGAAGGACTTGCCCAGGCCGTAGCCCTTGATGGTGTGGGCCAGGATGACGGTGGGCTGGCCCTTGTGCTCCATGGCGGCCTTGTAGGCGGCGTAGACCTTCTTGTAGTCGTGGCCGCCGCGCTTGAGGCCCCAGATCTCGTCGTCGGTCATGTCCGCCACCATCTCCTTGGTGACGGAGGACCGGCCGAAGAAGTGGTCGCGCACGAAGCCGCCGGACTCGGCCTTGTAGGTCTGGTAGTCGCCGTCGAGCGTCTCGTTCATGATGCGCACGAGCTCGCCCTCGTCGTCGACCTCGAGCAGCGGATCCCACTCGCGGCCCCACAGGACCTTGATGACGTTCCAGCCGGCGCCCCGGAAGTAGGACTCCAGCTCCTGGACGATCTTGCCGTTGCCGCGCACCGGCCCGTCGAGACGCTGCAGGTTGCAGTTGATCACGAAGGTGAGGTTGTCGAGCTTGTCGTTGGCCGCGACGTGCAGCTGACCGCGCGACTCGGGCTCGTCCATCTCGCCGTCGCCGAGGAAGGCCCACACGTGCTGGTCGGAGGTGTCCTTGATGCCGTTGTTGTGCAGGTACCGGTTGGTCTGCGCCTGGAAGATGGCGTTCATCGGCCCCAGGCCCATGGACACGGTGGGGTACTGCCAGAAGTGCGGCATCATCCGCGGGTGCGGGTAGGAGGGCAGGGCGTGGCCCTGGCGGGACTTCTCCTGGCGGAAGCCGTCGAGGTCCTGCTCGGTCAGGCGGCCCTCGAGGAACGCGCGGGCGTAGTTGCCCGGCGAGGAGTGGCCCTGGAAGAAGATGTGGTCGCCGCCGCCCGGGTGGTCCTGGCCGCGGAAGAAGTGGTTCAGGCCCACCTCGTAGAGGGTCGCCTGGCCCGCGTAGGAGGAGATGTGGCCGCCGACGCCGACGGCGTCGCGCTGGGCGCGCTGCACGAGGGCCATGGCGTTCCACCGCAGGTAGTTGCGGTAGCGGCGCTCGAGCTCCTCGTCACCCGGGTACTCCGGCTCCTGGTCCGCCGGGATCGTGTTCACGTAGTCCGTGGTGGTCACGTAGGGCAGGGCGACGGACTGGGCGCTCGCGCGCTGCATGAGGGAGCGCATGATGTACTGCGCCCGCTCCGTGCCGCGCTCCTCGATGAGTCCGTCGAGGGACTCGATCCACTCCGACGTCTCCTGGGGATCCTTGTCCGGGAGCTGGTCGGTCAGACCGCTGCGGATCTGCGAGCTCTCTTCGGCTGCGCTCACGGTGCCTCCTGGTTCTCGTGCGGAGGGGTGCTCCGCGGTGGGCTGCGGGCAGACGATCCGGTCCGGGCCCGCGACGCCGAGCCGGGCGCGTCGCCCGGAGAGTGCGTCTGTTCCTCCCCAGAGTAGACCGGAGCCGCCGCGTCCGCCCGGCCGGAGGCCCCGGAACGGCGGCGTCCACGGCGTATGGTGGTCATCATCACCCGCTCGACGGCGCGGGCCGCAGTGCCCGCCACCATCAAGGAGGACCGGACACTATGCAGGCTGGGTCGACGCCGACCTCGACGGACAGCGCCCTGCTGGCGGAGCTCGCCCTCTCGAGGGGCGACCTGGTGCAGGAGTGGGGGTACGACGACGACGTCGACGTCACCTTCCGTGACGCGCTCGAGGACGCGCTCGGCGAGGAGCTGCTGACCGAGGAGGATCAGGAGCCGGCGGACGCGGTCCTCTTCTGGTGGCGCGCGGACGACGGCGACGTCACCGATCTCGCGGACGCCCTCGTGGACGCCCAGCGCTCCCTCGATGCCGGCCCCGTCTGGATCATGACCCCCCGCAAGGGGCGCCCCGGCCACGTCAGCCCGGCGGACGTCGCCGAGGCCGCCTCCACCGCGGGCCTGCACGCCACCACCGGGGCCGGTGCCTCCGAGGACTGGGCCGCTCAGAAGCTCGTCCAGAAGCGCGGTGGCTGAGCCCCCGTCCGGCGGGACGCGGGGCGCCGACGTCGTCCCCGCGCTGCGCGACGACCACGGCCAGAGGTGGCCGTGGCCGCCGACGCGCGGGCCCCAGGACGCGGCCGCGCCGCGGGGCACGTGGCTCGTCTTCCTGCCCGGGGCGTTCACGCCGGTGTGCACGGACGAGCTCGGCTGGCTCGGGGCGCTCGCCGGGGACGTGGCGGTCGACGATGTGGCTGTCCGCGTGGTCTCGTGTGACGCCGCCCCCGTGCTGCGCCGCGTCCGCGAGGAGCTGGCACTGCCGGAGCCGCTCACCCTGCTCTCCGATTTCTGGCCCCACGGCGCGGCCTGCCGTGCCCTCGACGTCTTCGACGCGGAGACCGGGCGGCCCCGCCGCGTCTCCATGCTGCTCGACGCGGACGGGGTCGAGGTCGCGCGCGTGGTCGCCGCCCCGGGGCAGGCACGCACCCGGGGCGAGCACGAGGCGGCGACGCGCGACCTGCTCGCTCACCGGTAGCCTGGACGGACACCGGCACCTGTAGCTCAGTTGGTCAGAGCATCTCGTTTACACCGAGAGGGTCGGGGGTTCGAGTCCCTCCGGGTGCACCGATCGCGGGGCCATGACACGGCGTGACGCCGCGGCTCCGTCATGCCGACCGCCCGTCAGGCGCCTATGAGAGCATGCTCACCATCATGGGCTCCTCGTCAGCGTCCTCGCGCGCCTTCGCTCCGCCCTCGCGGTGGGCCGAGGTGCGCTCCGGCGTCGCCGTGACGCTGGGCGCCGGCCTCGGCCTGTTCCCCCTGGGCGTGGCCTTCGGGATGCTCGTGGTCCAGGCCGGGCTGCCCGCGTGGGTCGCACCCCTGTTCTCCGTGGTCGTGTTCGCCGGGTCCGTCGAGCTGCTGCTCGTCTCGCTGGTGGTGGCGGGCACGCCGCTGCTCACGATCGCCGTGACGGTGTTCCTTGTGAACTTCCGCCACGTGTTCTATGCGTTCAGCTTCCCGCTGCGCGTGGTCCGGGGGCGCCTCGCGCGGATCTACTCGATGGGCGCCCTGATCGACGAGGCCTACGCCATCGCCGCCGCCCAGCCCCGCGGTTGGACGGCGCCCCGGCTGCTGGCCATGCAGATCGCGCTGCATGCGTATTGGGTGCTCGGGGGCCTCGCCGGGGTGGCCGTCGCGTGGCTGCTGCCCGTGCCGGTCGAGGGCCTCGAGTTCGCGCTCGTCGCCCTCTTCATCGTGCTCGCCATGGACGCCGCCCGCACGCGGGCCCAGCTGCCCCTCGTGCTGGCGGCCGCGGTCGCCGTCGGGGTGGCTCTGCTGCTCGCGCCCGCGCAGGTGCTCGTCGTCGCCTTCGCCCTCTACGCCGCGGTGCTGATCGCGTTCCACGTGCTCGCCGCGCGCGGGACCGCCCTGCCGCTGCCTGAGCCCGTGCCCGTCACCGGGCCGGTGCCCGTCGTCGCCGCGGCGGGGGAGCGGGCCGTCACGGATGCCGAGCCCGGCGTCGAGGAGGACCCCCGATGACCGGCGCCGCGTACCTGGTGGCCGCGGCCGTCGTCGCGGGCCTCGTGACCTTCTGCCTGCGCGCGGTGCCGTTCGCACTGCTGCAGCCGCTGCGGGAGTCCGTGCTCGCCGCGCGGCTGGCGGTGTGGATGCCTGCCGGCGTGCTGACCATCCTGGCCCTCGTGATGCTGCTCGACGCCGCGGCGCTGGCCCCTGGAGAGCCCGTGGACGGGACGCGGGTGGCCCACGCGCTGATCGCGGCGGCGGTGACAGTCGTCGTGCATCTGCTGGCCGGGCGGCGGACCCTGGTCTCGATCGCCGCCGGCACGCTGGCGTACGTGCTGTTGGTCAACCTGGCCTGACCGGCGGCGGGGCGGATTCGCCCAGGCGTTCGGCCCATGCGCGGGTCGCCGCGGCGAGGCGCCGGCCGTAGGCGGTGACCCCGTCTGACAGCGTCCCGGCGTTGTAGAGCGTCCCCGCCCGGGCGATCCCCTCCGCGGAGAGGTCGCCGCGCAGGTGACCGCGCAGGATCTCCAGCCCCAAGGCCAGGTTGTCCTCCGGCTCCCACAGGTGGAGGCCGTGCTCCGCCGCCTGCGCGAAGTACGGCGGCCACGTGATCTGCGCGGGCCCCACGCCGTTGGACTTCTCACCCTGCGCCACCCGGGCCACGAGCTCCTCGTAGCGTTCCCGGGTTACGGGGACGTCCGTCCCGCGCGGGGCGCTGTGCACACCGCCGGCGTCGTGCCCGAAGACGTTCCGGCCGCCGGACTCGAGCTCGGCCAGGGCCGCCGCCACCGCGAGGGGAACGTCCGCCCGGCGTGCGGCGGCCACGATCGCCGCGGCGTTGTCGAGGTGTCGGCCGAGCGTCGCCGTCGGGTCGGAGGAGCGGTCGCGGGCGGAGCGGCGGGTGAGGAGGTCGCGGAGCAGGCCCATCGGCCCACCCTCCCGCATCCCGGGTTGAGTTGTCGCGGGTGACGGGCCCGCGCACCCGCGACAACTCAACCCGGGATGCGGGGCAGGGGCCGGGCAGCGGCGCGTCGTCGGCGTCCGGGGCGCACTAGGGTGGAGCGCATGTCCGCGACCCCCCTCGGCTTCTGGAAGCTGCCCGCACGTCCCGACGGCGCCGCCCGTCACCTCGCCGTCATCACCGGGGGCGAGGCGCAGCAGACCATGCTCTTCCTCCAGGACGGGCAATGGTCCATCCTCGCCCTCTTCCAGGACGAGCTGGCCGGCAAGGCCGCCGCCCGCACCCTGGACGCGCTCCTGCAGTCCGTCACCTGTCTCCGCATGGGCGGCCGTGACGTCCTCGACGGTGCCGACACCCCGCGGCCCGGTATCGAGTGGGCCGGCTACGACCGCGAGTTCGAGGAGGCCGACGTGGCCGAGCAGCGCGACGTCGAGCCGCGCGGCCGGATCTGGATCCTCCCCGCCACGGACGGCGCCTCCGTCGGCCTCAAGCTTCCCGGGCACCGCCGGTACGACGACGCCGTCGCCCAGTTCGCCGACGTCGACGCGGCGCGTGCCGCCGTCGCGGCGATCGACGAGCTCCTGGGCGTCGGCCCGCGCGGCTGAGCCGGCCGGCGTTCGTCGGCCCGGGGTCGTGACCGTTCGCCTCCCAGGGTTCACCTGCTGTTCACCCGGCTGCGCTGCCGGGCCCGGCTTCCTCGTCCGCCGCCCGCCCATAATGGTGGACAGAGCACAGGCCGCGGCCCGCCGCCGTCGTACCGAGGAGGGGGACGGACGGGCACGGTGACGCACCCAGTGAAGGAGACGGTCCATGGAGCTGCTGCAGCCCGACGCCCCCCGCGAGAACCTCCGCGAGTTCATCGACAAGCTGCGCGACGGCGGCTACACCGTCTCGGACGGCCACACCAACGATCCCGACCTGATCGATCCGCAGGGCCGTGCCGTGGAGACGTGGAGGGAGGACTACCCGTACGAGACGCGCATGACGCGCGAGGAGTACGAGCTGGAGAAGTACCGCCTGCAGATCGAACTGCTCAAGCTGCAGTACTGGGGCGAGGACACCGGCCAGCGCCACATCATCGTCTTCGAGGGCCGCGACGCCGCCGGCAAGGGCGGCACCATCAAGCGCTTCACCGAGCACCTGAACCCCCGCACCGCCCGCGTCGTGGCCCTCAACAAGCCCTCGGACCGCGAGCTCGGCCAGTGGTACTTCCAGCGCTACATCCAGCACTTCCCCACGGCGGGCGAGATCGTGCTGTTCGACCGATCGTGGTACAATCGCGCCGGCGTCGAGCGCGTGATGGGCTTCGCCACGGACGAGCAGTACCGCCGCTTCATGAACCAGGTGCCGCTGTTCGAGAAGATGCTCGTGGACGACGGCATCCACCTCACCAAGTTCTGGTTCTCCGTGACACAGACCGAGCAGCGCACGCGCTTCGCGATCCGCCAGATCGACCCGGTCCGCCAGTGGAAGCTCTCGCCCATGGACCTCGAGTCCCTGGACCGTTGGGAGGCGTACACGGAGGCCAAGGAGGCCATGTTCCTCCACACGGACACGGACCACGCCCCGTGGATCTCCATCCGCTCCAACGACAAGAAGCGGGCCCGCCTCAACGCGATGCGCTACTTCCTGTCCCAGTTCGAGTACGAGGGCAAGGACCACGAGGTCGTCGGCACCCCGGACCCGCTGATCGTGCGCCGCGGCCGCGACGCCGTGGGGGACTGACCGCGGTCGACGTAGGCTGGGGGGCGGGTCCGTGTCCGGCACGGCCCGTCCCACCGTCCGAGCCACAGGAGGCCACCCGCGATGACCGAGCAGACCACCACCGTCCCCGTCGGCGCCGCCGACATCGGCGTCACGGGCCTGGCGGTGATGGGCGCGAACCTCGCCCGCAACTTCGCCCGCCACGGCTACACGGTGGCCCTGCACAACCGCAGCCGGGCCCGCACGGACCAGCTCGTGGCCGAGCACGGTGACGAGGGTGCGTTCGTGGCGACGGAGACGCTCGCCGAGCTCGTGCAGTCCCTCGCCGTGCCGCGCCGGGTGCTCATCATGGTCAAGGCGGGCGCCCCCGTGGACGCCGTCATCGACCAGCTCGTCCCCCTGCTGGACGAGGGCGACATCGTCATCGACGCCGGCAACTCCCATTACGAGGACACCCGCCGCCGCGAGGCGGCCCTCGCCGAGAAGGGCCTGCACTTCGTGGGCGTCGGTGTCTCCGGCGGCGAGGAGGGTGCCCTGCACGGTCCGGCGATCATGCCCGGCGGTCCGGAGAAGTCCTACGAGGCCCTCGGCCCGATGCTCGAGAAGATCTCCGCGCAGTTCGAGGGGGAGCCGTGCTGCGCCTGGGTCGGCACGGACGGCGCCGGCCACTACGTGAAGATGGTCCACAACGGCATCGAGTACGCGGACATGCAGGTCATCGGCGAGGCCTACGACCTGCTGCGCCGCGTGGGCGGCCTCGAGCCCGCCGAGCAGGCCGAGGTGTTCACGGCGTGGAACCAGACCGACCTGGCCTCCTACCTCATCGAGATCACGGCCGAGGTGCTCGCCCAGGTGGACGCGGCCACGGGCCGCCCGCTCGTGGACGTGATCGTGGACGAGGCCGGGCAGAAGGGCACCGGCCGCTGGACCGCGATCTCGGGTCTCGACGTCGGCTCCCCGGTGGCCGCGATCGCCGAGTCCGTCTTCGCCCGCTCGCTGTCCTCTCAGCGCGCGGTGCGCCAGGTCGCCCGTGAGACCCTCGCGGCCGGCGTCGACGAGGAGGCGCAGCGCGCCCCGCAGGACACGGACACGTTCGTGGAGGACGTGCGCCAGGCGCTGTTCGCCTCCAAGCTCGTGGCCTACGCGCAGGGCATGGACATGCTCGCCGCCGCCGCCGAGGAGTACGGCTGGTCGCTGGACCTGGGCACCATCGCCTCGCTGTGGCGGGACGGCTGCATCATCCGCGCCGACCTGCTCGACGTGATCATGCAGGCCTTCGGCGGCCGCGACACCTCCCGCCACCCGGCGCCGGGCACCCGCGCCCCCGGCCAGCCGCTCAACCTGCTCTTCGCCCCCGAGTTCGCCCAGGCGATCGCCGAGGCCCTGCCGGCCTGGCGCCGCGTCGTCGGCACCGCCGTCGCCGCGGGCGTGCCGGTGCCGGTGTTCTCCTCGGCCCTGGCGTACTACGACGGCCTGCGGGCCGACCGCCTGCCGGCCGCCCTCGTGCAGGGCCAGCGCGACTACTTCGGCGCCCACACCTACCTGCGCGTCGATCGCGAAGGTTCCTTCCACACGCTGTGGTCCGGCGACCGCACCGAGGTGGACGGCGAGGGCGTGCCCGTCGTCATGCCGCAGCCGACCGAGGGCGACCCCACGCAGGACTGACCCGGCGTGGACCCGGCCCTCAGATCCAGAGGGCCGGGTCCACGTACTCCGCGGGGTCCACGAGCGGCTTGCCCTCGGACGGGCCCTTGCGCGGTCGGACGGTGGCCGGCACGCCGGTGGCGATCGCGTCGGCGGGGGTGTCTTTCACGACGACGGCGTTGGCGCCCACCGCCGTTCCCTCCCCGATCTCGACGGGTCCGAGGATCTTGGCGCCGGCCCCCACCACGACGCCGTCGCGCAGCGTGGGGTGCCGCTTCACCTTGGCCAGGGAGCGGCCGCCGAGGGTGACCCCGTGGTACAGCATCACGTCGTCGCCGATCTCCGCGGTCTCGCCGATCACGACGCCCATGCCGTGGTCGATGAAGAACCGACGACCGATCGACGCGCCGGGGTGGATCTCGATGCCCGTGGCCGCCCGCGTGACCTGCGAGAGCACGCGGGCGGGCATCTTCAGCCGGTCATGCCGCCACATCCGGTGCGCGACGCGGTGCGCCCACACTGCGTGCAGACCCGAGTAGACGAGGGCCACCTCGAGGTCACCGCGCGCCGCTGGGTCATGGCTGCGGACGGTCGCGATGTCTTCCTTGATGCGGGAGAACAGTCCCACGGGCGGCCCCTTCGGGTCGGTGCGGTCGGTGAGCGGGCGGCGGTCAGCCGCGGATGTCCTCGAAGAGGGCGGTGGAGATGTAGCGCTCGCCGAAGTCACACACGATGGCGACGATCAGCTTGCCCTCGGACTCGGGCTTGGCGGCCTCCTTGAGGGCGGCCGAGATGATCGCGCCGGTGGAGATGCCGCCCAGGATGCCCTCCTCGGTCCCGAGCCGACGGGCGGTCTCGATGGACTCCTCGAAGGTGGCCGGGTAGACCTCGTCGTAGAGGTCGGTGTCCAGGATCTCCGGCACGAAGTTCGCGCCGATGCCCTGGATCTTGTGCGGGCCGGCCTGGCCGCCGGAGAGGATGGGGGAGTCGGCCGGCTCGACGGCGATGAGCTTCACGTCCGGCTTCTGCTCGCGCAGGTACCGGCCCGCGCCCGTGATGGTGCCGCCGGTGCCGACGCCGGCGATGAACACGTCCACGGCACCCTCGGACGCGTCCCAGATCTCCGGGCCGGTGCCCGTGTAGTGGGCCTGGATGTTGGCCTGGTTCGCGAACTGCTGGGCCCAGATGGAGTTCGGGGTGCTGCGGACGATCTCCTGGGCGCGCTCGAGGGCCCCGCGCATGCCGTCTGCACCGGGGGTCAGCACGATCTCGGCGCCGAACGCCTTGAGCATCACGCGGCGTTCGGTGGACATGGTCTCGGGCATGGTCAGGATCACGCGGTAGCCGCGCGCCGCGCCGACCATGGCCAGGGCGATGCCGGTGTTGCCCGAGGTGCCCTCCACGATGGTGCCGCCGGGGGTCAGCTCGCCGGCCGCCTCCGCGGCGTCGACGATGGCGGTGCCGATGCGGTCCTTCACCGAGTTGGCCGGGTTGTAGAACTCGACCTTCACGGCGACGTCGCCGGGCAGGTCCTTCGCGAGGCGGTTCAGCCGGACCAGGGGCGTGCCGCCGACCGCCTGGGTGATGTCGTCAAGGATGCGGGCCATGGTGGTACCTCCGGGGGGTGGTGGTGCGCCTCGGGGCGCGGGCGATCTAGTGGGTGTTCCTGCGTCAGGCTATCGAGCCGCGGCGCCGCTCAGGCGTCCACGAGCCACGCGGAGTAGTTCCGGCGCACCTTCGCGAGCTTCGGATCGATGACCACACGGCAGTATCCGTTGGAACGGCGCCGCGCATAGAAGTCCTGGTGAATGTCCTCGGCCGGGTGCCACGCGGACGCCGGCTCGACGCGTGTGACGATGGGGCTGTCATAGTTCGCCTGCGCCCGGGCGATCTCGTCCGCGAAGAACCGGGTCTCGGCCTCGTCATGGGCGAAGACGGCCGATCGGTACTGGGTGCCGACGTCGGCCCCCTGGCGGTTCAACGACGTGGGGTCGTGGCTGGTGAAGAACAGGTCCATGATCACCTCGGGCGGCACGACGGCGGCGTCGAAGCGCACGCGGACCGCTTCGGCGTGGCCGGTGGTCCCGGTGCACACGGACTCGTAGCTCGGGGCGGGGTCGTCGCCTCCGGTGTAGCCGGACTCGACGGCGAGCACGCCCCGCACGCGACGGTAGACGGCGTCGAGGCACCAGAAGCAGCCGCCGGCGAGCGTCAGCTCGCGGACGTCGGCGGGCGCGTCGGAGGCGCCGAGGGGCTCGGTACGGGGGGAGTCGGTCATGGCAGGCACAGCAACGCGGCCCGCGCTTTTCATTCCCGACGTCGCCGCGCCGTGCCCTCACCCAGGGCAGCCGGGTCGTGCGTGCCCGGGCCGGGTGGGCCATCATGGCCGGTATGACCGTGTCCCGTCCCACCGTCCCCGCCTCGCCGGAGCACGCCCTGGCCCCGCCGACGCTCGGGCAGGTCCTCGAGGTCGTCCAGGGGCTGTGGCCGCGGGAGCTGGCGGAGCCGTGGGACGCCGTCGGGCCGGTGGCCGGGCGCCCGGAGGCCCCGGTGCGGACCGTCCTGTGGGCGCTGGACCCGGTGCAGGCCGTGGCCGACGAGGCCGTCGCCCGCGGGGCCGACCTCGTGGTCACCCACCACCCGCTCCTGCTGCGCGGGACCTCGTCCGTGGCCGCCGTCGGGCATGCCGCCGCCGCGAAGGGCCGCCTGCTGCACACCCTGATCGAGCACCGCGTCGCCCTGCTGGCCGCGCACACCAACGCCGACGCCGTCGTGGGCGGCGTCTCGGACGTGCTGGCCCGTGCCGTCGGCGTCATCGGAGCGCTCTCGCCCCTGACGACCTCCGCCGCCGGCACCGGGGCCGAAGGCATCGGCCGGGTGGGCGACCTGCCTGAGGAGACCGACCTGGCCGCCTTCGCCCGGGCCGTGCACGCGGCGCTGCCCGCCACGGCCGGTGGCGTGCGCGTGGCGGGCGACCCCGCCCAGCGCATCCGCCGCGTCGCCGTGTGCGGCGGTGCCGGAGACAGCCTCTTCGACGCGGTCCGCGCGTCCGGCGCGGACGTCTACGTGACCGCCGATCTGCGCCACCACCCGGCCTCGGAGGCCCGGGAGACGGCCGCGCCGGGGGAGGGACGTCCCGCGCTCGTGGACGTCTCGCACTGGGCGAGCGAGTCCCTATGGCTCGAGCACGGCGCCCGCGCCCTGGAGGCCGCCCTGGCGGAGCGGGGACTGGGCGTCACCACCCTGTTCTCAGATCACCGCAGCGACCCCTGGGACTTCCTGGTCGGGGGAGAGCGGGCCGACGAGGGGAGTCACGCATGAGTGAGGTCACCGCACCGCCGGCCGTCCAGGCCCGGCTGCTGGAGCTGCAGGAGCTCGACACGGCCCTGGACCAGGCCCGCGCCGCCGTCCGTCGGCTCAAGGCGGACCCGGAGCACGCCCGGCTGCGCGCCCGCGCGCTGGAACTCGAGGAGGCGTTGCCCGGCCTCGAGGATGCCGCCCGCACCGCCGACCGGGCGGGAGCCGAGGCCACCGAGAAGGCCGCCGCCACCCGCGCCCGTCGGGACCGGACCCGGGAGCGGCTCGAAGCGGGCCAGGGCGGGTCCAAGGAGCTGCAGGCCATGCAGCACGAGGACGACACGCTCACCGCACTGCTCGATGACCACGAGGCCGCGGCGCTCGAGGCCATGGAGACCGCCGACGCCGCCGAGTCCCGGCTCGCGAAGGGCCACGCCGCTCTGGAGCAGGCACGGGCCGAGGTCGAGGCCCGCGCGGCGGAGGTGCGCCGCGAGGGGCAGGCCGTGACCCAGCGTGGCCGGGACCTCATCCAGCGCCGGGCGGCGTTGGCCGCGGAGTTTCCCGCGTCGTTGCTGGCCCTGTACGAGCAGGCGCGGGAGCGCAACGGCGGCATCGGCGCGGCCCGGCTCGTCGGGAACCGGTCCGCGGCCGCGGGCACGGAGCTGTCGCCCGCGGAGGTCGCGCGCATCCGGGCCCTCCCGCCGGCCGCCGTCGCCCGCTGCCCCGAGTCCGGCGCCATCCTCATCCGGGACTGACCCCGGGCCCCGCCCCCGGCGCGATCAGTAGAGTGGGGGGCCGCGTCGGACGGCGCGACCACGGACACGAGGAGGCGCACGGTGAGCGGACGAGTCCTGCAGGTGGAGGCCGACGGCGGGTCGCGGGGCAACCCCGGCGTCGCCGGCTATGGTGCCCTGGTGCGCGACCCGGCCACGGGCGAGATCCTCCGGACCGACGCCGCCCCGCTGGGGAAGGCGTCGAACAACGTGGCCGAGTACTCCGGGCTCGTGGCCGGGCTGCGGATGGCCCGGGACCTCGACCCCGAGGCGCGGGTGCACGTGCTGATGGACTCCAAGCTCGTGGTGGAGCAGATGTCCGGGCGGTGGAAGATCAAGCACGAGGACATGCGGCGCCTCGCGGCCGAGGCCCGGTCCGTGCTGCCCCCCGAGCGCGTCACCTACGAATGGATCCCGCGCAACCGGAACAAGGACGCCGACCGCCTCTCCAACGAGGCCATGGACGCCGGCGCGCGGGGCGGCCAATGGGACGCGGGCGCGTCCGAGGTGCCGGTCGCGGCCCCCGCGGCCGCGGGGTCGACCGCCGCGGAGGCGTCCACGACCCCCGCATCGGCGGTGGCCGGGTCCGGCCTCGACGCGGACGCGGACGTCCGGGCCGTGGAGGCGGACGGGCCCGACGCCGTCGCCTCGCCGGAGGGTGCGACCCCGGCGCCCGCGCCCACGGGCCGGCTGCACCACGTGGAGATCTGGGTCGCCGACCTCGCGGCGGCCGAGGCGAGCCTCGGCTGGCTGTTCGGCGAGCTCGGCTACGTGCCGGGCGAGGGGTGGGCCGAGGGCCGGACGTACCAGGGCGCGGGGGAATACCTCGTGCTCGAGGCCGGGCCCGACGTCGCCGCGGGCGCCCACGAGCGCACCCGCCCGGGCCTGAACCACCTGGCCTTCCGGGCCGGGTCGCGCTCCCGCGTGGACGAGCTCACCGCCGCCGCGCGCGGCCGGGGGTTTCGCCTGCTCTTCGAGGACCGCCACCCGCACGCCGGGGGAGCGGACCACTACGCCGCCTACCTCGAGACCGCGGACGGCTTCGAGGTGGAGCTGGTGGCCGTCGAGGACTGAGGCTGCGTCCGGGCAGGGCGCGCCTCGTCCGGGATCATCCCTCGGGCAGGATCACCCGCAGCGCGCCGGGCTTGCCGCCGGACGGCCGGGCCAGCTCGACCTCCCAGCCGGGGCCGTCCCCGGCCCGTGCGACCACGTCCGCGACGCGGTCCAGCGTCGAGGTCTCCCGCGCCCCCGCCTCCAGGAGCGCGCGGGCCACGAGGCCGCGGGTGTGCTTGGCGAAGTGCGAGACGACGGTCCGCTCGCCGTCGCGCAGCTGGAACACGTCGACCGCGAGGGTCCGCTCCGCCGGTGCCCGCCACTGGGCCGCGTAGCCACCGGAGCGGCAGTCGACGACGGGCCCGCTGTCCCGTGCGGCGAGCGCGTCGAGGGCGGGGGTCAGGACGGGGCGCCAGTGCGCGGCCAGCCCGGGCAGCCCCGGCAGCTTCGCGCCGACGGACAGCCGGAAGGCGGGGATCCGGTCCGCCAGCGCGGTGGCGCCGAACAGCGCGGAGAAGACCAGCACGGACAAGCGGGCGCGGCGCTTCGCCGCCGCCGACAGCGAGGCGTGGTCGAGCGCGTCGAAGAGCACGCCCGTGAACACCCGGTGACCGGGCGCGGCGGGGGCGACGGCCAGGCGCGTGTTCGCCTCGACCTCGCCGGCGAGCGACGCCCCGACGCCGAGGGTCGTCAGGGCATCCGGGGCGGCCGAGACCGCGGCGAGCCGCGTGAGCAGGTCCGCGCGGGCGCCCGTCACCGCGGCGTCGTCGGCCAGGGCGAGGGCGTCGAGGTCGAGCGGGGCCCCGGAGCGGGGTGCGGTCTTGCCCTCGGAGGGCGGCAGCAGGATCAGCACCGGGCCAGCCTAGCCAGGCGCCCCGGGCCGACGTCGTCGTCCGGACCTGGCACAGTGGTGGGGTCCGCACAGCCGCCCCGCATACCAGGAGTCGCCCGATGACCGCCATGAACGTGTTCGGCGTGGTGTACCCGTTCGTCCTGCTCGTGATCGCGGCCGCCGTGTGGCTCGGGGTCCGCTCCAGCGGGCGGGAGCGCACGCATGCCTCGGCCGTGGAGCAGCGCCTGCGGGAGCGCACCTTCACGGGGCAGGACCGGGTGACGCTCGAATGGCCGCGGGATCGGCGACGCCCGAGCCTGGCGAAGGTCGTCTCGATCGGCGAGTCGTACGGGTACCGCCTGCTGGACAAGAGGGAGCGCGAGCACGTGGTGGAGCTCGAGTTCGAGCGGATCCTCGACGACGAGGGGTTCTGACCCCCGCCGGGGGCCGTGAGGCGGGACGGACCGGCTGTAAGCCGGGTTCTGTGCCTCGCGCGCGTTGCCCCGCGCGAGGTGACGGCCATCCATCTGGGCCCGCCATCGCTGACGGGCTCGAGCGGCCAACCCGGACGCTGGGGCGAGCAGCCCTCGTGACGCGTCCTGTTCGGCCTTGCACCGGATGGGGTTTACCGAGCCGGCCCCGTCACCGGGGCCGCTGGTGGTCTCTTACACCACCCTTTCACCCTTACCGCCGCGCACACGGCGCGGAGGCGGTCTTCTCTCTGTGGCACTGGCCCGCGGGTCGCCCCGGGTGGATGTTGTCCACCATCCTGCTCTGCGGTGCCCGGACTTTCCTCGCACCCCCGCAGGGGCACGCGGCCGTCCGCCGATCCGTCCCGACCGACCAGTCTACGCCCCGCCGAGGCCGCGGGGGCGCTCCGGACGTGTCCTCACTTAGAATGGAGGCGTCCGCCGACAACGAGGTCGGGGGATGGGGCCTGCCCAGGACGGCCCCGCCAGGTTTCAAGGAAGGACTCCCGTGGCAGACACCGCCTCGACCCAGACCCCCGAGTGGAACACGCAGCAGAAGCTCGCGGAGAAGATGGTCCCCCTGCTGGGCACCCTGTACCGCGAGCACAACGTGGTCACCTCGATCTACGGGCGCTCCCTCGTGAACCGCGGCGTGATCGACATCATCAAGGCCCACCGCTATGCCCGCCGCGTGCAGCAGGCTCCGCTGAGCGTCGAGTCCACCTACCCCCTGGTCGAGGCCATGGCTGCGATGGACCTGGGCGCCGCCACCATCGACCTGGCCGAGCTGGCCGCCAAGCAGAAGGCCTCGGGGCAGGACGTCCAGGCCTTCCTGGACGCCGAGCTCGCCGAGGTCAAGGGCAAGGCCGGCGAGGGCCTGGGCGAGACCCAGGACGTCGTGCTCTACGGCTTCGGTCGCATCGGCCGCCTGCTGGCCCGCATCCTCCTCGACCACGCCGGCGGTGGCTCCAAGCTGCGCCTGCGTGCCGTCGTCGTGCGCAAGAACTCGGAGGACGACCTGATCAAGCGCGCCTCCCTGCTGCGCCGCGACTCGATCCACGGCCCGTTCGACGGGACGATCGTGGTGGACGAGGACCGCGACGTGATCACCGCCAACGGCACTGAGATCCAGGTCATCTATTCGAACGACCCGACCACGGTGGACTACACCTGCTACGGCATCAAGGACGCGCTGGTCGTCGACAACACCGGACGCTGGCGCGACGACGAGGGCCTGTCCCAGCACCTGCAGGCCCAGGGCGCCGCGAAGGTCCTGCTGACCGCCCCGGGCAAGGGCGAGATGAAGAACATCGTGTACGGCGTGAACTCGGACGACATCACGCCCGAGGACACCATCATCTCGGCGGCCTCCTGCACCACCAACGGGATCACCCCGGTGCTCAAGGTCATCCAGGACGACTACGGCATCGACCACGGCCACGTGGAGACCGTGCACGCCTACACCAACGACCAGAACCTCGTGGACAACTTCCACAAGGGCGCCCGTCGTGGCCGTGCCGCCGGCATGAACATGGTGCTCACCGAGACCGGCGCCGCCAAGGCCGTGGCCAAGGCCCTGCCCGAGCTCAAGGGCAAGCTCTCCGGCAACGCCATCCGCGTCCCCACCCCGGACGTGTCCATGGCCATCCTGAACCTGGAGCTGACCAAGCCCACCTCGGTGGAGGAGCTCAACGCCCGCCTGAAGCAGGAGTCCCTCACCGGCCCCCTGCGCGGCCAGGTCGGCTACGTGGACTCCCCGGAGGTCGTGTCCACCGACTTCGTCGGCTCGGACCGCGCCGGCGTCGTGGACGGCCTGGCGACCCTCGTGAACAACGACGGCAAGAACGCCATCCTCTACGTCTGGTACGACAACGAGTACGGCTACTCGCACCAGGTGATCCGCGTGGTGGAGAAGATGGCGGGCCAGCAGGTCCCCGCCTTCCCGCAGGCCTGACCCGCCGACGACCGACGGCCCGTCCCCGCGGAGGGGACGGGCCGTCGTCGTGTGCCGACCGGGTCGGACGTCGAGCCGAGGCTCAGTCCTCCTTGGGCCCGTGGTCGCCGTCGGGGCCGTGCTCGTGGTCCGCGTGGTCGTCGGCGTCGTGGCCGAAGGGGTCCTCGTCGGTACCGGGCAGCCACGTCACACCGGGCACGTTCAGACGCTCGGCCCGCTGCGCGCGCTTCCAGCGCCGCTGCCACTTGCCCTCGAGCCGGTTCACGTAGAGGGTGCCGTTGAGGTGGTCGTACTCGTGCTGCATGATGCGCGCGAACCAGCCCTCGGCCTCGAACTCGAACATCTCACCGTCCACGCGCTGGCCGGACAGGCGCACGCGGGTCGGGCGCTGCAGGGGGAAGCCGAGCCCGGGCACCGAGAGGCAGCCCTCGGTGTGCTCGTCCGGGTGCGGGTCCTCCCGCGGGGCCTTGTCCAGGTGGGTCAGCACGGGGTTGATCACGTGGCCCACGTTCGGCGCATCGCCGGAGTCCGGGAACGTCCACGTGAAGATCCGCAGCCCGACCCCGACCTGCGGGGCGGCAAGGCCCACGCCGTGCGCGGCGTCCTGCGTGACGTACATGTCCTCGATCAGCTCGCGGATCTCGTCGTCGATCACCTCCACCTCGGCCGCGCGCCGGTGCAGCACGGGCTCGCCGTAGACGGTGATGGGACGGATGGAGGCCATGGCACTGCGCTTCCCGGCCCGGGCTGCGGGCCTGCGTGGGTAGGGGGACGGGGGAGTCCCCAGCCTACCGCCGGCGACACCACGACGACGGCGGTCATTCCGCGGCAAGGGCCTCCAGCGCCTCCGGGTCCAGCAGCGTCACCCGCGGGCCCTCGATGGCGATCAGGCCGTCGTCGGCGAGGCGGCGCAGCCCGCGGCTGAACGCCTCGGGGGTGGTGCCCAGCAGCGAGGCGACGTCCTTCTTCGGCGCGGCCAGCACCACGACGAGGTCGGCCTCGTCCCGGAGGGCCGGCAGGCCGAGCAGATGTCCGGCGATCCGTGCGGTGACAGGCTGATGCTCCCGGGCCAGCCGTTGTTCAGCCTCGGCCAGGCGGACGGCCAGCGTCCGCATCACGCGTCCCCCGATGCCCGGATGCTCGGCCAGGAGTCGGGCGACCTCGGCGTGGGAGAAGGTGCACAGGCGGGTCGCGGCCACGGCGCGCGCCCCATGCCGGGCCGGCTCGCCCGTGAGGAACTCGTGCTCGCCCACGGAGTCCCCCGGCTCGACCATCCGCACCACGCGTTCCCGGCCGGTCGCTGAGCCGAGCGTCAGCGCCAGGCGGCCGCTGTGCACGACGCACAGGCGGTCCGTGCGGTCACCGGCCAGGTGCAGGGCATCGCCGGCCTCGAGCACGAGCGGCCGCGCCAGGGCGGAGACCCGGCGCAGCTGCTCCAGATCCAGCCCGGTGAACAGCGGGACCCGGGCCGCGCACGGCTCTGGTTCATCCACGGGGATGAGGGGCAGGTCGATACGCACGCCATCAGCCTCCCACACGGCGGCTTGACCGCGGTCAAGGCGTACCCGCCGTCCCCTTCGTAGCGTCAGTGACATCCCCGGAGGACGGGGATCGGACCGGGCGCCCGCCCCGTCCGCTCAGCCTCACCGGCGGCCGCGCCGGTGACGACCGACTGGAGTGACCATGACCCCCACCACGCGCACCCTGCTCCGCGCCGAGGGCTTCAGCTGCCCCTCGTGCGTCCGGAAGATCGAGAAGGCCCTCGACGCCCTGCCCGGCGTGACCGGCGCGCAGGTCCACTTCGAGACCCAGCGCATCGAGGTCGACCACGACCCGCAGACCACCACTGCCCAGGACCTCGTCGAGGCCGTCGCCAAGGTCGGCTACACCGCCCGGCTGTCGGCCTTCTGACCCCGCCCGCCCCCGACGAACGGAGCCCGCCATGCCCACCCTCGCCGTCACACGTCCGGGCCGCACCCGTGCCCGGCTCACGTTGTCCCGCCGCTGGCGGCGTCCCGTGGCGGCCGGCCTGCTGATCGCCGTCTCACTCGTGCTGGCGCCCGAGCAGCTGGCCCACGGGACCGGACACCTCGTGGCGGCGGGCCTGATGCTCGCCGCCGCCGTCGTGGCCGGCCTGCCGATCGCGCGCGACGCGATCGCCGCCCTGCGGGTGAAGACCGTCGGCATCGACCTGCTCGTCGCCACCGCCGCGATCGGCGCGTCCCTGCTCGGCAATTTCTGGGAGGCCGCCGCCGTGACCTTCCTCTTCGCCCTCGGCCACGGCCTCGAGGACGCGACCCTGTCTCAGACTCGCTCGGCGCTCGCGGACCTCGTGTCCACGGCGCCCGAGACCGCCGTCGTCGTCGACGCAGACGGGACGCAGCGCACCGTGCCCGCCCACGAGGTGGCCCCCGGCGCGACCGTCCTCGTCAAGGCCGGCGCCCGGGTGCCGGTGGACGGCGTGGTGCTCACCGGGGTCGGCGCCGTGGACGAGGCATCCATCACGGGCGAGTCCATCCCGGCGGAGAAGACCGACGGCGACGCCGTGTACGCGGGCACCGTGGCCACGGCAGGCCTGCTGCAGGTGGAGGCGCGGGGCGTGGGCGCCGACACCACGCTGGCGCGCATCATCCACCGCGTCGAGGCGGCGCAGGAGGCCCGCGCTCGGACCCAGCGGTTCATGGACCGCTTCTCCCGCTGGTACACCCCGGCGATCATGGTGCTGGCCTTCGCGACCGGTCTGATCACGCGGGACGTCCCCCTGGCCCTGACCCTGCTGGTCATCGGCTGCCCGGGCGCCCTCGTGATCTCCATCCCGGTCGCGATCGTGGCGGGGATCGGCCGCGGCGCCAAGGACGGCGTGCTCATCAAGGGAGGGGAGTTCCTCGAGCGCTCCGCGAAGGTCGACGCCGTCGCCGTCGACAAGACCGGCACCCTCACCTCGGGCACCCCCGAGCTGACAGACGTCGTCGCGTTCGAACCCGGGGCCGAGGACGAGGTGCTGCGCTGGGCCGCACGGCTCGAGGCGGCCTCGGACCACCCGTTGGCCGCGCCGGTCGTCGCGGCGGGCCGGGACCGCGGCCTGCTGGACGGCCCGCTGGCCACCGATGTGGACGTCGTCCTCGGCCGCGGGCTCACCGGCGAGGTGGACGGCCGCGTCGTCGCCGTGGGCAACGTGGCGCTGCTGCGCGAGCGCGGCGTGGATCCGGCCGCGACCGACCGGGTCGAGACCGTCGCGGCCGAGCTCGCGGAGGCGGGCCGGACCCCGGTGGCGGTCGTCGTCGACGGCATCCCGCTCGGCGTCCTCGCCATCGCAGACACCCTCCGGTCCGAGGCCGCGGGCATGATCCGGGCGCTGCACGGGATCGGCGTCCGCGAGGTCGTGATGCTGACCGGCGACCAGCCCGGCGTCGCGCAGGCCGTGGCCCGGCAGGTGGGCGTCGACGACGTACGGGCGGGCCTGCTGCCTCAGGACAAGCTCGAGGCGATCGAGGCCCTGCAGGCCGAGGGCCGCGTCGTCGCGATGGTCGGTGACGGCGTCAACGACGCCCCGGCCCTGGCGACGGCGGACATCGGCGTGGCCATGGGCGCGGCCGGCTCCGGTGTGGCCATCGAGACCGCGGACATCGCCCTGATGGGCGACCGGCTCGAGCGGCTGCCGCAGGCGCTCGATCTGGCCCGGCGCACGGTGCGGGTGATGCGGCAGAACATCGCGATCTCCCTCGTGACCGTCGTGGCCCTGCTGGCCGGCGTCTTCGCCGGCGGCGTCACGATGGCCGTCGGCATGCTCGTGCACGAGGCGTCCGTGCTGCTGGTCATCGTGAACGCGATGCGCCTGCTGCGGCGCCCGGGTCAGCCCAGGTCCACGACCTCGAACTCGAGCAGGTCGGCGCCCGTGGCGACCGGCGCCGGGCGGCCGCCCTGCTCGGCGGCGTGAGCGGCGGGCATGCGCCCGTCCCGCCAGCGCTGGAAGTCCTCCTCCGACGCCCACGTCGTGACCACGAAGTAGCGGTCCTCGCCCGCGGTGGGCCGGAGCAGCTGGAAGCCCTCGAAGCCCGGCTCCTGGTCCACCGCGTGCTTGCGGGCGGCGAACCGCTTCTCGAGTTCCGGGCCGGCGCCCTCGGGGACGCTGATGGCGTTGATCTTCACGACGGACATGGGCTGGCCTCCTCGTCGGCGGGGGTGCGGCGTCGGGTCGACGCCCTCACCGGCCGACTCTACGCCCGGCAGCGGACCGGGGATCCGTCGAGCGGTTGATGCCCGGCGGCGTCGTCCCCGTCGCGCTCGCGGTCGCGGCGCTCGCCCTCGCGCTGTTCGAAGGGTTGGAGCGACACCGCGAGAAGGTGCGCCGCTCGGCCTGGACGTGATGGGGGCGGGCCTGGTCCTGGCCGCGATGGCCGCAGGCGCGTTCCTCTCGGACGCCGCGGCCCGTCACCTGGCGGCCCGGTTCGGCGCCCCGGGCACCGTGCTGATCGGGCTGGGCCTGGAGGTGGCCGGGGTCGTGGCGCTCGCCCTGCTCCTGGGCCCGGACACCTCGGGTTGGCTCGTCGCCGTGCCCCTCGTCGTGTACGGCCTCGGGCTCGGCCTGGCCTCGGCGCAGCTGACGGACATGGTGCTCCAGGACATCCCCGTGCAGATCTCGGGTCAGGGCGCCGCGACGCAGAGCACGGTCCGGCAGATCGGCTCAGCGCTGGGCACCGCGTTCGCCGGGGCCACCCTGTCCATCGCCCTCGCCGCCACGCTGCCCGCGGCCCTGGACGACGCCGGCCTCACCGGTCCGGCGGCCGACTCGCTCGCCGCGGCCACGCGGGACTCGGCTGGCACCACGATCCCGCAGCTGCGGGCGCAGGGGGAGCGCGGCCCGCTCGGGGAGCACACGAAGAAGCCCCCGGAACCAGTAAGGATTCCGGGGGCTTCGAGTGGGGTGAGCGACGGGGATTGAACCCGCGACCTTCTGGACCACAACCAGACGCTCTGCCGACTGAGCTACGCCCACCATGTCTGCTTCACACGGACGGATCCGCGCGGCGCAGCGGGGTCCACAGTACACGAGATCCCGCGCAGCGCCGAATCGGGGCAGTGGGGCCGGGAGTGCCTGCTCAGGCCTGCGCCCCGGACACCACCTCCGCGATGGCGCGGGCCTCCTCCGTGGTGGGGCCGGGGGCGGGGGCCATGACGGCGGCCCGGTAGTAGCGCAGCTCGGTGATGGAGTCCTTGATGTCCCCGAGGGCGCGGTGGCCGCCGGTCTTGGCGGGGGCCTGGTAGTAGGCGCGCGGGTACCAGCGCCGGGCCAGCTCCTTCACGGTGGACACGTCCACGATCCGGTAGTGCAGGTGGTCGACGACGGCGGGCATGTAGCGGGCGAGGAACAGCTTGTCCTGGCCCACCGTGTTGCCGGCCAGCAGGCCCTTGCCGGCGGGCACGCGGGCGGCGATGTACTCGAGGACGCGCGCGGCGGCGTCGTCGAGCTCGAGGCCCTCCGCGAGCTCCGGCAGGAGGCCCGAGGTGGTGTGCATGTCCCGGACGAACGGGTCCATCTGCTCGAGGGCGGCCGCGGAGGGACGGATCACCAGGTCGATGCCCTCGTCCAGGATGTTCAGCTCGGCGTCCGTGATGAGCACCGCCACCTCGACGAGCTCGTCGACCTGGGGGTGCAGGCCGGTCATCTCGCAGTCGATCCAGACCAGGGGGGCGCTCTCCGGCGCGGGGGTGCTCGTCTCGCTCATGCCCCCAGGCTACTCGCGTGTCACGATGGTAGATTCGAGCGAGCCGCGCCCTCGCGCGCCCACGCAGGACCGCACGGAAGGACCCGTCGCATGAGCGTGTCGACCCCGCGTCCGTCCGGGTCCACGGCCCACCGGCCGGAGTACGTCGGCGTCGGCGGCCTCCGCGCGGACCCCCAGGTCGCCGGCGCGGACTGGTGGCCCATCCTGGTGGGGACCCTCGGCTCCCTCCTCCTGGTGGTGGGCTCGTACTCCGTCGGCTGGCTGGCCTCGGCCTCCCCGATCAACCGCTGGCAGTGGCTGATCCCGTGGCGCACCCAGGAGACCGGCGTGCTGGCCGGCACGGTGCTCCTCACCCTCGGCTGCTGGGTGATGTTCTGGGCCTGGCTGCGGCTGGGCCAGACGATCCGCCCCTTCGGCCGCGGCGCTTTGCGCACGGTCAACCTCGCCACCGTCCTGTGGTGCCTGCCCCAGGTCGTGGCACTGCCGATCTTCAGCCGGGACATCTTCGCCTACGTGGGGCAGGGCCGTCTCATGGTGGCGGGGCAGGACCCCTACGTGGACACGATCTCCTCGCTGTCCAACTGGTTCCAGCTCGGAGCGGACGCGACCTGGGCGGACTCCGAGACCCCGTACGGTCCGATCTTCCTGTGGATCGAGCAGGCCGTCGTCGCGATCTCGGGGGACATGAACCCGGACCTGGCGATCTTCCTGTTCCGCCTGGTGGCGGTGGCCGGCGTCGCGCTGATCATGGTCTTCGTGCCGCTGCTCGCCCGCCGGCTGGGCGTCAACGGTGCGTGGGCGCAGTGGATCAGCGCCGCCAACCCGCTCTTCACCATCAGCTTCGTCGCGTCCGGGCACAACGACGCCCTCATGGTCGGCCTCGCCCTGGCCGGCACGTGGTGCGCGCTGCGCGCCGGACATCCGCTCCGCCCCCAGCGACCCGGGCAGTCCGTCGCGTGGGGGGTGGCCGGCGTCGTGCTGGTCACCCTGTCCCTGGGCATCAAGCCCATCACCCTCGTGCTGCTCCCGTTCATCGGCCTGCTGTGGGCCGGCCCGACGGCCCGATGGCCGCGCCGGTTCGCCTTCTGGGCCCTCACCGCCGGGATCTCCTTCGGCCTCATGGCCCTGGTGGGCGTGCTCAACGGCTTCGGCTTCGGCTGGGTGGCCGTGATGGTCGGCACGGGCACGGGCACCGTGCCGTGGGGGCCGATCGGCATGCTGTCCCTCATCACGGTGGGGGCGAGCGAGCTCCTCGGGCAGGGGGCGGACGTGCAGGCCGTCGAGGGGGTGTACAAGACCGCCGGACGCGTGCTCTCGGTGCTCATCGTGCTGGCCCTGATGTTCCTCGGCCGCCAGGACCGCGTGATGACGCGCATGACCTGGGCGTTCACCGCGCTGGTGATCCTCTCGCCCATCATCCAGCCCTGGTACCTGTTGTGGCTGCTCCCGTTCTTCGCCGTGATCGGCATCCGGGACAACTGGCAGATCAAGTGGGTCGTGTTCACGGTCGGCTACTTCCTGGCGTTCGGCGCGTCGGACCAGCTCTTCACCTGGCAGTTCCTGGACATCGCGGACCAGGTCAAGGCCGTGTCCCTGATCGTCTCCGCCGTGTGTCTGCTGTGGATCCTCGTCGTGGACCGCCGCACCAGCCGGTTCGTGAAGGACCACTGGCACGTGCGCCCCGCCGTGCGCGCCGGCCTGGCCCGGCTCCGTGGCGCCCCTCGACCCGTGGAGCCGGGGGAGTGAGGCCCGCCGCCCCCGCGACGACCGGCGCCCGAGGGCCCCGTCCGAGCCGCGTGGCGGCGCAGCCCGAGCCGGAGGCGGCCGTCCGCCGGGGCACGTGGGCGTCCGTGCTCATCACGGTGGGCTCCTGGGGCGTGGGGTGGCTGCCGATGACGCCCGACTCGGTGTTCTCCGGCACCACCCTGCTCAACCCGCTGCGGGTCTACCTTCCCGGCGTGCTGCTCAGCACCGTGCTGCTGGCCGCCGGCTCGCTGCTCCTCGTCCGATCCTGGCTCGAGCTGGGCCGCGCGCTGCGGGGCCGCTGGGAGGAGCACGGCCGGCTGGTGGCCCACGCCGCCTGGTGGTGGTCCGCCCCGCTGATGCTCGCGCTGCCGATCTTCTCCCGCGATGTGTTCTCCTACCTCCAGCAGGGCCGGCTCCTCGCGTCGGGTCTCGACCCGTACTCCCAGGGCGTGTCCGCCCTGCCCGGCTGGTTCATGCAGGGGGCGGACTCCATCTGGGCCGAGTCCCCGTCCCCCTACGGGCCGCTGTTCCTGCTGTTCGCCGAGACGACGTGGCGGGCCACGGGCGGCAGCATCGAACTGTCCGTCACGGCGTTCCGCCTCCTCGCCCTGGCGGGCCTGGCACTGTGCCTGTGGGCGGTGCCGCGGCTGGCCGCCGTCGCGGGCCGGTGCGGGCCGTGGGCCACGTGGGTGGCCGTGGCGAACCCGTTGTTCCTGCTCTACATGATCGCCGGCGCGCACAATGACGCGCTGATGTCGGGGCTGATGCTCGCGGGCATCCTGCTCATGGTCCGCCCGCCCCGCCGCCGCGTGCATGCGCTGTGGGGGATCGTGCTGATCGCCCTGTCCGTCGCGATCAAGCCCCTGACAGCTTTGGTGCTGCCCTTCGTGGCCCTGCTCCTGCCCACCGGCTGGGCCCGGTTCCGCGCGGCCGATCCGCGCCTGCGCCGGCGGGACCGGCTCGGCCCGTGGTTCACGACGGCGGTGATCTCCCTGGCCGTCCTCACGATCCTCGGCGCCGGCTCCGGCCTCTGGTTCGGCTGGGTGCCGGCCATGCTCACGAGCGGGGACGCGGCGTTCCCGTACGCTCCCGTGGGCCTGCTCGGCCTGCTGCTCGGCGCGGTCGTCGACGCCGTGACGCCCCTGGGGGCGCGCGACGTGGCCGCGGCCTTCTACACCGTGATGACGGTGGCGGCCCTCGGCTTCACGGCGTGGCTGGCCCTGCGCCGCCGCCCCCTGGACCCGGTGTTCAGCGCGGCGGCCGTGCTCGTGGTGGCCGTCGCCACCGCCCCGATCATCCAGCCGTGGTACCTGCTCTGGGTCCTGCCGCTGCTGGCGTGCGCCCTCCGCCCGCTGCCGTGGGGCGCCGACCATCCCCGCTGGCTCGGGTGGGTCACCGCGCTCGCGGTGCTGCTGCTCACCGGCGTCGGCGTGGTGGACCAGCTCTCGGTGGCACAGTGGCTGCCGGTCCTGGCCGTCCGCGTGTTCACCCTCGTCCTGATGCTCGCGGGGATCGGATGGATCATCCACCGCGATCCCGTCACCGCGCCCCTGTTCCCCGGGCGGCGGCGTCCTCCCCTGGAGGTGGTCGAGCCGCGGGCCGAGGCGGCGTCGTCGACGCCTCCGGAGGCGGGCGTGCCGCCGGACGCACCGCCCGACGGGCCGCCGTCGACCGCCTCGCACTCCGCCTCCTCGTCCACCCGCATCCCCCAGGAGAGACCGTGACCTCCCACCCCCGCAGTCCCGCCCCGACCCGCCCGAGCGCCCGCTGGGTCGGCCTGCTCGTCGGCCTGACCGTGGTGGCTGCCGCCGTCGGCGTGCTGACCAAGCAGTGGTGCCGCGTGAACGGCTGGGCGGCCCCCGGCGTGCACGCGCACATGTGCTATTCGGACTTCGCCCAGCTGTTCCCCACGCGTGGCCTCTCCGACGGCCACTTCCCCTTCTACACGCCGCTGCCGCCCGAGCAGTGGATGGAGTACCCGGCGTTGCTGGCCGTGGTCGCGGGTGTGACCATGTGGTTCGTGCCCGCGTCCGGCGACCTGCACGAGCGCACCGTGACCTACTTCGACGTGAACGCGATCGGCGTGGTGCTGTGCTGGATCGTGCTGGTCGTCGCGACCGCGTACACCGCCCGCGGTCGCTCCCGGGACGCCCTCCTCGTGGCCCTGGCCCCGGGGATCATCCTCACCTCGATGCTCAACTGGGACCTGTGGGCCGTGATGCTGGCCGCCCTGGCCCTGTGGGCGTGGACGGCGGGCCGTCCGACCCTCGCCGGCATGCTCATCGGACTCGGCACCGCCACGAAGCTGTACCCACTGTTCTTCTTCGGCGCGATCTTCGTGCTGGCGCTGCGCACGGGCCGCTGGGCCGGGTTCGTGAAGGCGGCCGTGGCCGGGGCGGCGGCCTGGCTCGCCGTGAACCTCCCGTTCATGCTGACGGCGTTCGACCAGTGGTCCCGCTTCTACACGTTCTCGGGGGACCGCGCGGTCTCCTTCTCCTCGACCTGGCTGGCGCTGGCCTGGACAGGATGGTCCGGGGAGACGTTCACGACGCTCCAGAACGGCCTGTTCCTGGTGTGCTGCGCGGGGATCGCCTACCTCGCCCTCGCGGCGCGGCACCGTCCGCGCATGGCCCAGCTGTGCTTCCTGATCGTGGCGTCCTTCATCCTGTGGGGGAAGGTGTACTCGCCGCAGTTCGTGATGTGGCTGATCCCGCTCGTGGTCCTCGCGACGCCGCGGTGGCGCGCGTTCTGGATCTGGCAGGCCGTAGAGGTCTACCACTGGGGCGGGGTGTGGATGGAGTCGGCCCGCATCACCTCGGACGGGGCGTTCGCCGGCGGCGCCTGGTGGATCACCGCCTGGTACGCCTCGGGGATCGTGGCGCACATCGTCGCCCTCGTGTGGCTCATGACCACGGTGGTCAAGGACGTCCTGGACCCCGCCCGTGACCCGGTGCGCCGCACCGCCCTCGACCAGGGCGCCCCCGAGATCGCCCCGGGGGTGGCGGAGGACCCACACGCCGGCGTCTTCACCGGTGCACCTGACCGACTGCTCCTGCCCCCGGCCGGACGCGGCCTGCAGCCGCTCGGCGGGTCCGCGGACCGCTGACGGCGGGGCGGGTCCGCCGACGCCGTGGGGCGCGGCTCAGCGGTGTTCGAGGTACGTCGTGCAGGTGGGCGAGACCGCGCGGTCCGGGTGGTGCAGGACGACGACGTCGCCCGCGGACCAGACCCGCTCGAAGCCGAGCCGCTCGGCGCGGGCCAGTGCCTGCTCCGGGGTGAGGGGGTCCCAGCCGCCGAGCTCGGGCACCGAGGTGTCCACGATCATCCACGTGGCCAGTTCGTCTCCGATGTCCCCGTGCAGCCCGACGTGGGTGCGGGCCGTCAGGTGCGGCACGGCGTTGTCGGCGGCCTCGACGCACACCCCGTCCGGGATCAGCGCGACCGCGTGGTCGAGGTCGCGGGCGTGCTGCGTCATCGTCATGTCGCCGACGATCGTGCGGTGCAGCGGGTACACCTGCGGGAAGAACGCGGTGCCGATCAGACCGGCGGCCAGCGCCGTGGAGACGAGGACGGCGGGCAGCCGGCGCAGCGTGTCCCGGCGTCCGGCCAGCCGGTGGGCCGCCTCGAGCGCGGCCATGAGCAGCAGCGGGGCGAGGATCGCGTCGTACTGGTACACGGGGGCCCACACGTTGAGGCGGTCGTTGAACAGCCGCGAGAGCAGGATCGGCAGGGCCATCAGCGTGAGCGGGCTCAGGACCGGCAGGAACAGCAGCGGGACGAAGTGCAGGAGCCAGAGGGCCACCTTCAGCGGGTGGTCGAACAGCACCGCGACGGCGTTCCACGGTTGGGTCAGCAGGAACAGGACCGAACTGCGCATGTCCGGGCCCAGGGCGGTGAACTGCCAGTAGCCGAACGCCCCGGTGGGGGAGTAGTGGGGGATCACCACGGACGTGGCGAACCAGTAGCCGAGCACACCCAGCACGGCGGTGACCGCGGCCTGCGGCCAGAAGCGCCGGATCGCCATCACCAGGGCCACGGCCAGCAGGGTCACGCCCATGTCCTCTCGGACCGTGAGCAGCAGCGCCGCCAGGCCGGTGGCGAGCCACGCCCGCTGCCCGTCCAGGGCCCACACGAGCCAGGCGAGGATCGGCACGCCGAGGGTGACCTCGTGGAAGTCCCAGTTCACCATCGCCTGGAAGGGCCAGGAGAGCAGCAGGGCGGCGACGGCGGCCAGGGCCACCCCGTGTCCCGTGCGACGACGGGCGAACAGGTACACCGGCACGGCGGACGCGGCGAGGGCCAGCGCCATGACCACGCCGAGCATGCGGGGGTCCGGCCACACCCAGTAGAAGGGGGCCAGCAGCGCGAGGATCGGGTGGAAGTGATCGCCGAGGATGTGGAAGTCCACGCCCTTGACGGAGCTGAGGGGGGCGTTGAACAGCGCGTACTGCCGCACCACCTGGTCGAAGATGCCCAGGTCGTAGCCCTTGGCCTCGTAGGTGGCGTACCGCAGGAAGGAGTGCGTCACGTACAGGGCCGCGGCCGCGACGAGCAGGGCGGCCAGCTGGACGCCCTCGCGACGGGTCACACGGACCTCGGGGACGGCGGGTCGCGGGGCGCGGAGCCAGGAGCGCAGACGGTCCAGGACGGTCTCCTTCGGGCGGTCGTCGGGCGTGCTCGGACGGCTCCGCCCCTGGTCTGGGTGCCCCAGGAGGGATTCGAACCCCCGACCGGCGGATTAGAAGGCCGCTGCTCTGTCCAGCTGAGCTACTGGGGCTGGGCCGTGTCAGTCTAACGGCCGCCGGCCTCGGCGCCGTCGGCTCCTGCACAGTCGCCCGGGGACCTCCGCGCGTCCCCAGGCCGGCCCCCGATCCTGCCGGGGTGCCCCGCGGCGGGGTTGTCTGGCCATGGCGGATCAGCCGATGCGCCGACGACCCGCCCCGGCGCCCACCGGGGCCCAGCCCAGGAGGCACACCATGCAGGACCTCATCACCGTGCGCGGCTTCGTGGCCACGGACCCCGCCACCCGCCACACCGCATCCGGGGCCGCCGTGACCGGCTTCCGCCTGGCCACCACCGAGCGGCGCTTCGACCGCGAGGCCGCCGAGTGGGTGGACGCCCACACCAACTGGTACAGCATCTCGGCGTTCGGCCAGCTCGGCTCGAACACCGCCCAGTCCGTGAAGAAGGGCAACCCCGTGATCGTCACCGGTCGACTCCGGGTCCGCGACTGGTCCTCGGGCGAGCGCTCCGGCACGTCCGTGGACGTGGTGGCGGACGCCGTCGGGCTGGACCTGGGCTTCGGCTCGGCGGCATTCCAGCGCAGCCAGCGCGCGGCCGTGCCGCGCCCCGAGTCGGCCCCGCGCGACGACGCGTCGGGTGGGCGGGCCGGCGCGGTCGGCGACGGGTTCAACGTGGGGCTGCCGGACGGGTTCCAGGGTGGCGACGCCCCGGCCTCGCCCGGCCCGGGCGAGCCGGACGCGGAAGCCCCCGACCGCGAGCCGGCGGCGGCCGGCGTCGCCTGACCACGAAGCGGCACGGAGCACGGAGGGGGGAGCGGGCTCGGTGGTCGCGGGATCGGCACGATGAGTGGAATCCCGCGGCCACCGACTAGCCTGGGCCGCATGGCGGAATTCATCTACACGATGGTCAAGGCCCGCAAGAAGGTGGGCGACAAACTGATCCTGGACGACGTCACCATGTCGTTCTACCCCGGGGCGAAGATCGGCATGGTCGGCCCCAACGGCGCCGGCAAGTCGACGATCCTGAAGATCATGGCCGGGCTGGACGAGCCCTCGAACGGCGAGGCGCGGCTCTCTCCCGGCTACTCGGTGGGCATCCTGATGCAGGAGCCCAAGCTGGACGAGTCCAAGACCGTGCTCGAGAACGTCCAGGAGGGCGTCGGCGAGATCTACGGCAAGATCCAGCGCTACAACCAGATCTCCGAGGAGATGGCGAACCCGGACGCGGACTTCGACGCCCTCATGGAGGAGATGGGCGAGCTGCAGTCCGCCATCGACGCCGCGGACGCGTGGGACATCGACTCCCAGCTCGAGCAGGCGATGGACGCCCTGCGCACGCCCCCGGGGGACGAGCCGGTCACAAACCTCTCCGGTGGCGAGAAGCGCCGCGTCGCGCTGTGCAAGCTGCTGTTGGAGAAGCCGGACCTCCTCCTGCTCGACGAGCCCACCAACCACCTGGACGCCGAGTCCGTGCTGTGGCTCGAGCAGCACCTGGCCTCCTACCCGGGCGCCGTCATCGCCGTCACCCACGACCGGTACTTCCTCGACCACGTCGCGGAGTGGATCGCGGAGGTCGACCGCGGCCGCCTCTACCCGTACGAGGGCAACTACTCCACCTACCTAGAGACCAAGCGCGCCCGCCTCGAGGTGCAGGGCAAGAAGGACGCCAAGCTCGCCAAGCGCCTGGCCGATGAGCTCGACTGGGTCCGCTCCAACACGAAGGGCCGCCAGGCGAAGTCCAAGGCCCGCCTGGCCCGCTACGAGGAGATGGCGGCCGAGGCCGAGAAGACCCGCAAGCTGGACTTCGAGGAGATCCAGATCCCGCCGGGCCCGCGCCTGGGCACCGTCGTGATCGAGGCCAAGGACCTGAAGAAGGGCTTCGGGGACCGCGTCCTCATCGACGGCCTGTCCTTCTCCCTGCCCCGCAACGGCATCGTCGGCGTGATCGGCCCGAACGGCGTCGGCAAGACCACCCTGTTCAAGACCATCGTCGGTCTCGAGCCCCTGGACGGCGGCGAGCTGAAGATCGGCGAGACCGTGAAGATCTCGTACGTGGACCAGTCCCGCTCCAACATCGACCCCGAGAAGTCGCTGTGGGAGGTCGTCTCGGACGGCCTGGACTACATCAAGGTCGGCAACGTCGAGATGCCCTCGCGCGCCTACGTGTCCGCGTTCGGCTTCAAGGGCCCGGACCAGCAGAAGAAGGCCGGCGTGCTCTCCGGCGGTGAGCGCAACCGCCTGAACCTGGCCCTGACCCTCAAGGAGGGCGGCAACCTGCTGCTCCTCGATGAGCCCACCAACGACCTCGACGTGGAGACCCTGACCTCCCTCGAGAACGCGCTGCTCGAGTTCCCGGGCTGCGCGGTGGTCGTCTCCCACGACCGCTGGTTCCTGGACCGCGTCGCCACCCACATGCTGGCCTACGAGGGCACCGCGGAGGACCCGGCCAACTGGTACTGGTACGAGGGCAACTTCGAGTCCTACGAGGCCAACAAGGTCGATCGGCTCGGCCCCGAGGCCGCCCGCCCGCACCGCATGACGCACCGCAAGCTCACGCGCGACTGAGCCGACGCGCCCCCGGGCGCCGCGCCGACGACGGCCCGCCGCGATCACGTGATCGCGACGGGCCGTCGTCGTGCCGGGGCCGGGTCCACGTCGACCGCCACGAACGGTGCGCCCGCGGCGCGGACGGCGAGCCGCCTCACCCGTGGCAGGGCCCGATGGGCAGCCTCACCCCCTGCGGAACCGCCGGGTCAGCGCCGCCAGCTGCGGCGCAGCACCGTCCGCAGGGCCATGCGCTGGGCCGCGCCCCGGGCCCGCGCCCGCCGGGCGGCGGCCCCCTCGGGCAGGCGGATCATGCCCTCCTGGGCGACCGTGGCCACGAGCGTCCCGTCCTCGGTGAACACGGCGCCCGTGCCGAGGCCGCGCGCGCCCTGGGCGCTGGGGGAGTCCTGGACGTAGAGCAGCCACTGGTCGACGCGGGCGGGCCGGTGGAACCACATCGCGTGGTCCAGGGACGCCACGGACATGCCGGGCTGGATCCAGGCGACGCCGTGCTGCCGCAGGATCGGCTCGAGAAGCGTGTAGTCCGAGGCGTAGGTGAGCGCCGCCCGGTGCAGCGCGGGGTCGTCGGCCAGCGGCGTGAACGTCTTCATCCACACCATGTTGCGGTTCTCGGTCTCCGGGGCCGGGTCCACGTAGAGGGCCGGGGTGACGTGACGGATGTCGAACGGCCGGGCCCACGCCCACTCCTGGGCCACGGGGTGGTTGATGCCGCCCAGCACGTCCGCCGTCGTGGGCAGGTCCTCGGGCCGGGGCACGCCCTCGGGCATGGCCACCTGGTGGTCCAGCGCGCTGCCGGCGGGTTCCTGGAAGGAGCACGTCAGGGCGAGGATGGCCTTCTCGTTCTGAGAGGCCAGCACCCGGCGGACGGAGAAGGAGCGGCCGTCCCGCAGCGTCTCGACGGTGAACGTGATGGGCTGGAGCGCGTCCCCGGGGCGGATGAAGTAGCCGTGGAGCGAGTGGGCGGGGCGGGCGCCCGGCACCGTGCGGGAGGCGGCCGCCAGCGACTGGGCGAGCACCTGGCCGCCGAACACCCGGCCGCGCGTCTGCCGGGGAGTCGTGCCCGTGAAGCGGACCTGACCCGTCACCGGGTCCGGCGCGGCCGGCGTCAGCTCCAGGATCCCGCGCAGCACGTCGGTGGGGTCCTTCGGGGCCGAGGCCGGACGGCCCGGTGCGCGACTGGGGCGGGGACGGGGATGGCGTTGCGGCACGAACGGCTCCTTCGACGTGGATGGACCCCGCGACGGCGGGGCGGCCCGGGACGCGGCGGACCTGGGACAATGCTTGCATGACCGAGCACTCCGCCGCCCCCGTCCTCCGCTTCGTCGACGACCGCGCTGTGCGGGATCTCGAGCAGCTGGCCACCCGCGCGCGTCGCGTCGCCGATACGGGGATGCGCCTGCACGTCGTGCCCGAGGCGGGGCGCTCTCGCACCCCGATGCTCGCCCAGTGGGTCTCCGTGCTGCAGCCGGCCGGGCTGGGAGACGGGGTGCCTGTCGTCCTGGGGCTGCGCACCGTGCCCCTGGCGACCGCAGACGGCGTGGCGGACCTGGACGCCGTCGTCGCCCTGGGCTCCGTCACCGAGCGCACCGCCCGGATGCGTGGTCAGGACCCCGTCGACCTGGCGTTCGCCGTGCCGCCGGGCCGCGAGCACGTCACCTGGACCGCGCTGACCCCGCCCCGCGGCGGCTGGACGCCCGTGGCCGAGGTCGCCGACGAGGAGCTGGCCGAAGTGGCCACGCGCGGCGCCGACGCCGTGCGGGACGCCCTGCCCGAGAACCCGGGGGAGGCGCTGGTCCGCAAGATCCGGGCGCAGATGTGGGGACCCCTGCTCGGGGGCGACGCTCTGCAGTTCCCGGCCGGCATGGCCTTCGGCGCGCACGCGCTGGGCTTCCTGCGGCCCGGCGGCCGCGCCCGGCTCAGCACGGCGGGGCCGTGGACGCGCCTGGACACCCCCGGCGGCTTCGTACTGGGCCGCCCCGCCATGGCGGTGTGAGCCCGCGCCCCATGTCGGGGCGCGGACCGCGGGCCGGTCAGGCCGAGTTCTGCAGGGAGTGGGCGGCCCGCTCCAGGTAGTCCCAGAGTTCGGCCTCGTGCAGCGGTGACAGCTCCAGCGTGTCCACGGCGGCGCGCATGTGGCGCAGCCACGCGTCGCGCGCGGCCGGGTCGATCCGATACGAGGCGTGGCGCATGCGCAGGCGGGGGTGGCCGCGCTCCTCGGAGTACGTCCGCGGTCCGCCCCAGTACTGCTCCAGGAACATCAGCAGCCGGCGCTGGGCGCCCTCGAAGTCGTCCTGCGGATACATCGGGGCGAGGATCTCGTCTTCGCGCACGCGGGCGTAGAACTCGGCGGTCAGCCGGTCGAAGGTCGGGCGGCCGCCGACGGCGTCGTAGAAGCTGGTGGCCTGACCGGGCGCGGCCGGGGTCCCCGGGGTCGCACCGGCGGGGCCCGCCGCGGCGTCGCGGGCGCGCACCTGCTCCACCGGGGCGGGCGTGCCCTCCTGCATCACCGGCTCGACCTCGGTGGGCCGCTCCGCCAGGCCCGTCACACGGGACGGGCCCTTGGCGACGCGCGGCCGCAGCACCGCCAGGGGGGCGCCCAGGCGCGCGGAGTGGTCCGGCAGCGTCGGCGTGCCGGTGGGCAGGGCCTCGGGGCGGACCGGCTCGACGGTGACCGGGGCCGAGAGCGAGTTCGCGATGAAGCACAGCCGGTGCGCCTCGGCGTGGAGGGCCTCGGCCCGCTCCCGGTCGGCCTCGTCCTGCAGCGTGACCTCGGGCCGCAGCGTGATCGCGATGAACCGCCCGGCGCCGTCGCCGTCCACCTCGAGCTCGCCCTCGACCCCGCACGTCATCCCCGTGACCACGACCCCGGAGGTCGCCGCGACATGGAGGTACGAGAGCACGTGGCACTCGGCGAGCGCGCCGAGCAGGAGGGTCTCCGGGTTCCACTTCGAGTCGTCGCCGCGGAAGGGGCGGGCGGCCGAGGCCTGGATCTCGCCGACGGCGGCGTCCTGGATCACCACGGAGCGGTCGTAGTCGCGGACGCCGGAGGTGCCCGAGCCGCGGTCGCCCGTCCACTCGGTGCGCAGGGAGAAGGTGTGCTTCATGGGTTCCAGCCTAGCCAGCCCGCGCCTCGACGGCGGCGGGGGCGGTGCTGGAGGGCATCTTCCGTGGAATGCCCACCAGCCCCCGCCCGGTTCAGGCCCCGGCGTGGACCTGATGCACGTGCGCCGTCGCGTGCTCGCGCGCGGCCAGGGCGCGGATCGTCTCGTCCCGGCCCTCGGCGAGGACGCGGGACAGCCCCGCGCGGGTGTCGGCCAGCCGCTCGGACAGGGCGGTGGCGCGGTCGGCGATCTCCGGGGTGACCTGGGCGGTCGGGTAGCCCAGCGTCGCGGCGGTCTCGGCCATCTCGTGAGAACGGGAGTCCCACATCGCCTCGACGCCCTCGAAGTAGGCGTCCGCGAAGGGCGCGATCAGCGCGGCGTCATGGACCCGGGCGAACCCGATCAGGGCCTGGCGCTGCTCCGTGTTGGACAGTTCGCCGGCCATCACCCGGTCCCAGACCGCGCGCTTCGCCTCGGCCGTCGGCACGGCGGCCCGGGCCTGGATCGCGGCGAGCGCGCCCGTGGCGGTCGCGTCGGCGCGCTCGGCCTCGGCGATCTCGGCCTCCCCGGCGCGGCCGGCCGCCACCAGCGCGGTGAGCAGCTCCCAGCGCAGGTCCGTGGTGAGGTCCAGCCCGGGCACGGTGCGGGTGCCGTCGACGAGGGCGGACAGGCGGTCCAGCTGCGCCGTGGTGCGCGCGTGCAGGGCGAACGCCTTGACGAACTGCAGCTGGTTGTCCGAGCCGTCCTCGGCCTCCGCGACGAGGCCCCACAGACGGTCGGCCGCCGCGACCCGCACGGCCTCGGCCTGGTCCTCGGGCAGGTACAGGCCGATCGCCGTCGCGAGCTGGCGCAGCAGCGTCTGCACCACGGAGGAGTCCCGCTCGTGGCCGACGTTGGCGAGGACGAGGTCGACGAACCAGGCGGCGGAGGCCTCGCCGTCGCGCACGGTGTCCCAGGCCGCCCCCCACAGCAGCGTGCGCGCCAGGGAGCCGTCCACATCCTTCAGACGGGTGGACGCGGCCTCCCACGAGGCGTCGTCGAGGCGCAGCTTGGCGTAGGCCAGGTCGTCGTCGTTGGGCAGGATCACGGCGGGACGACGGCGGGCGGCGGCCTCGACGACCTCGGTCACCTCCCCGGCCACGTCGAGCTCGAAGCGCTCGGTGCGGATCAGGCGGCCGGTGGCCTCGTCCACGTCGTAGAAGCCCACGGCCAGACGGTGGGGGCGGAGCACGTCGTCGCCGGGCGCCGACGGTGAGCCGTCCGGGGCGCTCTGGCGCAGACGCAGCGCGGTGATGGTGCCGGCCTCATCCGTCTCCACCTCGGTGCGCAGCGTGTTCACGCCCGAGGTCTCGAGCCACACGCGGGTCCATTCGGACAGGTCGCGGCCGGACGCGGCCTCGAGCTCGGTCATGAGGTCCGGCAGCTCCGTGTTCTGCCACGCGTGCTTGGCGATGTACGCGCGGACGCCGACCATGAAGTTCTCCTGGCCCACCCAGGCCACGAGCTGGCGGAGCACCGAGGCGCCCTTGGCGTAGGTGATGCCGTCGAAGTTGACGAGCACGTCGTCGAGGTCGCGGATCCGGGCCTTGATGGGGTGCGTGGAGGAGAGCTGGTCCTGGCGGTAGGCCCAGTTCTTCTCCATGGAGGAGAAGGTGGTCCAGGCGCCGGTGTACTGCGTGTTCTCAGCGGCGGCGAGCGTGGACATGAACTCGGCGAACGACTCGTTGAGCCACAGGTCGTTCCACCAGCGCATGGTGACCAGGTCGCCGAACCACATGTGGGCGAGCTCGTGGAGGATCGTGATGGCGCGGCGCTCGATCAGCGCTTCCGGCACGGTCCCGCGGAAGACGTACGACTCGAGGAAGGTCACACAACCGGCGTTCTCCATCGCGCCGGCGTTGAACTCGGGCACGAACAGCTGGTCGTACTTCTCGAACGGGTAGGCGTGGCCGTACTGGGCCTCGAAGAACTCGAATCCCTGGCGGGTGAGCTCGAAGACGTTCTCCGCATCCAGGTGCTCCACCAGCGACGCGCGGCAGTAGACGCCGAGGGGGATCGTGCGGCCGTCGGCGCTGGTCAGCTCCGAGTGCACGGAGGCGTACGGGCCGGCGACGAGCGCGGTGATGTAGGAGGGGATGCGCGGGGTGGGCTTGAACTCCCAGACCGCGGCGTCCACCCCCTGCGGGTTCTCCTCGTTCGCCACGACGCCGAGGGTGCGGCGGGAGGCCTCCGGCTGGTTGGACACCACGGCCCAGTGCGCCGGCGCGGTCACCGTGAAGCGGAACGCGGCCTTGAGGTCGGGCTGCTCGAACACCGCGAACATGCGGCGGGAGTCCGGCACCTCGAACTGGGTGTAGAGGTAGACCTCCTGGTCCACGGGGTCCACGAACCGGTGCAGGCCCTCGCCGGTGTTGCTGTAGTCCCCGAGCCCGTCGACCACGAGGGTGTTCTGCGCCGCCAGCGGGCCGATCCGCAGTCGGGCGCCGTCGAAGTCCGCCACGTCCAGGGCCTCGCCGTTGAGGGTCACCGTGGGAGCCTGCTCCGCCACGAAGTCGATCCACGTGTGGGTGCCCACCGCGTCCTGCGTGGCCGCGAACGTCACGGTGGTGGCCGTGTGGAAGTGCTCCGCTCCGCGGGTGAGGTCCAGGCTCACCTCGTACGCGTCCACGGTGAGGGCGGCCGCGCGCGCGGCGGCCTCTTCGCGGGTGATGTTCATGGCGGCGGCGGTGGTCACGGTCGGACTCCTCCTGGGGTCGGGTGGATGCGGCACGGCCGGGCGCCTGTGATGGGGGCCATGGCACGGTGCTCCCCAGTGTGCCACCTGGCCCGGGCGTCGTGGACGGCCGCGGAAGGGCGGGCCGGCCGGCGTGCTCAGCCCCCGATCTCGGCCAGTCGGGTCGCCGCCGCACGCAGCACCTCAGCCACCTCGGGCACGCGTGCCGGTGGCATCCGCTGCTCGGCCGCCGAGGCGGTGAGGGACACCTGGGGGATGCCTCCCGTCCGCGCCGGGACGCCACAGGCGACTCCGGCCACCCCGGGCACGACCGGCACACCGCCGCACCACCCCTGCTCGTCCATCTGACGCAGCAGGGTGTCCAGCAGGTCGTGCAGGGCCCCGTCATCCGTCAGGTTCCAGCGGCGGGGAGGCCGGGCGACGACCGCGTCCACCTCCGCTCGCCGGCGCTCGGGCGGCAGGGCGGCCAGGAGCGCGATGCCGGCGTACCCGGCGGCAAGCCGCTTGACCTCGCCGACCTCCACGGTGAAGACGCGCACGGGGGAGTCGCCGTCGCATCGCAGGAGGTAGGCCACTCCGCCCGCAGCCCGTGCCGCCAGGTAGACCGTGTCCCCCAGCTCGTCCGCGGCGGCCTGGACCACGGCCCGGCTGGCCTCGCGTTCGATCAGGCACCGCGGCGTCACCGGTTCGAACCCGACCGGGCCCCACCGATCACCGAGCGCATAGGCGGCCCCGCGCCGGGTCACGGCACCCTGCTCCGCCAGGTCGGCCAGCAGTCGATGGGCGGTGGGCTGGGGCAGACCCGTCCGCTGGACGAGCTGGCTCAGCCGCAGGCCGGCGGGTCCGGCCTCGTGCAGCAGGCGCATCACGAGGGCGGCACGGGGCAGGACGCCGGTGGGTGGGGTCATAGGGGTCACCGGTCGATCGTGCCGCAGCTCCGGCGTCGGAGCCAGTTCCATCTGATGGACTAAATGATTGCCGCTCTACTTGCATTCCGAGAAATGAACGCGCCATGCTGGGAAATGTAGGGCGCGTCACATCGCGGGTGTCGTCCCCATAGTCCACATATCGGTTTCCAGGAGGAGCCTCATGCCACTGACCGCATCGACCGTCACGCGCACCGTCAGCGTGGACGGTGCCTCCGTCACCTGCCACGACTCGGTGACACCCGGGGAGCTCGACCGGCCTCTCGTGCTGGTCCACGGCACGGGCGGGACGACCGCCTCGCACTTCGGCCACCTGTTCCCGATGATGGCCACGCGGACGCGCGTCATCGCCGTGGACTGGGCGCCGACGGCCGACCCCGCCGCAGACCTGACCGTCGACCTGCTGGTCGGCCAGGTGCGGGCTGTCGTCGACGAGCTCCTCGGCCCCGACGCCGCGTTCGACCTGCTGGGCTACTCACTCGGCGCCGTCGTGGCCGGGCAGCTGGCCGCCGACCTCGGTCGCCGTGTGGAGAACCTCGTGCTCGTGGCCGGCTGGGCGACGACGGATGTCCACCAGCGCCTGCGCAACGAGGTCTGGCGGCACCTGTACGCCACGAGCCCTGATGCCCTGGCCCGTTACACGGCCTTCTGCGGCCTGTCCCCGCTGGCCCTGCGCTCCCTGACCCCGGCCATGCTCGACGGGGCGCTCGCCTCCCTGACCGCGGACGAGTTCACCGCCCGGCAGATGGACCTGAACGCCCGCGTGGACGTCGCCGACCGTCTCTCCGCCGTCACCGCGCGGACACTGATCGTCTCCTGTGCCGAGGACATCATGGTCCCGCCCCATCACCAGTACGAGCTGCTCGGCATCATCGACGACGCGCGGCTGACGACCATGACGAGCGGCCACGCCTTCTTCCTCGAGCGCCCGGCCGAACTCATGCAGATCGTCGACCTGTACCTGCGCGAGCCCGACCGCCACCCGGCCGGCGCGATCATCCCCGAGACCCACGCCTGAGAGAGGGGCCAGCCATGACCACCGCCATGACCACCACCACCGACGTGCGCCCCGCACCGCGCGACGAGTCCGCCGAGATCCTCATCATCGGCTCCGGATTCGCCGGCCTCGGCATGGGCGCCCAGCTGCGGCGTCACGGCCGCGAGGACTTCCTCATCCTGGACCGCGCCCAGCAGGTCGGCGGGACCTGGAGGGACAACACCTACCCGGGTGCCGCGTGCGACGTCCCGAGCCACCTCTACAGCTTCTCCTTCGCGCCGAACCCGCAGTGGTCGGGCTTCTACACACCGGGTCCGGAGATCCAGGACTACCTCGTGCGCTTCTCCGAGGACGAGGGCCTCACCCCGCACCTGCGTCTCGGGGCGGACATGCTCGAAGCGCACTGGGACCCCGAGACGGAGCGGTGGACGGTGCGGACGCCGCGCGGGACCTACACGGGACGCTGGCTCATCATGGGCACCGGGCACCTCGCCGACCCCCGCCTGCCGGACGTCCCGGGTCTCGACGCCTTCGAGGGCGAGGTCATCCATTCCGCCCGCTGGGACCACACGGTGGACCTGAAGGGCAAGCGTGTCGCCGTCGTCGGCACCGGCGCCTCCGCGATCCAGGTCATCCCCGAGCTGGCGGCGACGGCGGCCGAGCTCGTCGTCTTCCAGCGCACCCCCGCGTGGGTCACCCCGCGCGTGGTCAAGCCGTACTCCGCGGCCGTGCGCCGCATGTTCGAGCGCGCCCCGCACACCATGCAGCGCGAGCGCGACGACATCTTCTGGTTCGCCGAGTCGAACTATGCCCAGCGCCGCGGTGTGCCGGCCGCACTGGACCAGGTCCGGGCCCAGGCCCTCGGGCACCTGGCCGCCGCGGTCTCTGACCCCGAGCTCCGCGAGCGCCTCACGCCGCGGTACCTGCCGGGCTGCAAGCGTGTGCTCGTCTCCAACGACTACTACCCGGCCATGGCCCGGGACAACGTCACCCTGGAGGACAGCGCGCTGGACCGCGTCGAGGGGAGCCGGCTGTTCGGCGTGAGCGGTCACGGGTACGAGGTCGACGTCGTCGTCCTCTGCACCGGCTTCGAGGCGGCCCAGCCGCCGTTCGCCGAGCGCGTCCACGACGGTGAGGGCCGTTCCCTGGCCGATCACTGGAGCAGCGGCATGGCGGCGTTCGACTCCACGGCCGTGGCGGGATTCCCGAATCTGTTCGCCATCAACGGGCCGAACACCTCGCTGGGGCACAACTCGATCGTCTACATCATCGAGTCGCAGATCGCGTACATCTTGGAGGCCCTGGACCGGGTGGAGCACGAGGGAATTAGGACGATGGTCCCCGAGACACTCGCCCAGGAGGAGTACGTGGACCGTCTCCAGGAGCGGGCCGCCACCTCGGTGTGGCTCGTGGACGGCGGCTGCCACTCCTGGTACGTCGACCCCCGCTCGGGCAAGTTGACGCTGATCTGGCCCGACTACGCCTACGACTTCCGCGCCCGCAACGGCCACTTCACCGGGGAGGGCTTCCTCTCCTCGGCGAGTGGGGAGCCCGAGCCCATGCCGGTGCGCGAGCCCGAGCGATCGGTCGCGCTGATCTGAGCCGGCCCGCCCCGGGGCAGGGGGTCGGGTGGGGCCGTCAGTAGACTGACCCCACCCGACCGTCGTCCTTCTGGAGGAGTCTGCGCATGCGCGTCCACATCGCCACCGACCACGCCGGCATGGAGCTGTCCGCCCACCTGGTGGAGCACCTCACCGCCGCTGGCTACGAGATGGTGGACCACGGACCCACCGAGTACGACGCGCAGGACGACTACCCGGGCTTCTGCATCAACGCCGCCCGCGCCGTCGTCGCCGACCGCGAGCAGGGACTGGACTCGCTCGGCATCGTGCTGGGCGGCTCCGGCAACGGCGAGCAGATCGCCGCCAACAAGGTGGCCGGCGTCCGAGCCGCCCTGGCCTGGAACCTGGACACGGCGCGGCTGGCCCGCGCGCACAACGACGCGAACGTCGTGGCCGTCGGCGGTCGACAGCACTCGCTCGAGGAGGCCACCGAGCTCATCGAGGCGTTCCTGGCCGAACCGTTCTCCCAGGACGAGCGCCACGTGCGCCGCATCGGGAAGATCGCGCACTACGAGACCACCGGAGAGGTGCTGATGTGAGTGCCTGAGGGCCACTCCGTCCACCGTCTCGCGCGCCAGTTCACCGACGTCTTCGGCGGCCGCCGGATCCGCGCCACGAGTCCGCAGGGCCGCTTCGCCGAGGGGGCCGCCCTGCTCGACGGCCAGGTCCTGAAGCGCGCCCGGGCCCACGGCAAGCACTTCTTCGCCGACGTCTCCGGCGGCCACGTGCTCCACGTCCACCTGGGCATGTACGGGGCGTGGACCTTCGGCGGGGATCAGGACTTCGCGGCCGCGTCCTCGATCGGCGCACCCCGCCGGATCGGCGAGCGGGAGGTCCACGACGACGGCGCCCCGGCCGCCGAGCCCGCTCGCGACGCCGACGGCTGGGTCCAGCCCCCGCCGCCGGCCGCCACGGTCCGGCTGCGACTGCGCGCCGAGCACGGCTGGGCCGACCTGATCGGCGCGAGCCGGTGCCGCGCGCTCACTCCGGCCGAGGCTGCCGACGTCGTCGCCGGCCTGGGCCCGGATCCGCTGAGCGACGACGATCCCGCGCCGTTCTACGACCTCGCCCGGCGGACACGGCGGCCGATCGGCGTCGTGCTGATGGACCAGGCGGCCGTCAGCGGGATCGGCAACATCTTCCGGGCCGAGGCGCTGTTCCGCGCCGGCATCGACCCGTGGCGGCCGGCCCGGGAGGTCTCCGCGTCGGACCTGGCATTCCTCTGGGCGGACAACGCCGCGCTCATGCGGGAGGGCGTGCGGCTCGGGCGGATCGTCACCACGCGGCCCGAGCACCGGCCGGGGATCCCTGCCGAATCGGCCTGGCCCGAGCACGCGAACTACGTGTACCAGCGGCAGGGCCTGGCCTGCCTCGTGTGCGGGCGCGAGACGATCGTGGTGGAGGAGATGGCGGCCCGGAAGCTCTACCGGTGCCTCACCTGTCAGAGCTGAGGGGCCTGTAGCAGGCCCGACCGGGCACAGCGGTCAAGGCACCGGCGCGGACGACGACGCACCCGAGAAAGCCATGAGCCGGGCCATCGTGTGCACACGATGACCCGGCTCATGAGGTCCGGAGGGGATGACGGGAATCGAACCCGCGTAGCCAGTTTGGAAGACTGGGGCTCTACCATTGAGCTACATCCCCGCGGGGCCGCGCTCGGCGCGGACCAGCGGCTGACACCGTATCACGGCGGGCCCGCGTCGGCCGTGGGGGAAGAGGCATGATGCACGGCTCCCGTCCCGCCCTCCGCAGGGCCGCGTCCGCCCTCGCCGGCCGTCGTCCCCTGTCCCTGCGCGGCGCCACCGTCCTCGTGACGGGCGGCGCGTCCGGCATCGGTCGACTGATCGCCCTGGGGGCCGCCCGCCGCGGCGCGGGCCGCGTCGTCGTCTGGGACCTCGACCTGCAGGGGGCTGAGGCCGTCGCCGCCGAGATCCGGTCTCAGGGCGCGGACGCCCAGGCCGAGCGCGTGGACGTGACGGACGCGGCCGCCGTCGAGGCCGCCGCCGCCCGCGCCGGAGAGGTGGACGTCGCCGTGAACAACGCGGGCGTCGTGACGGGCGTGCGCCTCGAGGACGCCACGGAGGAGGGCATCCGCCGCACCTTCGAGGTGAACGCACTCGCGCCGTACTGGCTGACCCGGGCGGTCCTGCCCGGAATGCGGGCCCGGGACCGCGGGGCCGTGGTCACGGTGGCCTCGGCCGCGGGGTTGGTCGGCGTCGCGCGCCAGACGGACTATTCCGCCACCAAGCACGCCGCGGTCGGCTTCGCCGAGTCCCTCGCCGCGGAGCTGCGCAAGGACGGCAGCCGCGTCACCTCCCTCGCCGTCTGCCCCTTCTACATCGACACCGGGATGTTCGCGGGCGTGCGCAGCCGGGTGCCCTGGCTGCTGCCCGTGCTGGATCCGCGCCACGTGGCGCAGGAGGTGCTGGACGCCGTCGAGGCCGGCCGCACCCGCCTGCTGCTGCCGCGCGCCGTCGGTCTGATCGCGCCCCTGCGCGCCCTGCCGGCGCCCGTCTTCGACCGCACGATGGACGTCCTCGGGGTCAACGCCACGATGGACGGCTTCACGGGCCGGCGATCGCGGCTTTTCGCGGGGCGCGAGACGGCGCGCTAGGATTCCACAGTCTGCCCTCGGGCAGTCCCTCGGGTGCCCGGCGAGCCTCCACCGCGTGAGCCCGCCGGCGTCGGGGACGACGGCGGGGTGTAGCTCAGCTTGGTAGAGCGCGCGCTTTGGGAGCGTGAGGCCGCAGGTTCAAATCCTGTCACCCCGACTCGACGTCAAGACCATCCACCACCACCAACAGGAGTCATCCGTGGTCAAGTCCACCGCAGAGAACCTCAGCCCGACCCGCGTCAAGCTGACCGTCGAGGTGCCGTTCGAGGAGGTGAAGCCCGCCCTGGACAAGGCGTTCAAGGACATCGCCAACCAGGTGCAGATCCCGGGCTTCCGCAAGGGCAAGATCCCGGCACGTCTGATCGAGCAGCGCTTCGGCCGCGAGATCGTCGTGGACCAGGCCGTCAACGAGGGCCTGAACACCTGGTTCTCCGCCGCCATCGCCGAGGCCGAGCTCACCCCGATCTCCCGCCCCGAGGTCGACGTGACCGCCACCCCGGACGCGGAGAACGCCGAGGGCCCGGTGGCCTTCACCGCAGAGTTCGACGTGCGCCCGACCATCGAGCTGCCCGACTACAAGGGCCTCAAGGTGACGGTGGAGCCCGCCCAGGCCACCGAGGAGGACGAGCAGAAGGCCCTCGACGCCCTGCGCTCGCGCTTCGGTTCCCTCAAGGATGTGGACCGCCCGGCCGCCCAGGACGACTTCGTCACGATGAACCTGACCGCCACGGTCGACGGCGAGCAGGTCGACCAGGCCGAGGGCCTGTCCTACCAGGTGGGCGCCGGCACCATGCTCGAGGGCATCGACGAGGCCCTCGACGGCCTGTCCGCCGGCGAGGACGCCACCTTCGAGACCACGCTCAACGGCGGCGAGCACGACGGCGAGACCGCCGTGGTCAAGCTGGAGCTGACGGCCGTCAAGGAGCGCGAGCTGCCCGAGGCCGACGACGAGTTCGCCCAGCTGGCCTCCGAGTTCGACACCATCGCCGAGCTCAAGGAGGACCTGAAGAAGCAGGCCGCCGAGGAGGCCGTGAACCGCCAGGGCGTCGAGGCCCGCGACAAGGTCCTCGAGGAGCTGGCCAAGCTCGTCGAGGTCCCGGTGCCGGACGGCGTCATCGCCGAGCAGGTCGAGCAGCACTTCTCCGCCGGCGGCCACACCGCGGGCGACGACCACGACACCGCCGAGCACCGTGCCGAGCTCGAGCAGAACACCCGCGAGGCGTTCGCCAACGAGGTCATCCTGGACGAGGTCGCCGAGGCCGAGGAGGTCACGGTCGACCAGGGTGAGCTGATCGAGTACATCATCGCCACCTCCTCCGAGTACGGCATGGACCCGAACCAGTTCGCCATGATGCTCGACCAGGGCGGGCAGATCCCGATGATCATGGGCGAGGTCCGCCGCCGCAAGGCCCTGGCCAAGGTCCTCGAGTACGCCGAGGTCACCGACACCGACGGCAAGGCCGTGGACCTGACGGCGTTCGTGACCCCGGGCGGCCAGGAGGCCCTCGACGCTGAGGCCGAGGGCGCCGAGGCCGAGGGCGCCGACGAGGCGGAGGAGAAGCCCGCCGAGAAGGCCCCGGCCAAGAAGAAGTCGACGGCCAAGAAGGCCCCGGCCGAGCAGGCCGACGACGCCGAGGCGGCCGAGCAGGCCTGATCCCGGCCGGTGGGGACGCACCCCCGCCGAGCCACGACGACGGCGCCCCCGCCCACGCCGGTGGGGGCGCCGTCGTCGTCCCGGGGCCCCGGTGGGCGGCCCCGGGCGGGGTCCGCGACAACCTGCGCCAACAGCGAAACGCCGACGGCGTCCCGCGCGCTGGCCCGGACGCCCGGCTAGTGTCGGACTCGATCAGGGACCCGTCCGTCCGCGCGAGCGGCCGCCGTTCGGGAGGCCCGTGGACATCTCGACAGGAAGGCGGAAGTGATGACCGACATCACCCCCAGCATGCGTTCGGTGGACCCGGCGCAGCGCGAGGATTTCCTCTACACCCAGCTGCTGAAGTCGCGCATCGTCTGGCTGGGCGAGGACGTCCGTGACGACAACGCCAACGCGATCTGCTCCCAGCTGCTCCTGCTCTCGGCCGAGGACCCGGAGAAGGACATCTACCTGTACATCAACTCCCCGGGCGGCTCCGTCACCGCGGGCATGGCGATCTACGACACGATGCAGTACATCCCCAACGACGTCGTGACGGTGGCCACCGGCCTCGCCGCGTCCATGGGCCAGTTCCTGCTCGCCTCCGGCACCAAGGGCAAGCGCTACGCCACCCCCCACGCCCGCGTGCTGATGCACCAGCCCTCCGGCGGCATCGGCGGCACCGAGTCGGACATCCGCATCCAGGCCCAGCTGATCCTGCACATGAAGCAGGTGATGGCGGAGCTGACCGCCGAGCAGACCGGCCAGTCCGTGGAGACCATCCTCGAGGACAACGCGCGTGACAAGTGGTTCACCGCGCAGGAGGCCCTCGAGTACGGCTTCATCGACCACATCGCCGACCGTGCCGCGTCCGTGACCGGCGGCGGCGGCGTCCGGGGCTGAGCCCGGCCCGGACCGTCCCGACCCTCTCCAGGAGACCAAGAATGACCCAGTTCCCCGCCGGGCTCCCCACCGGGATGCCCTCCCTGCCCACGCCGGACGCGCGCTACATCCTCCCGCAGTTCGAGGAGCGCACCCCCTACGGCTTCAAGCGTCAGGACCCCTACGCCAAGCTCTTCGAGGACCGCATCGTCTTCCTCGGCGCGCAGGTGGACGACGCGTCGGCCGACGACGTGATGGCCCAGCTGCTCGTGCTCGAGGCGATGGACTCCGAACGTGACATCACCCTGTACATCAACTCGCCGGGCGGCTCGTTCACGGCCATGACGGCGATCTACGACACCATGCAGTTCATCCGCCCCGAGGTGCAGACCGTGTGCCTGGGCCAGGCCGCCTCCGCCGCGGCCGTGCTGCTGGCCGCGGGCGCCCCCGGCAAGCGTCTGGCGCTGCCCAACGCGCGCGTGCTGATCCACCAGCCGGCGATGCAGGGCGACCGCGGCACCGCCACGGACCTGCAGATCCACGCCCAGGAGATCAACCGGATGCGCGTGTGGATGGAGGAGACGCTGGCCTCCCTCACCAACCGCACGCCCGAGGAGGTCTCGCAGGACATCGACCGGGACAAGTTCCTCTCGGCCGAGCAGGCCCTCGAGTACGGCCTCGTGGACGAGGTCCTCGCCTCCCGCAAGATCACCCGCCCGTCTGCCTGACCGACGACGCCCGCCGAGGGGTCCGGCCGCGCGGCCGGGCCCCTCGGCGCCGACCGGGGACCCGGTCCCTTAACGTGTCCGTCCACGGCCGTATGCTGGACGGAATCTGACAGCGACGACGCCCGCGCGGGGCGGACGTCTCCGCCCGGCCTTCGAGGAGTACCACCATGGCGCGTATCGGAGAGAGCGCTGACCTGCTGAAATGCTCGTTCTGCGGGAAGAGCCAGAAGCAGGTGCGCAAGCTCATCGCCGGCCCGGGTGTCTACATCTGCGACGAGTGCATCGAGCTGTGCAACGAGATCATCGAGGAGGAGCTCGGCGAGGCGGCGGAGGCGGACGAGACCGTCCTGCCCACCCCGCAGGAGATCTTCGACCACCTCGAGAGCTTCGTGATCGGTCAGGAGGCGGCCAAGCGTTCCCTCGCCGTCGCCGTGTACAACCACTACAAGCGCGTGCGTGGGCCGCAGGCGCGGGGCGGTGACCTGGCCGACCGCCTCACCGAGCGGGACGACCTCGCGGACGTCGAGGTCGGCAAGTCGAACATCCTCATGGTCGGCCCCACCGGCTCCGGCAAGACGTATCTCGCGCAGACCCTCGCCCGGCGGCTCAACGTCCCGTTCGCGGTCGCGGACGCCACCAGCCTCACCGAGGCCGGCTATGTGGGCGAGGACGTGGAGAACATCCTCCTCAAGCTCATCCAGGCCGCGGACTACGACGTGAAGAAGGCCGAGCAGGGCATCATCTACATCGACGAGATCGACAAGATCTCGCGGAAGTCCGAGAACCCCTCCATCACCCGGGACGTCTCCGGCGAGGGGGTGCAGCAGGCCCTGCTGAAGATCCTCGAGGGCACGGTGGCGTCGGTGCCGCCGCAGGGCGGGCGCAAGCACCCCCACCAGGAGTTCCTGCAGATCGACACGTCCAACGTGCTGTTCATCGTGGCGGGCGCGTTCGCGGGCCTGGACGAGATCATCGGTTCCCGTGCCGGACGCAAGGGCATCGGGTTCGGCGCGCCCCTGAACCACCTGGGCGCGGGGGACGTCACCTACGCGGACGTGCGGCCGGAGGACCTGCTGAAGTTCGGCCTCATCCCCGAGTTCATCGGCCGCCTGCCCGTGATCACCACTGTCGAGGACCTCACGCACGAACAGCTCGTGCGGGTGCTGACCGAACCGAGGAACGCCCTGCTCAAGCAGTACCAGAAGATGTTCCTCATGGACGGCGTGGAGCTCGAGTTCGAGCAGGACGCCCTGGACGCCGTCGTCGCCCAGGCCGAGGCCCGCGGCACCGGCGCCCGCGGCCTGCGCTCCATCATGGAGAACGTCCTCAAGCCCGTGATGTTCGAGCTGCCCTCCCGTTCGGATGTGGGCACGGTCGTCATCTCCGGGGACGTGGTGCGCGGCGAGGCCGAGCCCACGCTCATCCCGGCCGAGGTGGAACGACGTCGACGCGGCCGGAGCGCCTGACCGCCGTCGCCCAGCAGGACCGACCGGAGCCGAGACGGCTCCCTGACCGCAAGGAGCACAGCATGACCGACACCACGCAGCAGCCCACCGTCGACTTCTACTTCGACGCCACGTGCCCGTTCGCCTGGATCACCTCCCGGTGGATCCTGGAGGTCCAGAAGGTGCGCGACGTGCGGGTGGTCTTCAAGATCATGTCGCTCGCCGTCCTGAACGAGGGCCGCGACCTGGACCCCGACTACCTGGCCCGCCTCGAGAAGGCCTGGCTGCCGGCCCGCGCCGCCGTGCAGGTGCGCGAGCGGCACGGTGCCGAGGCGCTCGGCCCGTGGTACACCGCGGTCGGCACCCGCATCCACGAGCAGGGCCGCACGGACTACGAGGCCGTGGTGGCCGAGGCCCTCGAGGAGCTGGGCCACGACGCGGACATCCTGGACGCCGCCCGCACCGACGTGGCCGACGAGCAGCTGCGCGCCAGCCAGAAGGAGGCGGAGGACCTCGTGGGCAACGACGTCGGCACGCCCGTCGTGGCGTTCAACGGCACGGCCTTCTTCGGTCCCGTGATGACCCGCATCCCGCGCGGCGAGGAGGCGGGCCGCATCTTCGACGGCGCCGTCGCCCTGGCCGACTTCCCGTACTTCTACGAGATCAAGCGGGCCCGCACCACGGATCCGCAGTTCGACTGAGCCCCCGGCTCGCACGAGACCGGCCCCACACCTTCAGCGCGAAGGTGTGGGGCCGGCGTCGTCGGGGTGCGGGGCGGCGGGGGTCAGCTGCGCGCCACTCTGCCGGCCGCGCGGATCAGGGGGACCTGCAGGGGCAGCCGCCCGAGGGAGACCAGTTGCGCCGGCCAGGGCCGGCGTCGCCACCGCCAGGCCATCCACGCATTGCCGGGCCACACGCCGAGGAAGAGCGCCTGCGCGGCGCGTCCGCCCGCGCGCCGGGTGCGCGGGACGGCCAGCAGACCCGCCACGGCCAGCTCGGCCACGCCGGAGCCGTGGGTCCACGCGCGGGCCGAGCCGGGCAGGAACGGCGGGATCAGCCCGTCGAAGGGCTCAGGTCGGACGAAGTGGAGCACGCCCATGGCGGCGAGGGCGGCGGACATCCGCCGGGCGGAGGAGTCGCAGGCGCGGCGGCCGGCCGGGGCGGGATCGGGTGTCGGTCTCATCCTCTCAGTGTCCACCCCTGCCGCGGTGACCGCACTGCGACATGCGGCAGGAGCACGACCGGGAGGTGCACCACGACACCCCCGGGAGGGCCGCCTCCCGACGAACTCCGATCCGGCGGCGGACTGTCCGACGCGTGCTGTGCCCTACCGGATCCGGGCCACGAACATCCCACGCTGACGGCAGACTCGGGTTTGCAGCACGGGCGCGACGACGGCCCCGCCGCCCGTGATGGGCGACGGGGCCGTCGTCGTGCCGCGTGCGCTCCCGAGACACCGTCCGGGAACGCGCGGCGCGGGTCAGTCGTCGTCGACCGGTGCGAGCTGCACGTCGGAGACGGTCAGGGGCGCGGACTCGCCGGCCTCGCCCTGCGTGAGGGACAGGTCCGCGATGTTGCCGGCCGCCTTGAGGTCCGCCAGGCCGCCGCGCAGCTTCTCGAGCCAGTCGGCCGGTCCGGTCACCACGGCGGAGCGCACCTCGGTGCGCTGCTTCACCTTGGCCTCGGACTTCGCCTTGCGGATGCCGCCCAGGACCTGCGCCACGGTGGGCAGGACCTCGGCGTCGCCGGCGGAGGCGGCGAAGGACAGGGACGCCACCTCGTCCGCGGCGCCCGGCCACGCGGCGGTGTGCACGGAGCCGGCGCGCCACCAGCTCCACACCTCCTCGGTGGCGAACGGCTGGAACGGGGCCAGCAGACGCAGCAGGGCGTCCAGGGTGGTGGCCAGCGTGGTCACCACCGAGGCCTGCTCGGCCTCGCCGTGGCCACCGTAGGCACGGTCCTTCACGAGCTCCACGTAGTCGTCCGTGAAGGCCCAGAAGAACTGCTCGGTCACGTTGAGGGCGCGTGCGTAGTCGTAGGCCTCGAACGCGCGGGTCGCCTGCTCCACGGTGGCCGCGAGGCGCGTCAGCAGGGAGGCGTCCAGCGGGTTGGTGACGGCCGCGGCGTCGTCGGCCGTGCGGATGACGGCGTCCTGCGTGGCGCCCAGGTTCAGCACGAACTTGGCGGCGTTGAGCAGCTTGATGGCCAGGCGGCGGCCGATCTTCATCTGCGCCACCTCGTAGGCGGTGTCCGCGCCGAGGCGGGCCGAGGCGGCCCAGTAGCGGACGGCGTCCGAGCCGAACTGGTCCAGGATGTCGGTCGGGACCACCACGTTGCCCTTGGACTTGGACATCTTCTTGCGGTCCGGGTCGAGGATCCAGCCGGAGAGCGCGGTGTCCGTCCACGGCACGGAGCCGTTGAGGGCGTGGGCGCGCACCACGGTGGAGAACAGCCAGGTGCGGATGATGTCGTGGCCCTGCGGGCGCAGATCGAACGGGAAGACGTTGTTGAAGAACGCCTCGTCACGGGACCAGCGGCCCACGATCTGCGGGGTCAGCGAGGAGGTGGCCCAGGTGTCCAGGACGTCCGGGTCGCCGGTGAAGCCGCCGGGGACGTCGCGCTGGTCCTCGGAGTAGCCCGGGGCGGCCTCGGCGGCCGGGTCCACGGGGAGCTGCTCGTCGGCCGGGAGGATCGGGTTCTCATAGTCGGGCTCACCCTCCGCGTCCAGCGGGTACCAGACCGGGATCGGCACCCCGAAGAAGCGCTGGCGGGAGACGAGCCAGTCACCGTTGAGGCCCTCGACCCAGTTCTCGTAGCGGTGGCGCATGTGCTCCGGGTGCCAGGAGAGCTCGCGGCCGCGCTCGATCAGCTCCGCGCGGCGGTCGGCGTCGCGGCCGCCGTTGCGGATGTACCACTGGCGGGAGGTGACGACCTCGAGCGGCTTGTCGCCCTTCTCGTAGAAGTTCACGGCGTGCATGATCTTCTTCGGCTCTCCGTCCAGCAGGCCGGCCGCGGTGAGGGCGTCCACCACACCCTGCTTGGCGGAGAACACGGTCTTGCCGGCCACGGTGTCCGCATAGGCCTGTCGGCCGGCGTCCGTGGTGATCCACTCGGGGGTGTCGGCGGCGAAGCGGCCGTCACGGCCGATCAGGGTGCGGGTCGGCAGCTGCAGCTCGCGCCACCAGGTGACGTCGTTGAGGTCGCCGAAGGTGCAGACCATGGCGATGCCGGAGCCCTTGTCCGGCTTGGCCAGCGGGTGCGGGAAGACCTCGACCTCCACGCCGTACAGCGGGGAGGTGACGGTCGTGCCGAACAGGTGCTGGTAGCGCTCGTCGTCCGGGTGGGCGACCAGGCCGGAGCAGGAGGCCAGCAGCTCGGGGCGGGTGGTCTCGATGAAGACCTGCTCGCCGTCCGCAGCGGTGAAGGCGTAGCGGTGGTAGGCGCCGGGGACCTCGCGGTCCTCGAGCTCGGCCTGGGCCACGGCGGTGCGGAAGGTCACGTCCCACATGGTGGGGGCCTCGGCCAGGTAGGCGTCGCCCGAGGCGATGCCGGCCAGGAAGGCGCGCTGGGAGACGGCGCGGGAGACGTCGTCGATGGTCCGGTAGGTCATGTCCCAGTCGACGGACAGGCCGAGGCGGGTGAAGAGGTCCTCGAAGACCTTCTCGTCCTCGACGGCGAGCTCCTCGCAGAGCTCGATGAAGTTCTTGCGGGAGATCACGTCCCAGTCGCGCTGGTTCTTCGCCGGCTTCTCCGGCGGGCGGTAGCCCTCCACGTACGGCTTGGCGGGGTCGCAGCGGACGCCGTAGTAGTTCTGCACACGGCGCTCGGTGGGCAGGCCGTTGTCGTCCCAGCCCATCGGGTAGAACACGTTCTTGCCGTTCATGCGCTGGTACCGGGCGAGCACGTCGGTCTGCGTGTAGGAGAAGACGTGGCCCACATGCAGGGAGCCGGAGGCGGTCGGCGGGGGAGTGTCGATCGAGTAGACCTGCTCGCGGGTGGTCTGCGTGTCGAACGCGTACGTGCGCTCGTCGGCCCAGCGGGCGGTCAGCTTCTCCTCGAGGCCCTCGAGGGCCGGCTTGTCCGGCACGGCCACGGCGCCGGCGGCGGGGGTGGACGGGGTCGATGCGTCGATGGGCGTGTCTGTGCCCTGCGTGTTCTCAGCCATGCCCGCCATCCTCCCATGACCGGGGCGGCGGGCCGGGCCTGCGACGACGCCCGGGACGTCCCGCCCTTTCAGCCGCTCGACCTGGCGGAGGTGATCCGGGCGGTGCTCCGAACGGCACGGCTCGGCTACGGTCGGAGGCGTGAGCCACACCCATGAACCTGCGAAGAACCCCGCCCGCGCCGCCGTCGTGACGGGGGCCACGAGCGGCATCGGCCGCGCCACGGCCCTCGAGCTCGCCCGCCGCGGCTGGCGCGTGTACGCCGTCGGCCGCCGGGCCGAGCGCCTCGAGACCCTCGCTGCCGACGCCCGGGCCGAGGGCGTGAGCGGCGACGTCGTCCCCGCCGCCCTGGACGTCACGGACGAGGCCGCCGTCGCCGCGCTGGCCTCGCGCGTCGAGGCCGACGGCGGCGCCGACACCCTCGTCAACATCGCCGGCGGAGCGCTCGGCACGGACGCGGTGGGCGTGGGCGACCGCGCCGACTGGGAGTGGATGTACCGCGTCAACGTGCTCGGCACCCTGACGATGTGCCAGGCGTTCCTGCCCATGCTCCGCGCCCACGGCGAGGGCACCGTGCTCAACCTGACCTCGACCGCCGCCGTCACCGCCTACGAGGGCGGCGCCGGCTACAACGCCGCGAAGATGGGCCAGCACGGGCTCACCGGCGCGCTGCGCCTGGAGGAGGCCGAGCACAACGTGCGGGTGATCGAGGTGCTCCCGGGCATGGTCCACACCGAGGAGTTCTCCCGCAACCGCCTGGGCGGCGACCAGTCCGCCGCGGACGCCGTGTATGCGGGCGTGGAGAAGCCGCTCACCGCCGAGGACGTCGCCGAGGTGTGCGTCCACGCCGTCGAGCTGCCCCACCACGTGAACCTGGATCAGATCGTGATGCGGCCGGTCGCCCAGGCCGCCCAGCACAAGGTGATCCGCCGGTGAGCGGCGGGCCGCAGAACGTGTGGGCCGACGCGGTGGGCTCGGCATGAGCGCGCCCGTGCTGCACGTGATCGCCTGCGCCCACGGCACGCACGACGCGGCCGGCCGCGACGTGATCGACGGCCTCCGTGCCGACCTGGCGGCCCTCCTGGCCGCCGAGGGGCCGGGCGCCCAGGTCCACGAGGCCTACGTGGACGTGCAGAGCCCCTCCCTCGACGAGGTCGTGGCGGCCCTGCCCCCGGGGGAGCCGGCCGTGATCGTGCCGCTGCTGCTGTCCCTGGGCCATCACGTCCACCACGACATCCACCACGCCGCAGCCGCCCGACCCGGCACGATCGCCGCCGCACCGCTGGCCGGGGCCGGGGACGACGTCGAGCCGCGCCTGGTGACCGTTCTGGCCGAGCGGGTGGCCCGGGCGGTGCCGGCCGGTGAGGCCGCGACATCGGACGTCATCCTGGCGGCGGCCGGCACCCGCGCCGCGGACGGCCAGGCCCAGGTGCACGCCCTGGCCGGGGCCCTGGCCCGGGCCACGGGACTGCCCGTGACCGCTGCGTTCGGGGCGGCGGCGACCCCCCGTGTGCCCGACGCCGTCGCCCGGGTGCACGCCGCCGGCCGTCGCGCCGTGGTGGCCGCCCACCTGCTGGCCCCCGGGTACTTCCACGACCGGCTCGGCGAGGCCGGCGCGGACGCGGTCACCGACCCCCTGCTGCCGCATCCGCTGGTGGCGCGGATCGCCCTGGACCGGCTGCGGTCCGCCCTCGTAGAGGCCCCGAGGGGAGCCGCCGGAGGCCGCTGAGCCGTCCGTCACACGACCGGGGCCGGACCGGGTCCCCGCCGCGGCCCGGCCCCGGGAACGTGACGAACCGCGTCGACGATCTTGGGGCCGGCATGCCGGGTTCCTAGCGTGGCGGCCATGACCCAGGTGAACGAGACGTCGAGGCCGGCGCGCACTCCGCGCCGTCCCTCCGCCAAGCCGCACGGCCAGTGGAAGGTGGACGGGACCACCCCCCTGAACCACAACGAGGAGTTCAAGCAGCAGGACGACGGCCTGAACGTCCGCGAGCGCATCGAGCAGGTCTACGCCCGGGAGGGCTTCGACTCGATCCCCTCGGACGACCTGCACGGCCGCTTCCGCTGGTGGGGCCTGTACACCCAGCGCCGGCAGGGGATCGACGGCGGCAAGACCGCCACCCTGGAGCCCCACGAACTCGAGGACCGCTACTTCATGCTGCGCGTGCGCATCGACGGCGGCGACCTCACCACCGAGCAGCTGCGCGTGATCGGCGGGATCTCCACCGACTTCGGCCGTGACACCGCGGACATCACCGACCGGCAGAACGTCCAGCTGCACTGGATCCGTGTCGAGGACGTCCCCGAGATCTGGCGGCGCCTGGAGTCCGTGGGCCTGTCCACCACCGAGGCCTGCGGCGACGTGCCGCGCGTGATCCTCGGCTCACCGGTGGCCGGGATCGCCGCGGACGAGATCATCGACCCCACGCCCGTGATCCGGGAGATCGCGGACCGCTGGATCGGCGACCTCGAGGTCTCCAACCTGCCCCGCAAGTTCAAGACCGCCATCACCGGACATCCCTCCCAGGACGTGGTCCACGAGATCAACGACGTCTCCCTGATCGGCGTGGTGCACCCCGAGCTGGGCCCCGGCTACGACCTGTGGGTCGGCGGCGGCCTGTCCACGAAGGCCCGCCTGGCCGACCGGATCGGCGCCTTCGTCTCGGCCGAGCGCGCCCCCGAGGTGTGGCACGCCGTCGTGAGCATCTTCCGTGACTACGGCTACCGGCGCCTGCGCAACAAGGCCCGCATGAAGTACCTGCTCGAGGACTGGGGGCCGGAGAGGTTCCGCACCGTGCTGGAGGAGGAGTACCTCGGCTACGCCCTGCCCGACGGACCCGCCCCGGCCCCGCCCACCCGCCCCGGCGACCACGTGGGGGTCCACGAGCAGAAGGACGGCCGCTTCTACATCGGTGCCGCCCCCGTCGTCGGCCGCTCCAGCGGCACCACCCTCACCGCCCTCGCGGACCTGCTCGAGGCCCACGGTTCCACCCGGCTGCGGACCACCCCGCACCAGAAGATCGTGGTGCTGGACGTGGAGCGGGACCGTGTGGACGCCGTCGTGGCCGGCTTGAAGGAGCTGGGACTGGACCCGGAGCCGTCCGTGTTCCGCCGCTCCACCATCGCCTGCACGGGCCTGGAGTTCTGCAAGCTCGCCATCGTGGACACGAAGGACACCGCCACCGCCGCGATCGCCCAGCTCGAGGAGCGCCTGGCCGACCTCGCCGACCGCCTCCCCGAGCGGCTGAGCCTGCATGTGAACGGCTGCCCCAACTCCTGCGCCCGCATCCAGACCGCGGACATCGGCCTGAAGGGCCAGCTGCTCCCGGACGACGACGGCGGCCAGACGCCCGGCTTCCAGGTCCACCTGGGCGGCGGCCTGGCCTCCGTGGACCGCGCCGAGGCCGGCCTCGGACGCAGCGTCCGCGGCCTGAAGGTCCGCGCGGACGGGCTGGTCGACTACGTCGAGCGCCTCGTCCGCCGGTACGACGAGCAGCGCGAGCCGGGCGAGACCTTCGCCCGGTGGGCGCACCGAGTCGACGAGGAGGCCCTCCGATGAGCACCATTCCCCCCACCCGTCCGACCGAGGACCTCGAGCGCCTGCAGGCGCTCGCGGAGTCCGGCGCCGCCGAGCTCGGCTGGGACGCCCCCGCCGAGGCGGTGGTCGACTGGGCCGCCCGCCATGTGGACCTCCGCCGGGCCGCCGTCGCCTGCTCCATGGCCGACGCCGTCCTGCCGCACCTGGTGGCGCAGCGAATGCCCGGCGTGGACGTCCTCTTCCTGGAGACCGGCTATCACTTCACCGAGACCCTCGCGACGCGCGACGAGGTGGCCCGCCGCCTCGACGTCACCGTGGTGGACGTGCTGCCGGAGCTGACCGTGGCCGAGCAGGACGAGCGCCACGGCAAGGACCTGTTCGCCCGTGACCCGGGGCTGTGCTGCGCGATGCGCAAGGTCGAGCCCCTCAACCGGGCGCTGGCCGGATACGACCTGTGGTTCACCGGCGTCCGCCGGGACGAGGCGCCGACGCGCACGAACACCCCGCTGGTGGGCTGGGACGAGGCCCACGGCATGGTCAAGGTCAACCCCGTCGCCCCGTGGAGCTTCGACGACCTGGTCGGCTACGCCACGGACCACGACGTGCCCGTGAACCTGCTCCTGCAGAACGGCTACCCGTCGATCGGCTGCCGTCCCTGCACCCGCCCCGTCGCCCCCGGGGAGGACCCCCGAGCCGGGCGCTGGGCCGGGACCGCGAAGACCGAGTGCGGCATCCACGTCTGAGCGCCGCACCCGAGACAGACCAAGGAGACACGATGACCCTCACCCATGCCCCCGACCCGGGGACCGTGAGCCCCGCCGGGCCCGACGTCCAGGACGCCCTGGAGGCCGAGGCGATCCACATCGTCCGCGAGGTGGTGGCCGAGTTCGAGCGCCCCGCCATGCTCTTCTCGGGCGGCAAGGACTCGGTGGTGATGCTCCACCTGGCCGCGAAGGCCTTCTGGCCGGGCAGGATCCCCTTCCCGGTGGTCCACGTGGACACCGGCCACAACTTCCCCGAGGTCCTCGAGTTCCGCGACCGCACGGTGGAGCGGCTCGGCCTGCGGCTCGTGGTGGGCTCCGTGCAGGAGTACATCGACCGCGGCGAGCTGCGTGAGCGCGCCGACGGCACCCGCAACACCCTGCAGACCACCCCCCTGCTGGACACGATCCGGACCAACCGGTTCGACGCCGTCTTCGGGGGAGGCCGCCGTGACGAGGACAAGGCGCGGGCCAAGGAGCGGATCATCAGCCTGCGGGACGCGTTCGGCCAGTGGGACCCGCGCAACCAGCGCCCCGAGCTGTGGAACCTCTACAACGGCCGTCACACCCCCGGCCAGCACGTCCGCGCGTTCCCCATCAGCAACTGGACCGAGCTGGACGTGTGGCGGTACATCGCCCGCGAGGGCATCGAGCTGCCCTCCATCTACTACGCGCACGAGCGGGAGGTCTTCCGCCGCGACGGAATGTGGCGCGCCGTGGGGGAGCACTCCCGCCCGGCCGAGAACGAGGAGGTCACCACGCGGACGGTGCGCTACCGCACGGTGGGCGACATGTCCTGCACCGGCGCCGTCCTCTCGGAGGCCGCCACCGTCGAGGACGTCGTGCTCGAGGTCGCCGCCTCCACCCTGACCGAACGCGGGGCCACCCGCGCCGACGACCGCATCTCCGAGGCGGCCATGGAAGATCGCAAGAAGGACGGGTACTTCTGATGAGCACCGCACTGCTGGACCGGCGCGCCCCCGCCGGGACCCTGTTCCGCCTGGCCACGGCCGGCTCGGTCGACGACGGCAAGTCCACCCTCGTGGGCCGCCTCCTGCACGACTCCAAGGCCGTCCTGGCCGACCAGCTCGAGGCCGTGGCCCGCACTTCCGCCGAGCGGGGCTTCGGCGGCGCCGAGGGCGGGCTGGACCTGGCGCTGCTGACCGACGGCCTGCGCGCCGAGCGGGAGCAGGGGATCACGATCGACGTCGCGTACCGGTACTTCGCCACGGACCGGCGCACCTTCGTGCTGGCCGACTGCCCCGGGCACGTGCAGTACACCCGGAACACCGTCACGGGCGCCTCGACGGCCGACGCCGTCGTGCTGCTCGTGGACGCCCGCAAGGGCGTGGTGGAGCAGACCCGACGCCACCTCAGCGTGGTGGCCCTGCTGCGGGTGCCGCACGTGATCGTCGCGGTCAACAAGATCGATCTCGTGGACTACGCCGAGGAGGTCTTCACCGCGATCGCCGAGGACGTGCGGCGCGTGGCCCGGGAGCTCGGCCTCTCCGACGCGGTGAGCGTCCCGGTGTCCGCCCTGCAGGGCGACAACGTGGTCACCCGCTCCGAGCGGACGGACTGGTACACCGGCCCCACGCTCATGGAGCTGCTCGAGTCCCTGCCCGGGGCGGACGCCGAGGACGACGCCGCGGCCTCCTTCCGCTTCCCGGTGCAGCTCGTGGTGCGCCCCCAGGGCGCCCTGGCCCCCGGCCTCGACCCCGAGGTCTTCCGCGACTACCGCGGCTACGCCGGGCAGGTGGTGGCGGGCACCGTCCGGCCCGGGGACGCCGTCGCCGTCCTCACCCCGGGGCAGCCGGTGCGCACCACCACCGTGGTGGGCGTGGACGCCGCCGGCGAGTCCCTCGAGGAGGCCTCCTCCCCGCAGTCGGTGGTCCTGCGCCTGGCCGACGAGGTGGACGTGGCCCGCGGGGACACGATCGCCGCCGCGGACACCGCCCCGCGCCCCACCACGGAGGTGGCCGCCGCGCTGTGCTGGCTCTCCGCCGCACCGCTGCGCGTCGGGCAGCAGGTCCTCGTCAAGCACGGCACCGCCGTCGTCCGGGCGCTCGTCCAGGAGGTGGCCGGCCGGCTCGACCTCGACACCCTGCGGCTCGACCCGGCCGAGACCCTCGGGCTCAACGACATCGGACAGGTGCGCCTGCACCTGGCCGCGCCGCTGCCCGTGGAGCCCTACGCCGTGCATCGGCGCACCGGGGCGTTCCTCGTGATCGACCCCCACGACGGGGCCACGCTCGCCGCCGGCATGGTGCGCGGCCGCGACGAGGCCTGAGACGGATGACGACGGGGCGACGGGAGCGGTCATGACGGTGGTGATGGAGGACGTGGGCAAGAGCTTCGGCGGGCCCACGCCCGTGCTGGAGGACGTCTCCGTGCGGATCGAGCCGGGCGAGTTCGTCTGCCTGCTCGGCGCGTCCGGATGCGGCAAGTCCACCCTGCTGAACATCATCGCCCGGCTCGAGGCGCCCACCGCGGGCGTCGTCAAGACCCCCCGGGAGGGGGCCGCGTTCATGTTCCAGGACGCCGCCCTCTTCCCGTGGCTCACCGCCCGCGGCAACATCGAGCTCGCCCTCCGCTTCGCCGGTGTGGCCGCGGGGGAGCGTCGGGAGCGTGCCGGGGAGCTGCTGCGCCTCGTCCACCTGGACGACGCCGCCGACCTGCGACCCCACCAGCTCTCCGGCGGCATGCGCCAGCGCGTCGCCCTGGCCCGGGCCCTCGCCCAGGACCGCCCCCTGCTGCTCATGGACGAGCCGTTCGCGGCCTTGGACGCGATCACCCGCGACCTGCTGCATGGGGAGCTCGAGCGCGTGTGGCGGCAGACCGGCCGGACGGTCGTGTTCGTCACCCACAACGTGGCCGAGGCCGTCCGCCTCGGCCAGCGGGTGCTGCTGCTGTCCTCACGTCCGGGTCGCGTCGTCGCCGAATGGGACGTGCCCGCAGCCGCCCGCCACGACGCGCCCGCCGCGGCCGCCCTCACGGCCGCCATCACCGCCCGACTCGGTCAGGAGATCCGTCGCCATGCGCACTGACACCCCCACCCTCGACGCCCCCGGCCGCGCGCCGGGGGCCGCCACCGACGACGAGCTGCGCGAGCTCGACAGCGGCCTCGACGCGCTCCAGGCCGTCGACTCGACCCGTCGGACGGGTCTGGCCGGGTGGGACTGGAGCCGGGTCCTGCTCCCGGTGGCCGCCGTCGTCCTGCTCGTGGCGATCTGGCAGGCCTTCGCGTGGCTGGCCGGTGCGCGCGGCGAGCCGATCACCGGTCCCGGCGACGTCCTCGGGGCCTTCGGGACGCTGTGGGCCCAGGGTCTCGTCCAGCAGGCAGTGGCGACGTCGGTGGGCCGCGCCGTCGTCGGCTTCGCACTCGCCGTGGTCGTCGGCGTCGGGCTGGGCCTGCTGCTCGGACAGGTCAGCGTCCTGCGGCGGGCGTTCGGCCCGCTGCTCACGGCCCTGATGGTGCTGCCCAACGTGGCCTGGGTGCCGCTCGCGGTGCTGTGGTTCGGCCTCAGCGACGCCACCGCGTACTTCGTGATGCTCACCGGCGCCGTCCCCGCCGTGGTCGCCGGCCTCACCACCGGCACGGACCAGGTGCCGCCGCAGCTGCGTCGCGCGGCCCGGGTGCTGGGCGCCTCGCGTCTCGAGACCGCCCTGCTGGTGGTCCTCCCGGCCGCCCTGCCCGCCTTCGTCTCCGGCCTGCGCCAGGGCTGGGCCTTCGCGTGGCGAGGCCTCATGGCCGCCGAGATCATCGCCGTCGGCGGGCCCATGGGCGTGGGACTCGGGACCCTGCTCCACGAGGGACGTGCCGCGTCCGACCTCGCCGTCGTCCTCTGCGCCGTCCTGACCATCCTGGCCGTCGGCGTCCTCGTCGAACTGGCCGCATTCGGCCCCGTCGAGCGGCGCATGCTGCGCCGCCGCGGGCTGCTGGAAGGGAGCACGCGATGACCGCGTCCGATCTGTACCCCACCTCCCTGCGTCTGCTCGGCCGGCCCGTCCTGATCGTGGGCGGCGGGCGCGTGGCCGGCCGCCGCGTGGGTTCCCTCCTCGACGCCGGCGCGCTCGTCACCGTGGTGGCCCCGAAGCCGGGGGAGGAGGTGGAGCGGCTCGCGGCGGCCGGCCTGCTCACCCTGCATCGCCGCCCCTACCGCCCGTCCGACCTCGACGGGGTCTGGTTCGCCCAGACCGCCACCGGCGACCGGGCCGTGGACGGGGCCGTGGCCTCCGACGCCGAGGCCCGCCGCGTCTGGTGCGTCGACGCCTCCGATGCCGAGTCCTCCGCCGCCTGGACGCCCGCCGTCGTCCGGGCCGGGGACGTGACCGTGGCCGTCAACGCCGGGGGAGACCCTCGCCGCGCCCGCGCCCTGAAGGACGCGATCACCCTCGCCCTGTCCACGGGGCGGCTGCCGCTGCGCCGGCGGCGCGCGTCCTCCGAGCCCGGCCGCGTGGCCCTCGTCGGCGGCGGCCCCGGCGACTCCGGGCTCATCACCGTGCGCGGCCGACAGCTGCTCGCGGAGGCCGACGTGGTGGTCGCCGACCGGCTGGGCCCGCGCGCCCTCCTGGCCGAGCTGGACCCGGCGGTGCCCGTGATCGAGGTCGGCAAGGCCCCCGGGAACCACCTGGCCACGCAGGACGAGATCAACGCCGTCCTGGTCCGGGAGGCCCGGGCCGGCCGCCTCGTCGTCCGGCTCAAGGGCGGCGACCCGTACGTGCTCGGCCGCGGCGGCGAGGAGGCAGCGCACTGCCGCGCCCACGGCGTCGACGTCGAGGTGGTGCCCGGTGTCACGAGCGCCGTCTCGGTGCCCGCCGCCGCGGGGATCCCGGTCACGCATCGCGGCGTCGCCACCGGCTTCACGCTGGTGACCGGCCACGAAGAGCTGTCCGAAGTGCCCACCCGGGCCGACCACACGCTCGTCCTGCTGATGGGTGTGCGCCGGCTCGCGGACACCGCGCGCCGACTGACGGAGCGCGGCCTCGACGGTGCGACGCCCGTGGCGATCATCGAGCGCGGCTGGATGCCGGACCAGCGGGTCACCGTGGGCACGGTGGAGACCATCGCCGCGCAGGCGGCCGCCGTCGGTGTGGAGAACCCCGCCGTGATCGTCGTGGGCGACGTCGTGCGCTTGAGCCCCTACGCCACCGGCGCGCCTGCGGCCGCCGCCCCTGCCCCGATCTTGACCCTGAACCCGACCTCCGAAGGAGCACGAGCATGACCCTGACCCCCTCGTCCTCGAGGCCCGATCGCCCGTTGCGCATCGCCATCATCGGTGCCGGACCCGCCGGGGTGTACACGGCGG
>NZ_JALJRH010000010.1:0-103089 GCF_024519775.1 Micrococcus sp. Mcc28 | reverse complement strand
CCGTCAGCGGGTCATTCCCTGGCCACCTATGGGCAGCTTTTCATGGCCGCTTACAATCGTCGTCTTGCCGGTCCCGGGTGGGCCGTTCACACCCATCAGACCTGGCCCGCCCGCCTCGACGACCTCGGCCCGCGCGATGACATCAATGCGGGCGGCTTGCAGATGCCCCGTGTGCTCGCGGGCAGTCATATTCGAGGAATTCAGCGGTGACTGCTGTGCCTGGATGGCGCACTTGCCCTCCTCCCCGAGGCTCGGCGGGGGCAATCCATCCCCCCTCCCGTCTGCCCTTCGCTCTCTCCCCCCGGACAACGACGTCCGTTCAGTTCCGGTTCAGCCCGAACCGGCGCGTCATCAGAGCGTCCTTGTAGTGCTTCTCCGCGGCGTCGATCTGGGCCTGCGGGGTATTGGAGCCGAACACGCGCAACAGGCTGAACGTGTACCGCTCCGGCTGGTCGGGGTCGAGCTCCAGGGCATCCCGGAGGGCGACGTTCCCACCATGCCCGTCACGGGCGTAGGCCTCCCACCGTCCGAGCACACCACGCTCACCGTCGGCCTTGCCGACGTGGCACCGGCCCGCGGTCTCGTCGGCGATCAGGTAGATCCCGCGTACGGCCTCCAGGGCGGTGCGCCAGCCTGCGTAGCGAGTCTCGGTCACCATTGACTGCAGGTCCCCGTAGCTGAGCAGCACATGGTCGAAGCCGGGGAACGCCTCGGTGGTGGGGTCGGCGATCTCGAGGACGGGGAAGCGCGCCGCCAGGGGGCCGCGCTTGGCCCAGTTCACGGGGTCTGCGGACCACTCCACCACCAGGCGCTCCTCGAGGGAGGCCAGCAGCGGCACCGGCGCAACGTCGTAGTACCGGTACCGCTCCGTGCGCTCAGCCACGACCTCCCCGCGGTTCTCGTACACGGCGGTGAGGCGAGAACGACGTCCTCCCTCCCCCATGAAGATCAGCCAGTGGCGGGCGGGCTCCTTCGGGAACTTCCCCACGTGGTGCTGCTCCCGTGTGTAGGCGAGCACCCGCTCCGGCGTGGCCGCCGCCCGCGATGGCAGCCCCGACTCCTTGTAGGTGTGGCGGATGGCCAGGATGGTGGATGAACTCATTGACCGGGCCAACGAAAAAAAGACCTCGAGAACCAACGTTTCCTCGCCGGTCTGGCCCACGAGCAAATGCGTGCGGTCCTGAGCACCACGGGCCTAGCCCATTGGCACAGCAGGCATCATCGCAGTCGCCGCCATCACTGGTCCGGATGGGCTCAGACAGATTGGTCAGATGTTGCCCCAGGTCGCTCAGCGCGCCGTCCGCAAGTAGTCCGTCCTCAGGCCACCTTCCCCGCTTCCACCTCGGCCCGCGCCCGCACCTCGGCCAGTACGGCCACCACGGCGTCCGCAGCATCCTGCGGATACACGGCATCGACGCCACCCAGTGCGAGATACGGGTCCTCGTAGAGCCGACCCGGGTCCACCACGCCGTTGCGCACCAGGTCGTCCACGAGCATGCGGGTGAAGCGGATCTGGCGCGTGGTCCACCTGCCCTCGTCCAGGAACGCGGCCAGCGCCTCTTCCGCGGCCCGCCGCTCCAACCCCACAAGACTGCGCACGAAGACGCCCAGCTCGGCGCCGGCGTGCTCACGCACCCAATCCAGCTCCGGCCGGTCAGATCCGCCCGCCGCCACCAGCATGCGACCGAGCTCCTCGAGATCCGTGGCCGTCAGCGGCTGGTTGCCGCGGAGCTTCCGCAACGCCAGGGTGTCCTCCTCGGCGCGCAGGAAGGCCATGGCCTTCTCGCGGTAGCGCTCCCAATTCATGCCCGGCCGTGCCGGCACCACGACCACCTCGTCGATCTCCCCCAGGGTGTCCACGAAGTCCGTGTACACCGGTGAGGAGCTCAGCCTCGGCAGGAACACCACCAGTCCGCGCAGGCTCTCCCGCAGCGCCTCCACGTCAACGACGCCAGCGCCTTCCCACCACAGGTCTTCCGCAACGGAGCGCAGCAGGGACTCTTCCACCTTGACGGCTGGGATAGCCAGCTGACTCAGCAACGCACCCGCGACCTCCTGGACGGATCTGCGGCAACGCTCCGCCAGGGCGGCATCACCGTCCAGGGTGGCCAACTGCCAGCGCAGGGTCACGAGGTCGAAGCGCTTCGCTGCTTCGTCCGGGTCACGCAGCGTGGAGGGCAGTCCGGCCACATGGTCGGCGAGTTCGTCGACATCCTCGGCGGTCACCGCGGCCCACGCATCGGGCTCGGACCAGCGCTCCACGTGGCGCCGGTGCTTGCGCACCAGCAGGTTCTGCATCGGCATGCCCTCCACGTAGGAGTGCAGCCAGGTGGCGTGGGCCTGGCGTACGACGCTGGCCGAGCCCGCCTCCCCATCGCCCTCGCGCGCATCCAGGGCCGCCACAATCCCGGCCCGTGCCTCGAACAACCGCTGGGTAAGGGACTTCTGCACGGAGGACCCCGGCTCGGGGAGATCCTGGTTGAAGTAAGGCAGGTTCTCTCCGAAGTCGAAGACGGTGAAGTTCTTCTTGTCCTGCCCGGGCCCGAACAGATCGGGACACAGGCGGGTGCCGCGGCCGATCATCTGCCAGAACTTGGTCTTGGAGTGGACCACCTTGAACAGCACCAGGTTCACCACCTCAGGGATGTCCACCCCGGTGTCCAGCATATCCACGCTGATGGCGATATGTGGGGCCTTGTCCGAGTCGGAGAAGTCATCCAGCAGTGCGTCGTTGAACGCGGTCTTGCTGGTGATCACCCGTGCGAACGTCCCGCCCAGCTCGGGGAACCGCGCGTTGAATCGACGCTCGATGAAGTCGGCATGATTCTGGTTCTTCGCGAACACGATGGTCTTGCCGAGCCGGTCACCGCCGGCCACCTTCTGACCGCGCTCCATGAGCAGCTCCAGGACCTTGTCCACGGTGTCTTCGTTGAAGAGGAACCTGTTGACCTGCTCGGAGTCCACGCTGTCCGGGGGGCCGTCCTCGCCCCAATCCAGCGCGTCCCACTCGGCCTTCTCCTCGTCGGAGAGGTCGGCGTAACGGATCCCCTGGCGCAGGAACTCCGTCCCCGCGGACACCCCCAGCGGCGGCACCAGGTACCCCTGCTCCACGGCCTCCTCAAGGTCGAAGGCGAAGGTGGGCACCCCGTCCTCGAGGTGGAACAGCCGGTAGGTGTTGTGGTCCACCTCGTCCTTGGGTGTAGCGGTGAGGCCCACCAGCAGGGAGTCGAACCAGTCGAAGATCGCGCCGTACTTCTGATAGACGGAGCGGTGGGCCTCGTCGATGATCACGAGGTCGAAGTACCCGGCGCCGAACCTCCGCGTCCCACCGTCCTGCCCGTCGTGCTCCAGCAGATTGAGCATGGTCGGGTAGGTCGCGGTGTAGACCCGCCCCTCCCCGCGCTTCTCGTCCTGCAGGTTCACGACGGCGGTGTCCGGCAGGTTCGCGGCAAACGCCCGTTTGGCCTGCCGTACCAGGGCCGTCCGGTCCGCGAGGAACAGGACCCGCTTGACCCAGTTCCCCCGAATCAGCTGGTCCACGAGGGCGATGGCGGTCCGGGTCTTGCCGGTGCCGGTGGCCATGACCAGCAGGGCATCGCGCTGGCGGGCGGCGAGGGCCTGCCCGACGGCGGAGATCGCCTCCAGCTGGTATGGCCGTCCCGCGATGTCCACGTTGACCGGCACGTCCGTAAGGTCCTGGCGGACGGTACGCCGCTGGATGAGGCGCTCGAGCTCGTCGGCGGTGAAGAACCCTTCAATCTCACGGGGCGGGTAGCCGCCGGCCTCGCCGAAGGCCGCATCGTCCCAGAACCAGTGGTCATAGCCGTTGGTGTAGAAGATCAGCGGGCGGCGAGCGAACTGCGCTTCAAGGGCGTCAGCGTATCGGCGGGCCTGTTCCTGGCCTTCGAGCGCGCTCTTGGTGGTGCGCTTGGCCTCCACCACGGCCAGGGGCAGACCATCGGCTCCCCAGAGAACGTAGTCCACACGCCCGGTGCCGCCGGGGGTGGGCAACCCGGTGACGGGGTACTCGCGGTCGCGAGCCTGGTCGAGGGGCCACCCGGACTCGGCGAGGAGGAGGTCGATGAAGAGAGAGCGGGTCTCCGCCTCTGCGTAGTCGTAGTCGTGAAGGTCGGGGAGTTCGCTGGTGGTGGCGGCGGCCTGGGCGGCGGCGATCTGCTCCCGCAGGGCCTGGATCTCGGCCTCGTACGCGGCGGCCTGCTGCTCGTTCTGCTCGCGGAGACGGGCGTTGTCCTCGTCCTGCTTCTTGAGCCGGGCAATCACGGCGTCGAGCTGCTCCACGCTCATGGCGGCCTTCTGCGGGGCAAGTGCGTGGTCGAACTGCGCACCGGTGGGCACGGCCTCCGGGTGCGGGCCGTGGTGGAACGCGGCCCAGACGAGCACGTGGAACAGCTCGCGCAGGATGGTGAGGGCGGCGCGGGCATCCAGCACGGAATCCTTGTGAACGGCGTTGTTGCCGGCCTTACGGAGGAAGTTGAGCTTGTCCACCACCGGGCGTCCGGCCAGGCCGGTGAAGGCTACCCCGTTGATGAGGCCGGAGAGGTCGGTCTTGTACGGGTCCTCGAGGCGATGGGTGGCGTAGACGAACTCGACGACCCGTTCGACGCAGCGCCGGGCATAGAACGCGGCCGCGCGCGGGTCGGTGCTCATGTAGCCCTCGGCCTGCGCAGCGTCCTCGTGAGCAACGGGGAGCGCCCGCTCCACCCAGTCCATGTTGCCTGCCATCAACACCCTCTCCGGCAGCTCACCACCGAGCCGCCCACTGTCATCCTGCCGGATTCACAGCTCCCCGCGGAATGCCCTGTGTTGGAGCGACGCGAACAGCTCGTCCTCCAACGCCAGTGCCCGCTCGACACGCGCTCGCTGCACGTCGATCTTCTCGACGACGGCGGCGAATTCTCTCTGCATATCGAGAGACACGTCCGGGATACGCAACTGCAACGTCCGTTTGATGTTGAGGTTGCTGATATTCGTCGTCTTATTGCCAAAGCTTCGCACGGTCGCTTGGACTCTGTCACTGTTGAACCAGGCGTAGAGGAAAGTCGGGTCGACGTCGGGGCCGGGACGAAGCGCTGAAACGAATCCGCCGATAGCCGACGGCTCCGGCAGGGAGTCAACGAAACAGCATTTTCCTACGAGGTTGTAGCTGTTCGCACTGGACACTAAGGTGTCCCCCTCTTGCAGATACTTTGCCTCGTTCTTGATGAGCTCTGCCGGGATGCGAATAAGATCCGAACTGTCCAGGCGCTTCTGCACATTCTTCGTACGCATCACGGGGACACCTGACTCAGCCACATCTTCGGGCTTGAAGGTGACGCCTCGTACGAAAGACGCAAGCTCCGATAGGGGCTGCCCGGGACCGGCCTCCCGGACGCGATCAGCGAACGCCACCTGGACAAGAGCAGCCAGTCGCTCGAGTTGCGCCCGCCGGCGCGACCGCTGCTCGTCAGCCTGGTCCAGAATCGCCGAAATGCGCCTTTGCTCCTTGAGATCAGGAAGCCTAATCGAGAGACGATACACATCATCCCGATTCAATCCTGGCACTGCCGCTGATTTATTCATTCCCTTGAGACCGAGAGCGCTAAGGATCCAATACAGCCACCGAAGATCGACGCCCTCCCCGAGAGGCACCGCCTCGTAGGCAGTATCTATAGGCCAAACATCACCGGGCACCCAGGTGACCGACCCGATTGACCCCTTCCTTCCTACGACAATCGCGGGGCCCGAACTGAGGGCTTGATCATGGAACCCCACGACGCCACTGGAGCCCACGACGGCAACAGGCCCCCCTCGGCGATCACCCTGTTTCAGCGCTTTCCCGTACTTAAGGGAAACAATGTCACCCAGCTTCACCGTCTTCACCGCAGCATCCCCTTGAGCTCCGCAGTCCCAGCGGCAATCTCGGCGTCGAGCTGTTCGAGGTCGACGAGGATCTCCAGCGGGTCCCGGTGCTCGACCTCCTCGATCTCCAACTCCTTGTACCGGTTCAGGGAGAGGTCGTACCCCTGCTCCACGATGTCCGCCTTGGGCACCAGGAAGGACTGCGCGGTCCGCGGCCGGTCCTTCTCTCCTGCCGGGTTCTGCCACCGCTGAACGAGGTCCGGCAGGTCGTTGGCCTCCACCGGCGTGCGCTTGTCGTCCAGCGAGAACCCATCGGCGCGGACGTCGTAGAACCAGACGTCGTCCGTGCTGCCGGGACCGTCGTTGCGGAAGAAGAGGATCGCCGTCGAGACCCCTGCGTAGGGCTTGAACACACCCGCAGGCAACTTCACCACCGCCTGCAGGTGATGGTCCTCCACCAGCATCCGGCGCAAGTCCTTGTGGGCCTTAGACGAGCCGAACAGCACCCCCTCCGGGACGATCACCGCCGCACGACCGCCCGGCTGCAACAGCCGCAGGAACAGGGCCAGGAAGAGCAACTCCGTCTTCTTCGTCTTCACCACGCGCTGCAGGTCAGAGCTGACGCCCTCGGCGTCGAGGGACCCGGCGAACGGCGGATTGGCGAGGATCAAGCTGTATTTGCCAGCGTCGCCGTCGCTAGCACCCTGGGCCAGGGAGTCCCGGTACGCGATGTCCGGGGACTCCACCCCGTGCATGAGCATGTTCATGCTGGCGATGCGCAGCATGGTGCTGTCGAAGTCATATCCGTGGAACATGCGCCGGTTGAAGTGCAGCCGCTGGTTCATGTCAAAGAAAAGTTCCGGGTGTTCCTCCCGCAGATACTCCGACGCGCCGACGAGGAACCCTGCCGTGCCACATGCCGGGTCCACGATCACGTCCTCCGGGGTGGGCGCCGTCATCCGCACCATGAGGTCGATGATGTGCCGCGGCGTGCGGAACTGGCCGTTCCGTCCCGCGGTGGAGAGCTTGGAGAGGAGGTATTCGTACAGGTCACCGGTGGTGTCCCGGTTTGTGAGGGGAAGCTTGTCGATCAGATCCACGGCGGTGGCGAGCATGCGCGCGTTGGGGATGGTGAAGCGGGCGTCTCGCATGTGGTGCGCGTAAGTGGAGTCCTCCCCTCCAATCTGCTGGCCGAGACGGCGCAGGAACGGGAAGACCTCGCGGTCCATGCGGGCGAAGAGTTCGTCCGAGGCGACGTTCTTCAGCTGGTGCCAGCGGAGGTGCTGGTGGTCGGCGTCGAAGATCGTCGTCTCCACCGGTTGGTTCGTGCGGCGCGCCTTGGCCTCGGCTTGCGTCTGTGCCTCATCCAGGCGACGCAGGAACAGCAGGTAGGTGATCTGCTCGATCACCTCAAGAGGGTTGCTGATGCCACCCGTGGCGAAGGCGTCCCAGACGCGGTCAACCTGGTTTTTGAGAGTTCCGGTGATCACGACGCGAGTGTACGGGGTGGGGCTTACAGCGTCCGAGGCGATGACTAGGCTGAGCACAGGGCGACACAAAGTCGCCCCGGCCCAGGGAGGAGGCGGTCCATGCCCACGGTGCGCGTCGACGTCGAGCCGGCCGTCCTGCGCTGGGCCCTCGAACGTGGGGGCATCGACCTGGCCAGCGCTACTACCGCACACCCCGACCTCGAGGCCTGGCTCAGCCGGACGAAGAAGCCCACCATGAAGCAGCTGGAACGGTTCGGGCAGAAGGTCCATGTGCCCTTCGGCATGCTGTTCCTCAGCGCTCCCCCGGCGCCGGCACCCATCCCCATCCCTGACATGCGCACGCCGGGCAGCCAGGGCGTGGATCACCCCTCCGCCGAGCTGGTGGACGTCCTGCGGGAGTGCCAGCTCCGCCAGGACTGGTACCGGGACCACATGCTCGCCATTGGCGCCAGCCCCGTGCCCCTCGTGGGCAGCGCCACGCTCCAGAACGATACAGAGGATGCCGGAACACGCCTCCGGGAGATCCTCCACTTGGACGCCCTGTCCGGCGCCGGTGACGCCTTCCGCAGCGCGCTCGTGGGCGCCTTGGAAGAGGCGGGGGTGCTGGTGATGATCAGCGGCTACGTCGGCAATGAGACCCGAAGGCCCCTGAACCCGGACGAGTTCAGGGGCTTCGCCCTGGCCGACGACCTCGCTCCACTGATCTTCGTCAACGGAACCGAGGCCAAGACCGCCCAGCACTTCACCCTCCTCCACGAGACCGCTCACCTGCTCCTCGGACACAGTGCGCTGTCTGATGCCCGCCCCGGACGCCACGCACCCTACGAGGAGGCCTGGTGCAACCGGGTGGCCGCCGCAGCCCTGGTGCCCCGCGTCGTGCTGGAGCAGCAGCAGGAGCGACTCAGCACGGAGTTCGACGAGGTGGTCGCCGATGTGGCCAAACGCTGCCAGGTGAGCCGCGCCGTCGTGGTTCTCCGGATGAAGACCTGCGGACTGATCACCCCTGCGGCCGCCGACGCGCAGCTCGCAGCGCTGGCCCGCATCCCTCACCCCCAGACCCCGGCGCCGAAGGGCGGAGGGGGCGATTATTACCGCACCGCCCGCTACCGCCTCGGCGTCCCGTTCACCACTGCCGTGGTGGCCAGCGCCCGGGAAGGCGGAACCAGCTACCGGGACGCGTTCCGCCTGCTCGGAACCCACAAGCGTGAGGTTATGGACACCCTGGCTCAGAAGATGGCGGCCGCATGATGTTCCTGCTCGACGCCAACACCTTCATCACGCCGAAGAACAGTTACTACGGGTTCGATCTCGCCCCGGGGTTCTGGACGTGGCTGGAGCGCGCTCATGCGGCAGGCTGGGTCGCCAGCGTGGAGGCCGTGCGGCAGGAGCTATGCCGGGGCGGGGATGAACTCGCCACCTGGGCGTCAAACCATCCGCAGCTCTTCCTCCCACCCACGTCAGAGGTGCCCCAGCGCATCGGCGAGTTGGCCCAGTGGACCCTGACCCGTCAGCCCGCGTATCAACAGGCCGCGCAGGACGAGTTTCTGGATGACAGCGCCGATCTGCTGTTGGTGGCGCAGGCTGCATGCATGGACGCCACCGTGGTCACCTTCGAGGTGCCCGCCCCTCAGGCGCGCAAGCGCGTGAAAATCCCTGACGCCTGTGCCGCTCTGGAGACCCGCTGCGTCGACCTGTGGGAATGCATGCGCCAGACCAGACCCCGGTTGACGCTCGACCTCGTGCCCTGAAGAACGATGCACGTCACTGATGCCGTCAGTCGACACAGTGAGTGCCTCACTCGAGTGAGTGACAGGCTCTCTGCACTCACTGACGGGGCGGTTTGGCGTCAGTGACGGCCGTCAGAACCCACCCGGGCCACCACCCGCATCACTCGCCAGGTTCGAGAACCGCGAATAGTGACCCTGGAACCCCACCACAATGGTCTTCGTCGGCCCGTTGCGGTGCTTGGCCACGATCAGGTCGGCCTCGCCGGCGCGCGGGGACTCCTTGTCGTACACGTCCTCGCGGTGCAGCAGGATCACCATGTCCGCGTCCTGCTCGATCGAGCCGGACTCGCGCAGGTCGGACACCTGCGGCCGCTTGTCCGTCCTCTGCTCGGACCCACGGTTCAACTGGCTCAACGCGATCACCGGCACGTCGAGTTCCTTGGCCAGCAGCTTCAGGGCACGCGAGAACTCGGCCACCTCCTGCTGACGGGACTCGACCTTCTTGCCCGAGCTCATGAGCTGCAGGTAGTCCAGCACCACCATCTTGAGGTTGTTCTTCTGCTTGAGCCGCCGGCACTTGGCGCGGATCTCCATCATGGTCATGTTCGGGGAGTCGTCGATGAAGAACGGCGCCTCGTTCAGCCGCCCCACGGTCGCGGCGATCTTGGACCACTGGTCATCCCGGATGGTGCCCTTGCGCAGGTCCTGCAGCGCGATCGTCGCCTCGGCGCTCAAGAGCCTCATGGCGATCTCGTTCTTGCCCATCTCGAGGCTGAAGAACACGGTGGCCATGTTGTGGTGGATGGCCGCGGCCCGCGCGAAGTCCAGCGCGAGCGTGGACTTGCCGACGGCGGGGCGCGCCGCGATCACGATCATCTGCCCGCCGTGCAGGCCCTGCGTCAGCTCGTCGAAGTCGTAGAAGTCGGTGGGGACGCCCGTCAGGCCCTCCCCCTGGTTGCCGGCCGCCTCGATCTCGTCGACGGCGTGCTCCATGATCTCCGCGAGGCGCACGTAGTCCTCGGACTGGCGGTTCTCCGCCACCTTGTAGATCTCGGACTGCGCCTCGTTGACGATCTCCTCGACCTCGCCGTCGCCCTGATACCCCAGCTGGGTGATCTTGGTGCCGGCGGTGACGAGACGCCGCAGGACGGCCTTCTCCGCCACGATCTCCGCGTAGAAGCTCGCGTTGGCGGCGGTGGGCACGGACTGGATCAGCTCGTGCAGCACGGCGGGGCCGCCCACGCGGCTGAGCTCCTGGCGCTTGTTCAGCAGGTCCGCCACGGTGACGGCGTCCGCGGGCTCACCGCGGCCGTAGAGGTCGATGATCGCCTCGTAGATCATCTCGTGGCTCGGCCGGTAGAAGTCGTGGCCGCGCAGCAGCTCCACCACGTCCGCGATCGCGTCCTTGGAGAGCATCATGCCGCCCAGCACCGAGCGCTCCGCCTCCAGGTCCTGGGGCGGCAGGAAGCGTTCAGAGGAACGGCCGCCGTCGTAGGAGCCCGAGTCTCCGTAGTTCTCAGTCAACGTCCGGAGACTCCCTTCCCACAGCCCGCACGACGGCGGCCCTCGCCGGTCTTCCCGGCCCTGATTCCTCTGTTGTCACCGCCCGTGCCGCCGCACCCTCCTGCAGGCGGACGCTGCGACGGTCCCCGGGGCGACGGTCCGAGCGGATGCGCGCCTGTCAGTGGTCACCTGCGGCCAATACCCGCCCTCGCGTTGGGGATACCACGCGACACTACGCGCGCCGTGGAGGCTGGGCAACCGCGTTTCCCACAGGCCTTGTGGACAACGTGTGGATTCGGCGGCGTGTCGTGTGGATCGCCTGGGGACCACGCTGGGGACAACCGCTCGGCCAGTCCCAGAATCCGGCTCTGACCTGGGACGATGCGATCCCCAGCGCTGTGGAGGAAGATTCTCCGCCCCCCTTTGGCCCCGGCCGCGGGACTTGACAGCACCCTCGTTTGCGCCCTCATCACACCGCCTGGTACATGCCTATCCACACCGTCGTCCACACCCGCCACATCTGTGGACAACTCCTGTGGACAAGGTGTCCGAATCTGGGGACGGCGAAGTTGACAGCCTCTGCCCGCGGCCCCGGGTCCTCCCCGTGCCCACCTCTCCCGGCCGCCCCGGACCGCCCGGCGCCGATGACTCACGCACGTCAGTGACCCGCCCCAGAGTCAGTGGACGGAACGCGAGCACGGTGCTTGGGTGGAACCCGTCGTCGTGTCGTCCGCCACAGTGAGGAGTCCGCCGTGACCCCGGCCACCACCGCACCCTCCCCGGCCTCGCTCCCCCTCGACGGCGTCCTCGTCGCCGACTTCTCCCGCGTCCTCGCCGGCCCGCTCGCCACCATGACGCTGGCGGACCTCGGGGCGCGCGTCATCAAGGTGGAGCACCCCGAGCGCGGCGACGACACCCGCGGCTGGGCCCCGCCCCGCTCGGCGACGGGCGCCACCTACTTCGAGTCCGTGAACCGCAACAAGGAGTCGGTCGGCTGGGACCTGAAGGACCCCGAGGACCAGCGGCGGGCCGCCGCCCTGGCCGCCCGGGCCGACGTCGTGGTCCACAACCTCAAGCCCGGCACCATGGAGCGCCTCGGCCTGGGCTACGACGACGTCGCGCGGGAGAACCCGTCCGTGGTCTACGCCGCCGTCTCCGGGTTCGGCGACCGCGAGGGCCGGGACCTGCCCGGCTACGACTTCATCGTCCAGGCCGCGGGCGGGCTCATGAGCATCACCGGCGAACCGGACGCCCCGATGAAGGCGGGCGTCGCCCTCGTGGACGTGCTCACGGCCAAGGACCTCACCGCCGGCGTGCTCGCCGCCCTGCTGCGCCGCGAGCGCACCGGGGAGGGCGCCCACCTGCGGCTGAACCTGCTCTCCTCGCTGCAGGGGGCGCTCGCCAACCAGGGCCAGGCCTGGCTCGGCGCCGGCGTCGTCCCGCGGCGGATGGGCAACGACCACCCCTCGATCGCCCCCTATCAGCTGCTGGCGTGCCGGGACGCGCTCTCGGCGCAGACGGCCGCCCACTGGCGGGACGTGCTGCAGGCCGAGCGGCTCCCGGTCGGCCTCGTGTCCACCGTCGCCGAGGGCGTCGAGCTGGCCGAGTCCCTCGGCCTCGAGCCGACCGTCGAGGTCCAGGACCGCTCCGGCGCCCCTGCCGGCCGGCAGTTCCGCCACCCGGTGCAGTGGGACCCGCCCGTCGCGCACCCGCGCCACGCGCCCCCCGCGCTCGGCGCGGACACGGCGGCCGTCAACACCTGGCTCGACGCCCGCTGACCACCCCGCAGAGAGGCCCCCCCGCCATGACCACCCCGTTCCACGCCGAAGCCGACTCGTTCCTCGGCCGCGCCGACGTCGTCGGCCTGGACTCCCTGTTCTTCGCCGAGGAGAAGGCCGTCGCGCTGCAGGTGCGCGGCTTCGTGGACGAGCACATCCGCCCGCACATCGCCCGCTGGTACGACGACGCCGTGTTCCCGCGCGAGATCGTCCCCGAGCTGGGCCGCCTCGGCGTGCTCGGCATGCCCTACGAGGGCCACGGCATGCCCGGTCGCTCGGCGGTGGAGTACGGCCTCGCCGCCCAGGAGCTCGAGGCCGGCGACTCCGGCCTGCGCACCTTCGTCTCCGTGCAGGGCTCGCTCGCGATGGGCGCGATCCACAAGCACGGCTCCGAGGAGCAGAAGGCGCAGTGGCTGCCGCGCATGACCACCGGCGAGGCGGTCGGCTGCTTCGGCCTCACCGAGCCGGGCGCCGGCTCGGACCCGGCCTCCATGACGACGACGGCCCGCCAGGAACCCGGCGGCGACTGGGTGCTCGACGGGGTCAAGCGCTGGATCGGGCTGGCCACCCTGGCCGACGTCGCGATCATCTGGGCGCAGACCGGCGAGCCCGGCGACGGGCGCGGGGTGCGCGGCTTCGTGGTCCCCACGGACACCCCCGGCTTCCGCGCCGAGGCGATCACCCAGAAGCTGTCCATGCGGGCCTCGGTGCAGTGCGAGATCCACCTCGACGGCGTGCGCCTGCCCGCCTCCGCGATGCTGCCGGCCGACTCCGCCGTCGGGCTCAAGGGCCCCTTCCAGTGCCTCAACGAGGCCCGCTACGGGATCATCTGGGGTGCGATGGGCGCCGCTCGCGACTCCTTCGACGCCGTCCTCGACTACGCGATGGAGCGGCAGCAGTTCGAGGTGCCGCTGGCCTCCCACCAGCTGACGCAGGCCAAGCTCGCGGACATGGCCGTGGCCATCGGGAAGGGCTACCTGCTGGCGCACCAGATCGGTCGCGCCAAGGACGCCGGCCCGCTCACCCCCGCCATGATCTCGGCGGGCAAGCTGGACAACTGCCGCGTGGCCATCGGCATCGCCCGAGAGGCCCGCGAGATGCTCGGCGGCAACGGCATCACCCTGGAGCACTCGCCGCTGCGGCACGCGAACAACCTCGAGTCCGTGCGCACCTACGAGGGCACGGACGAGGTCCACCAGCTCACGCTCGGCCGGCACCTCACGGGCATCGGCGCGTTCGCCCCGGCCCGCTGAGCCCCGCCCCCGGGCTCAGGCGTCGTCGGCGGGCGCCTCGGGCGCCGGGGCCTCCTCGGCCACGGAGGCGAGGATCGGGGTGGCCGGCAGCTTCCGCACGCGCTTGGGGCGGCGGGCGCGGGCGGGGATGAGGGCGCGCATGTTCTCGGTCTTGCCGAAGCAGAGCAGCCGGTCGCCCTCCTCGAGGACCTTGGTGTCCGCGGGGTTGGGGAACACGGAGGTGCCGCGGTGCAGGGTGAGCACCTGCAGGTCCTTCGCGAGCAGCCCGGAGTCCTCGATGGACTGGCCCACCCAGCCGGAGCCGGCGTGCACGGTGATCTCACCGACCCCGTACCCGGTGGACACGGCCAGGCGCTGGCGCACGTCGATGTCCGGGAAGCCGGCCTGGTCCGCCACGTAGTCGATGATGGCGCCGGCCACGTCCAGGTCCGTGGCGGCCTCGATGCCCTGCAGCCCCGGGGAGGAGTTCACCTCCATGACCAGCGGGCCGTGCTCGCCCTCGAGCATGTCCACGCCGGCCACCCGCAGGCCCATGATGTGGGCCGCCCGCACGGCGGTCTCCGCGTACTCGGGCGAGAGCTCGACGCGCTCCACGGTGCCGCCGCGGTGCACGTTGGAGCGGAACTCGTCCCCCTGGGCCCGGCGGCGCATCGCGGCCACCACGCGGTCCCCCACCACGAGCGCGCGGATGTCCTTGCCCTTGGACTCCTCCACGAACCGCTGGATGAGCACCTGCTGGTTGGTGCCGTGCAGCGTCTCGATGATCGCCTCGGCCACCTTCTTGGTCGGCGCCAGGATCACGCCGATGCCCTGGGTGCCCTCGAGCAGCTTGATCACCACGGGCGCCCCGCCCACCATGTCGATCGCCGTGGAGACCTCGCCGCGGTTGCGCACGAACACGGTGGCGGGCATGTCGATCTCGTGGCGGGAGAGGATCTGGGTGGCCCGCAGCTTGTCCCGCGAGTTCATGATCCCGGCGGCCGTGTTGGGCGTGTAGACGTCCATCTGCTCGAACTGGCGCACCACGGCGGTGCCGAAGTAGGTCACCGAGTTGCCGATGCGCGGCAGCACGGCGTCGTAGCCGGAGAGGGGGCGGCCGCGGAACATCAGATCGGGCTCGTCCGAGCTGAGGTCGATGCCGAAGCGCAGGGTGTCCAGGACCTTCACCTGGTGGCCGCGCTCGAGCGCCGCGGTCTTGAGGCGCTGCGTCGAGTAGGCGCGCAGGGAACGGGAGAGGATGGCGAGCTTCATGACCGCTTTCCTGGGAGGATGAGGGGCGTGTCTGAGTCTAAGCACACGGCCCCGACCCCCCACGGCGTGCCCCCCACCGACGACGGCGCCGCTTGCCCGGGGCTGGTGGGCTGGCGCGAATGGGTCGGCCTGCCCGCCGCCCACACCCCCTGGATCAAGGCCAAGATCGACACCGGTGCCCGCACCTCGGCGCTCCACGCCTTCGGCATCGAGCGGTTCACCCGCGACGGCGCCGCGTGGGTCCGGTTCGAGGTGCACCCGTGGCAGACCTCGGCCGCGGACGCGCGGACGGCCGAGCTGCCGGTGGCCGATCTGCGCACGGTCCGCTCCTCGAACGGCGAGGCGCAGGAGCGCGTCGTCGTCGTGATGCCGCTGACCCTGGCCGGCCGCACGATCGAGGCGGAGGTGACCCTGACCCACCGGGACGAGATGGGCTTCCGCATGCTCGTGGGGCGCACCGCGCTGGCCGCCGGCGGCCTCCTCGTGGACCCCGCCGCCTCGTACGTGGGCGGGCAGCCGCCGCGCGGCGTGCGCCGCAGGAACCGGGGGCGCGCGTGAGCCGTCGCCCCGCCCGCGCCCCCTTCGCGTTCGGCGGGGTCGAGGTGCCGGCCGGCCGCCGCCACGAGCTGTCCCTGCCGATCTCCCAGCTCGTCACCGGCGCGGACGTCACCCTGCCCGTGCACGTGCTGCACGGCCGCGAGGACGGGCCCACCGTGTGGGTCTCCGCCGCGATCCACGGGGACGAGGTGGCCGGCGTCGAGATCGTCCGCCGCGTCCTGGAGCGGCTGCAGCCCAAAAACCTGCGCGGCACCCTGCTGGCCGTGCCCATCGTCAACGTGCTCGGCGTGATGGCCGGGGACCGCTACCTGCCGGACCGCCGCGACCTGAACCGCTCCTTCCCCGGCTCCGCCCGGGGCTCGCTGGCCTCGCGCATCGCGCACCTGATGATGACCGAGGTGATCGCCCGCTGCACCGTGGGCATCGACCTGCACACCGGCGCGGACCGCCGCTCCAACCTGCCGCAGATCCGGTGCGACCTGGAGGACCCCCAGACCCGCGCGCTCGCGGAGGCGTTCGGCGCCCCCGTGCTCTTCCACGCCCGCCTGCGGGACGGCTCCTTGCGCGCCGCGGCCCGCGAGACCGGCGCGCGCGTGCTGCTCTACGAGGCCGGTGAGGCCTGGCGGTTCGACGAGTACGCGATCGCCCCCGGCGTGGACGGGGTCCTGCGCGTGCTCGCCGCCCTGGACATGGTGGACCCCACGGACGTCGGGCTCACCGAGCCCGGGCCGGACGCCGTCGTCGACGCCCCCGGTCCGCTGCCCGGCGAGGTCCCCGAGGAGCGGACCACGGACGTGCCCGAGGCGACCGACGCCACCGGCGAGGACACCGCCGCCGTGCACCCCGACGTCGTCGACGGCGAGCAGGACGCCCCCTACCTGGTGTGGCAGTCCACGTGGGTGCGCGCCCGCGCGGACGGCCTCGTGCACCTGGACGTCTCCCTCGGCGAACGCGTGAGCGCCGGGGACCGGATCGGCGCGCTCTACAACTCGTTCGGCCGCCGCCTCGCGCACGTGAAGGCCGAGCTGACCGGCGTGGTCATCGGCCGCACCGAGGCACCCCTGGTGCACCGCGGCGACGCCCTCGTGCACATCGGGGGATGGGACGCATGAGCAGCCGCGGGGCGTTGGCCGCGCGCCGGAGCCGCCCCGCTCAGGCCGGGGACGGGCGCCGGGCGATGGCCCGGCCGCCGTGCACGAGCCGGTAGTAGAGCAGCAGCGCCAGCACCGCGTAGGAGACCGCCATCCCCGCGAGGATCGGGTAGACGACGGCGTTGTCCCCGTGCCGGTCGTGCAGCACGCCCACGACGGCACGGCCCACGATGGTGCCCGCGGCGAAGAGCAGGAAGAACAGGCTCGGCACCATCGCCGGGTAGCCCTGCTGCTGCGCGAACGTGGCCATGAACGCGAGGATGCCGCCGTACATGAACCCGGAGGCCAGGGCCACGCCCGCCGCCGGCGCCACCTCCGCGGAGAACACGTCCGCCCGGTGCAGCCGGAACCGGCCCGCCAGCGGCGGCTCGGGCACGCGCAGGAACAGGGCGATCAGCAGGGCCATGCCCGTGAAGCCGATGCACGCCCAGAACAGGGCGTCGTAGCCGACGGCCGTGCTCAGCTGCAGGGCCACCATCGGCCCGACGGCGCCCGCGAGCGTCATCGACGTGGAGAACCAGCCGGTGCCCTCGGAGCGGCGCACGGGCGGGACGATCCGCTGCACGGCCGTGGCCAGCACGGTGCCGGCCGCGCCGAAGCACATGCCGTTGAGCAGCCGTACCACGGTCAGTGCGGCCAGGGAGTCCGCCCAGAGGTACGCCGCCGTCGTGAGGACGTAGCAGGCCAAGGCGACGAGCAGGACCCGCCGCCGCCCCCACGCGAAGGTGGCGGGCGTCGTCGTCATGCGGGTGAGGACCGCGCCCAGCACGAACGCCCCCACCACGACGCCGGCCTCCGCGTCCGACGCGCCGAAGGACGTGACGGCGTAGAGCGCCATGGCGGTCATGAGCGTGTAGAAGATCATCGCCACGAACAGGTAGGTCGCGCTGACGAGGATGAACGGGCGCGTCCACAGCGGCGGGCGCGGGACCGCCGCCGAGCCGGCGAGGTCGGAGGGCGGTGGGGCGGAGGGCATGACCTCCATGTTCCCCCACGGCACGAGGCCCCGGCCCGCTCGTGAAGAGCGGACCGGGGCCTCGGGTGCGCGTCGCGGGCGCGACGGGCTCAGAAGCGGATGATCACTTCTTGGCCTTGGCGGCCACGACCTGCAGCTGGACGGTCGCGATGACGTCCTCGTGCAGGCGGACCTGGGCCTCGTGGTTGCCCACGGACTTGATGTGCGCCGGCAGGGTGATCGAGCGCTTGTCCACGGAGCCGAGGCCGGCGGCCTCGATCGCCTCGGCGACGTCGGCGGTCTGGACGGCGCCGAACAGGCGACCCTCCGCACCGGCGGTGCGCTCGAGCTTCACGGTGGCGGACTGGAGCTGCGCGGCCTGGGCCTGCGCGTCCTCCAGGTTCGCCACGGCGCGGGCCGCGCGGGCCTTCTGCAGGGACTCGACCTGCTTCTCCCCGCCCTTGGTCCACACGGTGGCGAAACCGCGCGGGAGCAGGTAGTTGCGGGCGTACCCGTTCTTGACCTCGACCACGTCACCGGAGGTGCCGAGACCGGCCACTTCCTGGGTCAGGATGAGCTTTGCCATCTGGGTGTTCCTTCCTTCGCTCGCTCGATCAGCCGCGGCCGGCGCCGGCGTAGGGCAGCAGGGCCACCTCGCGGGCGTTCTTGACGGCCTGGGCGATCTTGCGCTGCTCCTGGACGGTCACGCCGGTCACGCGACGGGCACGGATCTTCCCGCGGTCGGAGATGAACTTGCGCAGCAGGGCCACGTCCTTGTAGTCGATCTCGGTGATCTTGGCGGCCTTGAGCGGGTTGGACTTCGGTTTGGGCTTGCGGAGTTCAGCCTTCGCCATCGTGGTGCTCCTTCAGAGTTCTCTGGAGCCCGCAGAACGGTTCTGCGGGATGGGATCACGCGGCGTCCCGTGCCGGGCACGGGGCCGTGTGCAGTGCGGCCCGGCGGTGCCGGGTCGCGGGTGGGATGGGCCACCGGGGGGCGGCCCTCCGGGCGACGCGCGCCCGGACGGAGAGGTCCGTGGTGTTCCGTGTCCGTCGCGGCCGTGGGGGCCGCACCCGGTCAGTGCAGGATCAGAACGGGGGCTCGTTGGAGGACGGGGTGTCCCATCCGCCGCCACCGCCGCCGGACCAGGGGTCCTGCGGCGCGGCCTGGCCGCCGCCCTGCTGCTGGCCGCCCCAGCCGCCGCCCTGCTGGGCGCCGCCGAAGCCGCCGTCGTTGTTCCCCCCGAAGCCGCCGCCGGCCGGGGCGCCGCCGAAGCCGCCCCCCTGCTGGCCGCCGCCGAAGCCACCGCCGCCGCCACCGCCGCGCTGGGCGCGGGTGACCTTGGCCGTGGCGAACCGCAGCGCCGGGCCGACCTCGTCCACGTCCAGCTCCCAGCTGGTGCGACGATTGCCGTCCCGGTCGTCGTAGGAGCGCGCCTTGAGGCGGCCCTGCACGATCACGCGCATGCCCTTGGTCAGCGACTCCGCCACGTTCTCCGCGGCCTCGCGCCAGACCGAGCAGCGCAGGAACAGTGCTTCGCCGTCCTTCCACTCGTTGGTCTGGCGGTCGAACGTGCGGGGCGTGGACGCGACGGTGAAGTTCGCGACGGCCGCGCCGTTCGGGGTGAAGCGCAGCTCCGGGTCGGCGGTGAGGTTGCCGACCACGGTGATGACGGTCTCGCCTGCCATGGTCACTCCTGTCTTCGGGGGTTCTGCCGGTCAGTGACCGGATCCGGGGATCCGGGACTGCTCAGCGGGGTTCCGGTGGGGGCGTCGGGGACTGATCCGATGCTCTCAGACCCTCCGGACACGGTACGAGGATCACTCAGCGGTGATCTTCTGCTCCTCCGGACGGATGATCTTGGTGCGCAGGATCGTCTCGTTGAGGTTCAGCAGACGGTCCAGCTCCTGGGTGGCGGCCGGCTCCGACTGGAAGTTGACGACCACGTAGATGGCCTCGGACTTCTTCTGGATCTCGTAGGCGGTCTTGCGGCGACCCCACACGTCGATGTTGTCGACGGTGCCGCCGGCGTTCGTGACGACCTCGAGGTACTTCTTCAGGGTCGGCTCCACGGTGCGCTCGTCGACCTCAGGGTCGATCAGCACCATCAGCTCATAAGCACGCATGCGAACCCACCTCCTCTGGGCTTGCGGCCGCGGTCTCTCCGCGGCAGGAGGTTCTGTGCTCGTCGTCCGTGCGATGCTCCGCGCTCTTCGGCGGCACACAGACAACCTGATCCATCCTAGCAGTTCGACGAAGGGGCCCTGGCGCGGTGCTGGCGCCGCGTCCACGCGCGCGGGCGCCTCCCGCGCCGACGCCTCCCGCGCGTCGAGCCCGCGAGCCAGATGATTCAGTCGTTTTCCGGCCGCTTCTCCGACCGAAATCTCTGGCTCGCGGCCATCCAGGAGCAGAAATCTCTGGCTCGCCCCCGCCCCCCACGCGCAGCCTCACACCCCGCGGAAGAACTCCCGCACGGCCGCCGTCAGGTGCTCCACGTCCCGCACGCCGCACATCTCGCGCGCCGAGTGCATGGACAGCAGGCCCAGGCCCACGTCCACGGTCCGGATGCCCAGGCGGGTCGCCGAGATCGGGCCGATGGTGGAGCCGCAGGGGACGTCGTTGTGGGAGACGAACTCCTGGAACGGCACCCCCGCCACGCCGCACCAGCGGGCGAACGCGGCCTCGCCCCCGGCGTCGGTGGCGTAGCGCTGGTTGGCGTTGATCTTCAGCAGCGGGCCGTGGTTCACGCGCGGGTGGTTCACGGGATCGTGCCGCTCGGCGTAGTTCGGGTGCACCAGGTGGCCGGCGTCCGCGGACAGCAGCCAGGACCCCGCGATCGCCCGCGCCCGGCCCTGCCCGGCCACGCCGAGCGCCTCGAGCACGCGCCCCATGACCTCCTCGAGCAGCGGGCCGGCCGCCCCGGACCGCGACGCCGACCCCAGCTCCTCGTGGTCGAACGCGGCGAGCAGCGGGATCACCGGGGCGCCGGCCGCCACACCGGCCACCCCGCCCGCGACGGTCCCCTCGTACGCGATCGCCCCCTCGGCGCCACCGTGCTCGCGCGCCAGCTCCTCGAGCGCCACGAGGCCCGCGTGCACCGAGCTCAGGTTGTCCAGCCGGCCCGACGCGAAGAACTCGCCCGCCAGCCCGAAGAGTCCGGGCGCCTGGGCGTCGGCCACCACGACGTCGTGCCCGCGCACCGCGGCCGGGTCCACACCGGCGGCGGCCGCGAGCGCGGTCAGCACGTCACCGGGCACGCGGGCGGCCAGACCGTCGGCCTCCGCCTCGCCGGCGCCCTCGCCGCGCGGGACGAGCGCCCCCACGACGGGGTTCGTGTGCCGCTGCCGCTTCAACGTCAGCCCCTCGTTGACCTCGCGGTCCAGGTGGATGGCCAGCTGCGGGATGCGCCCCACGGGCCCGGTCGCGGCGAGCACCTGCGTGCCGTCGTCGAGGGCGAGACGCCCGGCGAACCGCAGCTCACGGTCCAGCCACGAGTTCAGCAGCGGGCCGCCGTACACCTCGACGCCGGCCTGCACCCAGCCGTCGGCCGTCACGGTGGCCGGGTTCGGCTTGAGCTTGAACCCCGGCGAGTCCGTGTGTGCGCCGAGCACGCGGAACACCGGCACGACGCCGGCGCTCTGCCCCGCCTCGTCCGGCCCGGCCGCGCGCGCCTCAGCACCCTCGTGGCGGCCCAGCGCCCGGGCACCCATCGGCACGATCCAGGCCACCGCCGCGCCGTCGCGCACCACCACGTAGCCGCCCGGGGCCGCCGGGAAGTCGGCCGTCTCATCCAGACGGGTGAAGCCCACGGCCTCCAGGCGGCGTGCGACCTCCTCCGCGGCGTGGTAGCTGGAGGGCGAGGCGGTCACGAACTCGGCCAGGTCCCGCAGGTGGGCGGGCAGCTCGGCGACGGTGTCACGGGTCACGGGGGTCATGCCCCGACCGTACCGCCCCCACCACCCCGTCCGACTACCCTGGCCCGAAAGCGGCCCCGGCCGCATCGCCCGCCCGTCAGCGCAGGAGGAGCCCGCCGTGGACATCATGATCGCCGTCGCCGTGGGGGTCTTCCTCCTGGTGGCGTGGACCGTGGGCGGCTGGGCCATCGTGCGGATGGGCTTCACCCGGGACGGGGACGCGGCCCGCACCCCCGCCCACGACGACGGCGCCGCGCGTCCGGCGCACCCCGGCGCGGCCGCGGACCCGGCCACCGACCCCCACGTGATCTGGCGCGAGCAGATGAAGGCGGCCACGGCCGCCTCCGGGGCGCCGTGCGTCTGTCCGCCGCCGCCCCGCGAGGGCGGCGCCGCCGAGGCGGGGACGAGCGCGCCGCCGTCGTCCCCGGACTGCCCGATCCACCGCTGGGACTACGCCTGAACCGCGGCCGGCCGGCCTGAGCGCCCCCGGGCCGGGCCGGCGTACGCGCCGGCGAGCGGGTCGGCGTCCGGGTGGCCGCCGTGGTCGCGCTTCACGAGGTCCTCGGCCGGGTGCAGCATCTCCCACACGACGCGCCCGCACAGCCACAGCACCGCGAGGATGTGGGCGAGGATCGCGGCCACGTAGACGGAGTCGTCCATGGAGTGCTGCGGCGGGGTCTCGGCCACCCCCTTGGCCAGGTACATCCACACGGCGAAGAAGTGCAGCGCCTCCACCGTCTGCCACACCCAGAAGTCCCGCCAGCGCGGCAGGGCGAGCGCCAGGAGCGGGATCAGCCAGACCACGAACTGCGGTGAGTACACCTTGTTGGTGAGCACGAACGCCGCCACCACCAGGAACGTCAGCTGGGCCAGCCGCGGGGTGTGCCGCACCCGCACGCCGAGCACGAAGATCCCGAGGCAGCACACCGCGAAGGTCCCGTAGGCCAGCAGGGTGAGGGAGTCCTCCGGCACGAACGCCCACCCGGCCTGCGCGGCGGTCACGTCCCACGCGTGCCACACGCTGGACAGGCCCGGCCCGCGCTCGCCGGAGAAGGTGAAGAACACGGACCACGCCTGGAAGTTCACGGCCATGAGCGGCACGTTGACCGCCGCCCACGCCGCCACCGTGCCCCCGGCCGCGAGCAGGAACGGCCGCCACCGCCGCGAGCGCACCGCCAGGATCAGCAGCGGCCCCAGGATCAGCAGCGGATACAGCTTCATGGCCGCGCCGAGGCCGAACAGCACCCCCGCCGTCAGGGACCGGCCGCGCGACCACGCGTACATGCCGCACGCCAGCAGGGCCACGGCCCACAGGTCCCAGTTGATGGTGCCGGCCAGCACGATCCCCGGGGCCACGGCCACCATGAGCCCGTCCGTCCACCGGCGCCCCGCCATCCGGACGGTCAGCACCGCGACGACGGCCCACAGCACCACCACGAACCCGAGGTTCACGAGCCAGAACACCACCGTGCCCTGCTCCGGCGAGAACGGCAGCGCCTGCGTGATCCAGGCCGCCACCGAGCCCACGACGGACATCAGCACGGGGTACTCGAACGTGGAGCCCGCCCGGAACGGCGCCCACGGGTCCGCCGCGAACCCGCGCCCGCCGTAGAGCGCGGCCCAGTCCGAGTAGCAGCCCGCGTAGTAGACGTCCGGGGCGCCCCAGCCGTGCAGCAGGCACGGCGACTTCTGCAGCACGGTCACGACGGCGGCCAGAGCCACCAGCAGCCCCGTCAGCGCCACGGGCCCGGCCCAGGAGCCGGTCCCCCGTCCGGGGCCGTTCGCCGCGAGGCCGCCGGCGAGCTGGAAGCGGCCGCCGCGCTCGCCGGGGGCGGGCAGGGTCCCGGACGGTGCGCTGTCAGCGGAACGCCCGGCGGGGGCGCCCGGGGCGGTCACGGCGTCGCTCGGGGCGCCGTCCGCGGCGTGAGTGGGCGGCTCGCTGGGGGTCGCGGCGTGCGCGGGGGCCGGTCTCATGCCCCCATCCTAGGAAGCCGCCCGGACACCGGACGGGCGGGGCCGCCGTCGTCGGTCGTAGACTGGCGTGGTTGATCCCCGGGTGAGCGCCCCGCCGGACGGTGTGGGCCCCCCTGCGCGCGCCGCGTGCCCGCACCCGTTCCGGACAGTCGAGGAGAGAACCAGACCGTGGCCACCAACCCCATCCGCGTCGCCATCGCCGGCGTGGGCAACTGCGCAACATCCCTCATCCAGGGCGTGGAGTACTACCGCGAGGCGAAGGCCACGGACACGGTCCCGGGCCTGATGCACGTGCAGTTCGGCGACTACCACGTGTCCGACCTCGAGTTCGTGGCCGCGTTCGACGTGGACGCGAAGAAGGTCGGCCTGGACCTGTCCGAGGCCATCACCGCCTCCGAGAACAACACCATCAAGATCGCGGACGTGCCCCACGCGGACGTCACCGTCCAGCGCGGCCCCACCCTGGACGGCCTCGGCAAGTACTACGCCGAGACCATCGAGGAGTCGGACGTCGAGCCCGTGGACGTGGCCCAGGCCCTCCGCGACGCGAAGGTGGACGTGCTGGTCTGCTACCTGCCCGTCGGCTCGCAGCGGGCCACCGAGCACTACGCCCAGGCCGCGATCGACGCCGGCGTCGCGTTCGTGAACGCCCTGCCCGTGTTCATCGCCGGCACCCCGGAGTGGGCCGAGAAGTTCACCGCCGCGGGCGTGCCGATCGTGGGCGACGACATCAAGTCCCAGATCGGCGCCACCATCACCCACCGCGTGATGGCCAAGCTGTTCCAGGACCGCGGCGTCACCCTGGACCGCACCTACCAGCTCAACGTGGGCGGCAACATGGACTTCAAGAACATGCTCGAGCGCGAGCGCCTGGAGTCCAAGAAGATCTCCAAGACGCAGGCCGTCACCTCCAACACCTCCGCGCAGCTGGGCGAGAAGGACGTGCACATCGGCCCGTCCGACTACGTGGCCTGGCTCGACGACCGCAAGTGGGCGTTCGTGCGCCTCGAGGGCCGCAACTTCGGCGACGCCCCCGTCTCGCTCGAGTACAAGCTCGAGGTGTGGGACTCCCCCAACTCGGCCGGCGTGATCATCGACGCCGTGCGCGCCGCGAAGATCGCCCTGGACCGCGGCATCGGCGGGCCGATCCTCTCGGCCTCGTCCTACTTCATGAAGTCCCCGCCCGTGCAGCACAACGACGACGCGGCGCACGAGCTTGTGGAGGCCTTCATCCGCGGCGACATCGAGCGCTGACGAGCCCGGTCCCCGCGGACCGTGCACGACGCCGGCCCGTCACCTTCCCCGTGGAGGTGACGGGCCGGCGTCGTCGTGGGGGCGCGTGCCGCCCCGGCCACCGCGCTCAGCGCCGCGCGCCGAGCCGGTCCTCGATGGTGAGCCGGACGAGCTGGGCGTACATGGCCTGGCCGTCGGCGCGGGGGTGCACGCCGTCGGCGGAGAAGTCCGTGACGTGCTGCTTCGCCGCGGCGTCCCAGTCCGCCAGGACGATCCGGTCCGGGTGGGCCTTGGCCTGCGCCGCCATCTGCACCTGCACGTCCGCGATCCAGTCCATCGGGCCGTGCGGCACCACGAGCACGAGCAGCCGGTCCTCGCCGACGGCCGCCAGGATCTTCTCCCAGTCGCCCCGATGGGTGGTGCCGTTGGCGCCCAGGGCCACCACGACGACGTCGCTCAGCTGGCCGTCCGCCTTGAGCTTCTCGAGCTCGTCCGCGGCGTCCCAGATCTGGTAGCCCACCTCCGCCTCGAGCAGCATCCCCGGCAGCTCCTCCATGAGCGTGGGCGCGGCCGAGAGCGAGACGGAGTCGCCGATCAGGGTGACGTCCGTGCCGAGCTCGGACGGCGGCAGGGCCGCGGTGAGCTGCTCCTTGGAGTACGTGGGGCGCGTGACGGCCGGGTCGCCGAGCCCGAGCCCGGACGGCTCGGCGGACGACCCGGGCGAGGACGTCGCGCCGGCGGAGCCCTCCGCGTCCCCGGGGGCGGCCGAGCCGGGTGCCCCCGAGGCCGACGCCTCGGCCCGCTTCGACTGCTCCGCCGCGCGGGACTCGCGGGCCGCCTGCTGCGCCGCCTGGGCGGCCTTGAGGGACTCCTCCGCCCGAGCGATGTCCTGCTCGAGCTGGGTCTGCGCGGGCGAGTGCACCACGGCGGCCACGGCCGCCGCGGGCACGGCCACGAGCCCCAGCGCCGTGGCGGCGGCCGCGAGCCGGCCGATCGGCCCGGCCCCGCCCGTGAACGCCCGCCGCGCGGCCGCGCCCCAGCGGCCGAAGGCGCCCCTGAACCCCTCGTGGAGGATGGGCTCCTCGATCAGCCGGGTGCTCAGGTCGGCGATCAGGGCGGTCAGCAGCAGGATCGCGCCGGCGGCCACGGGCTCGACCCACCCGGGGGCGTCCACGGGCACCATCACGCGCATGATCACGAGCAGCGGCCAGTGCCACAGGTACGCGGCGTAGGAGCGGCGCCCCCACCAGCGCAGGAACCCGTTGCCCAGCACGCGCGAGAGCGAGTCGCGCCGGTCGCCCTGCACCACGTGCCAGACGATGAACGCGACGACGGCGGACAGGCCCGCCAGCACCCCGCGGTACGTGCTCGCGTGGCCGCCGTCGACCAGGGCGAAGCCCGCCGCGAGCACCGCGACGGCGCCCCACGCGACGGCCACCCGCGGGGCCGAGGTCCGCGGCGCGGGGCCGCCGTGCTCGGGCCGGGGCACATGGGCCAGGCCGATCGCCACGCACGCGCCGAACAGCAGGCCGAAGGCGTGGGTGTCCGTGCCGAAGTAGAGGCGGGCCTGCTCGAACCCGTGCCACGAGCCCCAGGCCATCCACGCCGCGGAGGCCACGGCCGCGACCGCGACCGCGAGGATGCGACGGCGGTCCGCCACCCGCCCCGAGTTCACCGTGCTGCGCGGCGGCCAGGTGAGCAGGAGCAGCCCCCAGAGGAGCAGGGGCCAGAGGATCTAGAACTGCTCCTCGATCGCCAGGGACCACAGGTGCTCGAACAGTGGCGGCGAGGCGCGGTTGAAGTAGTCCCCGCCCTCGAGGATCATCACCCAGTTGCTGGTGTAGGTCAGGGCGCCGAACCATTGGCGGCCCAGGCCCGCGGGGAACTCGTCCACCGCCAGCCACGCGAGCGCGGTGGTGCCCACGAGCGCCATCAGCATGGCCGGGATGAGGCGTCGGACGCGCTTCATCCAGAAGGTGCCCAGCGCCACGCCCCGGCCCGCGTCCACACCGCGGACCAGGCCGGTGGTGATGAGGAAGCCGGAGAGCACGAAGAACATGTCCACGCCCACGAACCCGCCGCGCAGGAAGGTGGGCCAGGCGTGGAAGACGAGCACGGCGAGCACCGCGATCCCCCGCAGCCCGTCGAGGGCGGTCACCCGGCCGGGGCCGCGGCTGACCCGTGTGCCGACCTTGACGGCGGGCGCGCCGTCCTGGGGCGACAGGGCATGGCGGGGCACGGGCGCGGTGCGCTGGTCGGAACTCACAGCGGTCGATCATCCCATCCGGACCTGGATGGGCCAAAGCCTCCGGCTATCCCCACCCACCCACCGCGTTGGGGGCGGTTTCCGGCGGTATTCCGCTCCCAAAGCACCGGGTTCCGCCCCCGGAAGCGGGGGTGCGGGCGCCGGTCAGTGGTCGCGCAGCGCCTCGATGAGCTCGTCCTTGGTCATGGTGGAGCGGCCCTCGATGTCGAGTTCGCGGGCCCGCTTCGCGAGCTCGTCCTTGGTCCAGTCCTCGTAGGAGCCGGCCTCGCCGCCGCGCTCGGCGACCTCGTCCCGGCCGTCCCGGGCGGACGCGTTGGCGATCCGCGCGGCCTTCTCCTCACTCGCGCCCTCGCGGCGCAGCGCCTCGTAGACCTCGGGGTCCTTGATGCTGGAGGTGCCGGGGCCCATGGGGGCACCGTTCTTCTCGGTCTTCTTCTCAGCCATGCGGCCAGTGTGGTCCCGGCCCGACGACGGGTGGAAGGCCCGCCGCGCCGCCTCAGTCCTGCCGGGCCTCCGGCTGCTCGGCCCACCAGCGCCGCAGCTCCGCCTCGGCCTCGGCCGGCTCATGCGGGCCCTCGTCGAGGCGCCACTCGAGCAGGTGGTTGTACGCCCGGCCCACCACCGGGCCCGGGCGGATCCCCAGCAGCGCCATGATCTGCTGCCCGTCCAGGTCCGGCCGCACGGCGGCGAGCTCCTCGGCCTCGGCGATCTCGGCGATGCGCCGCTCGAGGTCGTCGTACGCGTGGGCCAGCCGCTCGGCCTTGCGCCGGTTGCGGGTGGTCACGTCCGAGCGGGTCAGCGCGTGCAGGCGGGGCAGCAGGTCGCCGGCGTCGTGGGCGTACCGGCGGACGGCGGAGTCGGTCCAGCCGGCGTCGCCGTAGCCGTAGAACCGCATGTGCAGCTCCACCAGACGGGCCACCGCCTTGATGGTGTCGTTGTCGAACTTCAGGGCACGCAGCCGCTTGCGGACGAGCTTGGCCCCCACGGTCTCGTGGTGCCGGAAGGTGACGGCCCCGCCCTTCTCGAAGCGGCGCGTGGCCGGCTTGCCGACGTCGTGCAGCAGCGCCGCCAGGCGCAGCACGGGGTCGGGGGTCGACGGCGCGTACTCACCCTCCAGCTCCATGGCCTGCTCCAGCACGGTCAGGGAGTGGGCGTAGACGTCCTTGTGGCGGTGGTGCTCGTCCGACTCGAGCTGCAGGGCGGGCAGCTCGGGCAGGACGTGGTCGGCCAGGCCGGTGCGCACGAGCAGGTCGAGGCCGGCGCGCGGGTGCGCCCCGCAGACGAGCTTGACGAGCTCCTCGCGGACGCGTTCGGCGGAGATGATCGTGATCCGCTCCGCCATCGCGGTCATGGCCTGCTCCACCTCGGGGGCCACGGCGAAGCCGAGCTGGGAGGCGAACCGGGCGGCGCGCATCATGCGCAGCGGATCGTCGGAGAAGGAGTCCTCAGGGGTGCCGGGGGTGCGCAGCACGCCGGCGTGCAGGTCCCGCATGCCGCCGAAGGGGTCCACGAGCTCGAGGGCGGGCAGGCGCAGGGCCATGGCGTTGACGGTGAAGTCGCGGCGCAGCAGGTCGTCCTCGAGGCTGTCGCCGAAGGCCACCTGCGGCTTGCGGCTGGCCGGGTCGTACTGCTCGGCCCGGTAGGTGGTGACCTCGAGCTGCCAGCCGGCCTTGCGGAAGCCGATAGTCCCGAACCGCCGTCCCACGTCCCACGTGGCGTCCGCCCAGCCGGCGCCCACGGCCTCGGACGCGTCCGGGTCGGCGTCCGTGGTGAAGTCCAGGTCCGGCGACGACCGTCCCAGGAAGAGGTCGCGGACCGGGCCGCCCACCAGGGAGAGCTCGTGGCCGGCGGCCTCGAACCTCCGCCCCAGCTCCACGACGACGGCGGGCAGGGTGGCGTCCGCGGGGAAGCCGGGGGGCAGCGCGTGGGTGGCGGTGGTCAGATCCATGATGCCTACAAGGGTGCCAGACGGTCCCGGCACGGGCCCGCGCGGGCCGGGCTAGAGTTGACGGCATGACCCGCCCCGATCCCTCCGCGCACCGGGGCGCCCCCCTGCCCTCCGCGCTGGGGGCGTGGCGTCGCCGGCCGCAGCCGCCTCTGCGCCCCGTCACCCCGGCCCCCGCGGGACCCCGTTCCGCCGCTGCCGCCTCCCTGCCCACGGTGGAGGAGGTCTCCGCCGGCGGCGTCATCGTCCGCGAGCACGACGGCGGCCTCGAGGTGGCCGTGATCGCCCGCTACAACCGCGGTGGCCGGCTCGAGTGGTGCCTGCCCAAGGGCCATCCCGAGGGCGAGGAGGACCACCGGCAGGCGGCCGTGCGCGAGGTGGAGGAGGAGACCGGGATCGCCGGCCACATCCTCGAGCCGCTCGGCGCGATCGACTACTGGTTCACGGTCGCCCGGCACCGCGTCCACAAGACCGTGCACCACTTCCTGCTGCGCGCCACGGGCGGCGAGCTGACCACGGAGAACGACCCGGACCACGAGGCCGTGGACGTCGCGTGGGTGCGCCTTGAGGACGTCGCGCGCCGCCTCTCCTTCGCCAACGAGCGCCGGATCGTCGACCTGGCCCGCCAGGTGGTCGACCAGCACTTCCCCCCGGGCGGCGCCCGGAGCCCCCGCCCCTGATCCACCGCCCCCGGCACGGGGCCTTCCGACCACGATTGGGTGACCCTTGAGCAGCAGACCCGCCCCGCGCCCAGCGCAGGACCCCGCCCACGCCGGCGTCGCCGACGAGGAGCCGACGACGACGGACCCCGCCCCCGCCACGGATCCGGCCGCCGTGGACCCCGCGGACGAGACCCCCGAGGGCGAGCGCCGCGCCGGCCGGTCCACCGCGATCATGGCCTCCGGCACGCTCCTCTCCCGCGTGCTGGGCCTCGTCCGTGCGACGCTGGTGACGGTGGCGATCGGCCTGTCCGCGGACATGGCCGACATCTTCGAGATCGCCAACTCCCTGCCGAACGTGATCTACCTGCTCCTGGTGGGCGGCGTGTTCAACGTCGTGCTCGTGCCGCAGCTGATCAAGCACGCCCGCGACGCCGACCGGGGCGCGGACTACACCTCCCGCCTGATGACGCTCGGCACGCTCGTGATGCTCGCCGGCACGGTGGTGGTCATGCTGGCGGCGGCCCCGCTCATGACGGCCCTGACCCGCGGCTGGTCGCCGGAGAAGCTCGAGATGGCCACCGTGTTCGCCCTGTGGTGTCTGCCCCAGGTGTTCTTCTACGGCATGTACGCGCTGGTGGGGCAGGTGCTCAACGCCAACGGGCGCTTCGGTGCCTACATGTGGGCGCCGGTGCTGAACAACGTCGTCGCGATCGGTGCGATCGTGCTGTACCTGGGCATGTTCGGGGCGTACCGGGCCGGGGACGACCTCGCCGGGTGGACGACCGCGCAGACGGTCGTGCTGGCCGGCGGCCACACCCTGGGTGTCGCGCTGCAGGCGGTGATCCTCTTCCTGCCGCTGCGCGGGCTCGGCCTGGGTCTGCGCCCGCGGTTCGGATGGAAGGGCATCGGCCTGCGGGACACCGGCCGGATCGCCGGGTACACCCTGGTCACGATGGTCGCCACGAACGTGGTGCTCCTGCTGTGCCAGCGGTACGTCACCTCCGCCACGGAGGCCCGCGACCGCGGTGAGCTGCGCATCCCAGGCACCGAGACCTGGAGCGCCGAGATGGCGCAGGCGGCCATCCCCGGTGTGGCCGCGTACAACATGGCGATGCTGATGGCCGTGCTGCCCCATTCGGTGTTCGTGCTCTCCCTGGCCACCGTGCTCTTCAACCGGCTGGCCCGCGCCATGGGCCGCCAGGACATGTCCGCGGTCCGGCGCACGACGGCGCAGGGTCTGCGCGCGTTCACCGTGCCGCTGATGTTCTGCCTCGCCGGCGTGGTGGTCCTGGCGGGCCCCCTGGGCCGCGTCTTCGGCTCGACGGCCGAGACGGCGATGGTGGCCGGCATCGCGGTGGGCTCGGTCCTGCTCGCGCTGGCGCTGTCCATTCCGTTCCGCTCGGGCTCCTTCTATCTGCTGCGCGTGTTCTACGCCGCCGAGGACGCCAAGGTGCCGATGGTGGTCCAGGTCAGCGGCTCGCTCCTGATGCTGTTGCTCTCCTGGGCGGGCGCGATGCTGCTGCCGCTGTGGTCCATGGCCCTGTGGGTCGCGTTCGCCTCGTCCGTCTCGTACGTGTACCAGTTCGTCCTGACCCATGTGCTCACCGTGCGCCGGTTCGGGGACTACGGCCTCGCGTCCGTGCTGCGTGCCCACGTCCAGACGGGCCTGGCCGCGCTGGCCGCGGCGGCCGCGGGCGTCGTCGTCGTGTGGCTGCTGGGCGGGTACACCGGCGGGTTCGCGTGGAACTCCATCGGGACGGCGCTGCTCACGTGCGCGGTGGCGGCCGTGGCGATGGGTCCGGTGTACCTGGTGGTGCTGCGGGCCATGCGGTTCCCCGAGCTGGACGACGCCCTCCGGCCGCTCGTCGCCCGCGTGCCGGCGCTGGGTCGTCTGCTGCGCGTCGGCTGATCTCTGGCCGCGACGGCCACGCCACGTATCATCGGATTCCGACCCCGTCGTCAGGAGAAGAGCCCGTGCCCCAGCCCATCGCCGTCGGCGCCGTCCTGGGCGGCCGCTATCGCATCACCCAGCACGTGGTGACGTCCGCGGACCAGGACATGGTGTTCCTGGGCACGGACCAGGTGCTCAACCGCCGCGTCACCGTGCTCGTGGCCTCACGTGAGAACGCCACGCAGGTGGCCTCGTCCGCGCGGGAGCTGGCCACGGGCGAGCGCACCGACGACGTGCAGGTGCTCGACCTGGGGCTGTCCGAGGGCCGCACGTACCTGATCGCCGGCGGGGACCCCGACCCGGACGTCCTGCTGGGTCTGGCGTACCCGCAGGAGCTGTACGTGGAGCCGTTCCAGACGGACAGCCTCGGCTCCGAGCTGTTCGGCGAGTCGCGGACCGGAGACCCCCACGCCTACGACGACGACGAGGCGTACTACACCGACCTCGACCGCCGGCTCCGCGCGGACGAGGACGAGGCCCAGCGTCGTCCCGGGTTCCTGAACCGCCTCTCCGAGCGCCTCGCCGAGCGGGTCCGTCCCTCCGACGGCACCGCGGCGAAGGCGGCCGCCGGGGCGTCGGCCCTGGCCGCGGCGGACGCCGCCACCCGGAAGCAGCAGGAGGAGCGCGAGCGGGCCGAGCGGGAGGCCGCCGAGCGGGCCGAGCGGGAGCGCAAGGAGGCCGCCGAGCGCGCAGAACGCGAACGTCGGGAGGCGGAGGAGCGTGCCGAGGAGGAGCGCCGCGCCGAGGCCGAGCGCGCCCGTCGCCAGGCGGAGCAGGAGGCTGAGGAGCGGGCCGCGCGCGAGCGGGAGGCCGAGCAGGCCCGGCTGGCCGCGGAGCGGGAGGAGGCCGAGCGCCGCGAGCTCGAGCGCCGGGCCGAGGCCCGCCGTCGTGCCGAGGAGGAGCGCGCCCGGGAGGCCGAGCGGCGCGAGGCTGAGAAGCGCGCGGCCCAGGAACGCGAGGCCGCGGAGCGCGAAGCTGAGAAGCGCGAGGCCCAGGCGGGCACCGCCGCACTCCCGGCTGTCGCGGCGGGGGCCGCCGCCGCGCAGACGACCGACGCCGATGCCGACGGGGCTACGCCACCCACCGAGCCCGTCGAGCCCGTGGCGGCCGAGAAGACCGACGCGCCGGAGCCGGTCGCCCCGGACACCGAGGCGATCCCGGTGCGGCGCCAGCGCCCCGTCCCCCGCCGAGCGATCGTGGCCGAGTCCGCGCCCACCGTCCGTGAGGAGTCGCGCGGCACGGCCGCTCCGGTGGCTGCCGCGGCCGGGGCCGCAACGGCGGCGGGTGCCGCGGCTGCCGGTTCGACGGCCGCCGCCGCGGCTCCGAATGCTGAAGCTGCCCCGGCCACCACCGGGGGCGACGACGGCGCCACGGTGGCCGACCCGGGCGACGGCAACGGCCGCACGCGCGGCGGCGGTCCGCTGGCCCTGCTCCTCGTGCTCGGCCTGCTGGCCGCACTCGTCGTGGGCGGGGTGCTGCTGGCCCAGAACCTGCGCGGCGGGCCGGCCCCGCAGGCCGCGTCGTCCGAGTCTGAGTCTGCGTCGTCCGAGTCCGCATCGGACACCCCGTCGCCGTCGGAGAGCACCAGCCCCTCCCCCACCCCGTCCAGCGAGAGCGCCGCGGCCGCCCCGCAGCCCGTCCAGGCCCTGCGCTCGGTGCCGGACCTGCCGGAGCACGAGGCCGAGCACGACGCGGACCTGAGCAACCTCATCGACGGCGACCCCACCACCGTGTGGCGCACCTTCGCCTACGCACGGCCGAACTTCGGCGGCTATGTGGAGAGCATGAACCTCGTGGTCCAGCTCGAGGAGCGCACCGAGGTGAACGAGGTGACCCTGCAGAGCACGGGGGCCACCGGTGGCGCCTGGTTCGCCTACATCGCCGACTCCCCCGAGGGCGCGAACGCCAAGGAGATCGGCAACGGCACCTTCGACCAGGACACCGTCTCCATCCCCGTGCCGTTCGAGGGCACCGAGGCCGAGGCCGAGTACGTGATCGTCAGCCTCACCTCGCTGCCCCAGCTGGAGGGCACGACGTCGGACCTCCCGTTCGGCCTGCGCCTCGGCGAGATCGCCGTCCGCTGACCCCGCGCCCGGGCGACGGCGCGCCGGACCTTCCGGCCGCCGTCGCCGGACGTCGTCGCACCGCGGCCCCGGCACCGCGGAATACCCGCCCGTGGCTCCGCCGTTGTCCTGGAGGAGCGTCCACCACCCCGATCCACTGGAGGAACCCGTGGCCCCCACCGCCCAGGACCAGAGCGTCCACAACGTCGTGATCGTCGGATCCGGCCCCGCCGGATACACCGCGGCGATCTACACCGCCCGCGCCGAGCTCTCCCCGGTCCTGGTGGCCGGGGCGGTGACCGCGGGCGGCGAGCTGATGAACACCACCGAGGTGGAGAACTTCCCGGGCTTCCCGGAGGGTGTGCAGGGGCCCGAGCTGATGGCGAACCTCGAGGCCCAGGCCCGCCGGTTCAACACGGAGGTGGTCTACGACGACGTCGTGCAGGCCGACCTGACGTCGAACCCCAAGGTGCTCACGCTCGGCGACGGCACCCAGCTGCGCACCCACGCGGTCATCCTCACGACCGGCTCCGCCTACCGGAAGCTCGGCGTTCCCGGCGAGGAGCGCCTCTCCGGCCACGGCGTCAGCTGGTGCGCCACGTGCGACGGCTTCTTCTTCCGCGAGCAGGAGATCGCGGTCGTGGGCGGCGGCGACTCCGCCATGGAGGAGGCCCTGTTCCTCACGAAGTTCGCGTCCAAGGTGACCGTGCTGGTCCGCAAGGACGAGCTGCGCGCCTCCAAGGTGATGGCCCACCGGGCCATGGAGAACGAGAAGATCGAGTTCCGCTGGAACACCGAGGTCACGGAGGTGACGGGTGACGACAAGGTCAACACCCTCCGCCTGCGGGACACCCGCACCGGCGAGGCGTCCACGCTGGACGTGACCGGCCTGTTCGTCGCCATCGGCCAGGACCCGCGCACGGACCTGGTGCAGGGCCAGGTGGAGCTCACGGAGCACGGCACGATCCGCATCGACCATCCGTCCTCGCGGACCTCCCAGCCGGGCGTCTTCGCCGCCGGCGACGTCACGGACCACACCTACCGCCAGGCCATCACCGCCGCCGGCTCGGGCTGCGTGGCCGCCCAGGACGTGGAGCACTACCTCGCGACCGTGGCCGACGTGGAGGAGGCCGCGCCGGCCGGCCCGGAGTCGGACGCGGTTCCGGCATGAGCCACTGACTCATGACCCCTGACAGAGCGTCATGAGTCATGTCGATAACACCCCTGTCCACCCTCGTCAGACACAGAACGACCCCCAGGAGGCTGCCATGAGCACCATCACCGTCACCGACGCCGACTTCGACCAGAAGGTCCTCCAGTCCGAGCTGCCCGTCCTCGTGGACTTCTGGGCCGAGTGGTGCGGCCCGTGCCGCATGCTCGGGCCCGTCCTGGAGGACATGGCCGTGGAGCACGAGGGCAAGGCCGTGATCGCCAAGCTCAACGTGGATGAGAACCCGGCCATCGCCGCGCGCTACGGCGTCACCTCCATCCCGCTCGTCGTGGGCTTCCAGAACGGCGAGAAGGTCGTCGAGTCCGTGGGCGCCAAGCCCAAGGCCGCGCTGGAGAAGGAGTTCTCGGCCCTGCTCGGCTGAGCCCCTCCCCCACTCACCACGACGGCCCCGTCACCCGAGAGGGTGACGGGGCCGTCGTGCGTCGATCTTCAGGACCAGCGGCGGGTGCCCGTGGACGCCGTCCGCGGGAAGTCCGGATCAGGACTTCTTGCCCTTCCCCTTGCCGTCCTGACCGCCCTGGATGAGGTCCATGATGCGGTTCAGGTCCTCCACGGTGGTGAAGTCGATGGCGATGCGACCCTTGCGCGCGCCGAGGGTGATCTTCACGGCGGTGTCCAGGCGGCTGGTGAGCGCGGTGGCGTAGTGATCCAGGCGCTCGTGGCGGGCGTCGTCCGTGCTGCGCCGCGGCGTACGGCCCGGCCGGAGCCCGCCCTGCAGCTGCGCGACAGCCTCCTCCGTGGCCCGGACGGACAAGCCCTCCGACTGGATCCGCTGCGCCAGACGCTCCATGTCCGACGGGTCCGTGAGACCGAGCAGCGCGCGAGCATGACCGGCCGAGAGCGTGCCGGCGGCGACGCGGCGCTGCACGAGGGGCGGCAGCTTGAGCAGCCGCAGCGTGTTGGAGATCTGCGGACGGGAACGGCCGATGCGCTGGGAGAGCTCTTCCTGCGTGCAGGCGAAGTCCTCCATGAGCTGCTGGTAGGCGGCGGCCTCTTCGAGCGGGTTCAGCTGGGAGCGGTGCAGGTTCTCCAGCAGGGCGTCCCGCAGGAGGTCCTGGTCCGGAGTCTGGCGGACGATCGCCGGGATGGTGTCCAGGCCGGCCTTCTGGGTAGCGCGCCACCGGCGCTCGCCCATGATCAGCTCGTAGGGGGTGGGGCCGTCCACCTCGCGCACGACGATCGGCTGCAGGATGCCGACTTCGCGGATCGAGGTGACCAGTTCCGCCATGTGGTCCTCGTCGAACACCTCACGCGGCTGCCGGGGGTTGGGGTGGATGTCCCCCACCGGGATCTCCCGCAGGACCGCGATGTCCGCGGACACGGTCCCCTCGGTCGCGGCGGACTCAACGCTCGAGTCCGCCGGTTCCTTCCTCGACGACGTCGCGGAGGTGGGACGCTTGCTGGGCGCCTTCACCGTCGGCATGGCCGGACGCCCGTTGCTCGAACGCGCCGCAGGTGCGTCCTCGGAGTCTGCGGAGAAGAACACGTCGACGGGACGCTGCGCGGGTCGCGAGGCACGCTTCGATGAGGTGGGCCCTGCCTTCGTGGCGGACGCGGTGCCCCGGCCAGTCGTGGACGTTGATTTCGAGACCTGAGCGGCGCCGCCCGTGGTCTTTCTCTGGGAGGCCGACGGGGCAGGATCGCTGGACTTCCCTGACGTCTCGGTCGTCGCGATGCTCCGCGTCGATGTCATGGTGGTCTCCGCTGCCGCGTCGGCCTTCGGGCCGCTCTTCGCCGGCGTCGGAGAGTCCTTCGGGGAGGGTGCCTCGGCGTTCTCTTCCGGGGCTTCTACAGTGCTCTGGATCAGGGCGCCGAGGCCTCGCCCCAGGCCTCCTCGACGGCTCGTCTTCAACGGGTCCTCCTGCAGTGAGTGGGTCTGCGATCAGTGTAGGTGAGCGGCCTGGTCTCGATGATCCCGGGCGACGGAAAGACAGTCCTCGAGGTGCTCTGGCCCTGACTGGCGGGGGCGTGCGAGGGTCTGGCCTGCACGGGGTCGGCGATGCCCTGCTCTCGGTTCTGGCGTGGACGCGCGTGCTCGACTCGGACGGCTGAAGGTGGATGTGCGGGCCATCCACCTCCCGTGAGGGTGGGCGTTTCACGTGGAACGCTTCGTGGGTGCGCCCCAGAGCGGCCTCGCTGGAATCCTCAGGGCCCTCTCGGCCTTCCTCTGGCGGTTCACCCGTTTCACGTGAAACACGATGTCTGAGCTAACGAGTGAGCGGCAACAGAATCGCAGTTGCAATCGCTAGTGTTACATCTAAGCACTCCCGGCCAAACTTCCGTGTGGATGGTCCTCAGATTGCGGGTCACCCCCATGATGTTGTGCGCCATGAGATGCGGAATGGGGGAGCAGCAGCGGAGTGCTCATGCCACTTCCCCTCAGAGCTATGCGGACACTCAAATCTTTGAGCAGGTCGGTTTGGATTTCTCTAGTTCCTGTATTCAGTGCCTCCGCTCTCCGCAGCATCCTCGGGCGATGTCTTGGCGTCGATGTTTCACGTGAAACAGGATGAGTCTGCCGGCAAGAGCAGGACGTACGCCCCGTGGAGCACGAATCAGATCCATCGTGAGCGACTCCCACATTCTTGGACCGCTCCTCGGCACGTAGTCCCAACACGGAATCGTTTGCTCGCGGAACAGCCCCGGATGCTTACGCCGCGGCACGGTGCACTCACCCGGGGTTCGTTTCACGTGAAACGTCCCGTTCGAAGATTTGACCGTGCACTGGTGCCACGGAAGTCCGCCCACGAACGGGTTGCATTCAGATGCCGGCGTCCATAGGGGCGTGAGATGCGTTCGAGGTTCAGACTCCTCGCGTTGCTGACGTCGTGACCCGGGCGCGTCGAGCGCCGGACGTCGGTCGTTCGGTTTCACGTGAAACGTGGCGGCGTACTGGGCGCGAACGCCGGGTCGCGGGTCCCATGTCGCGCAGCTTGCACCGACTTGTGCCGTTGACCGTACTGTTCGATGCAGTCGCTGCCGTCAGCAGCGGCCGTACAGTCATATGGCAGGCCCTTCCGCCCGACAGACCGGACCCATTCCTCCCGTCTGCCCATTCCGCCCATTAAGGTTCACGTCCGACTCGTGTGGAACCGGGTCTTCACCCGTCCGTCCGCACGCGACTCCCTCCAGGGATCGACGCTAGATCTACGCGCGATCATCGTGTTTCACGTGAAACCCCCGGCCACCACCTGAGTGATCGACGTCCTGCTTCCACGTCGTTGCAGGGGTCAAAACCGTGCGGCCTGACCGTCCCGCACTGAGCTGATGGGGGTTTCCCGGGGGAGGGGACCCAGACTGACTCAGCATTCCCCTGCCGACCCCGTACCTAGCCGTCGGGCCGCGCTGGGGATTCGCCAGACCAACCAGCGCCATGGTGGCACCCACGGCCACCTACCCACGGCGTCCCCTTGTCCACAGATCTTGTCCACATATCAACATCGACGATAGCCGCTAACCACTGCTGACTCCGCAAAGTGCCAGCTCACATGCTTGTCCTTGTATACATTGGGGGCGCGCGGCCGCCCCTCTTCGCCGGAATCTTTTCTACTCCGCACACAGGAATGCACAGTAGAACTGTCCTTCTGGCGCCGCCGTTCGGCCCCTCCAACTCAGACGAATCACAGCAGCCCACCATCGCCGCTGACGTCTGCTCTCGCACACGCTCACGGCAGACCGGCCGCGCGCCTCGCGGCGACACCACAGCTCGAGCTCCGCTCTGGCCCCGATTCCCTGAACGTCACCGACGGGGAGGAGGGCTGACCGTGGGGGAGAGGGAACACCCAGTCACAGCACCCGGCCTGCTCGCTGGCTGCATCCTCGAGGCTGCAGCGCACCCGGGTGAAGGTGGAGGGACGGACCATGCCCTGCACGGCCGCGCCCGGCGGCCAGGACGTTCCCCACGCATCGCGCAGCTCCCGAGGAGCACTTCAACGCAGGGTGCACCACCGGCCCTCACAGCCGCCGTCGCCGCCCCGCCGCCATGCCGTCCACCCCGTGAGTTCGTGCGTCGCCGCCCGCGGCTGCTCCCAGGCCTCGCGACAGGTGCGCCTGGCCGGCGGCGGAGGGGCCGGCCCAGCGAAGGAGAGGGGAGCGTGTCAGACGGACGCAGTCCACCACGGGCACCCCTCCCCATCGTCCCGCCGCGGCGGCACCACGCGCGCACCCTCGGAGAAGGTCGTTTCACGTGAAACACGAACTTCCGATATGCCCAGCGTTTCCGCTTGTCTTTTCACCCCCCATCTTCCGGGCCACGCTCACTCACGACGAAGCCCGCCGGGGGGATCACTCCCTCCGGCGGGCTTCGTCGTCGCCAGCAGCGCCACCCGGCGACCGCCGCAGCGGCCGGCTGGGCGTCAGCCCTTCAGGGCCGTCGGCGCCCCGCGGCCGGCGATCTCCGCGGCCGCCTCCCGGTACGCCATGGCGCCGGCCGAGGCCGGGTCGTACGTCAGCACCGTCTGCTGATAGCTGGGGGCCTCGGAGATGCGGACGTTGCGGGGGATCGCGGTGCTCAGCAGCTGCTCCGGGAAGTGCGTCCGGACCTCCTCCGCCACCTGCACGGCGAGGTTGGTCCGCGCGTCGAACATCGTCAGCAGGATGGTGCTCACCTGGAGACGCGGGTTCAGGTGCTTCTGGATCATCTGCACGTTCTTGAGCAGCTGGGAGAGGCCCTCGAGGGCGTAGTACTCGGCCTGGATCGGGATGAGCACCTCCTCGGCCGCCACGAACGCGTTGACCGTCAGCAGGCCCAGGGACGGCGGGCAGTCGATGAACACGTAGTCCAGCCGCTCCTGCCCGACCTCCTCGCGCCAGGCGGTGTACGCCTCGAGCGCCCGCGACAGTCGCTGTTCGCGGGCCACCAGGGAGACCAGCTCGATCTCGGCACCGGCCAGGTCGATGGTCGCGGGCACCACCTGAAGGCCATCTACGTCCGGGGCGTCCTGCACCACGTCCTGGATCTCCATCTCGCCCAGGAGCACGTCGTACACGGAGGCCACGTCTCCGGTGTGGGGGATGTTCAGCGCGGTGGACGCATTGCCCTGCGGGTCGATGTCCACCACCATCACCCGCATGCCCGCGCGGGCGAGGGCCGCGGCCAGGTTGACCGTCGTCGTCGTCTTGCCGACGCCGCCCTTCTGGTTGGACGTCGTGAACACGCGGGTGCGGTCGGGGCGCGTCAGACGGCGACGCTGGAGCCGCGCGGGCTCCTCGGCGTCGGCGCCGCCCTTCTCGGCGGTCCGGCCGGTCCACTTCTGGCGCAGGGCCCTCCAGGCCCCACCCCGGCTCTCCTGCTCCTGCGCCATGCGGCTCTACCTCCTGGGTCGCGGGTGTGCGGATCTGCTGCCGCCCGGCCCGTCCCGTCCCGGTGGGGGAGGGGTCAGCGGGGACGCGCGCTGACGCGCACGACGGTGGTGGTCTCGGGCAGCAGGCCCTCGCCCACCGTGAGGATCTCGGGCTCGGCACCACCATACTTGCGCAGGACCTTGCGGGCGGCGGCGATCTCGTCGGCCGCGGAGCGGCCCTTGATGGCCAGCAGCTCCCCGGCGCCCTGCAGCATCGGCATGGCCAGCGGCACGAGGGTCTTCAGCGCGGACACGGCGCGGGCGGTCACGACGTCGACGTCGAGGTTCCCGGAGACCTGCTCGGCACGGCCGCGGATCACGTCCACGTTCTCCAGGCCGAGGTCGGCGACCACCCTGTCCAGCCACTCCACGCGCCGCTCGAGCGGCTCGATGAGCAGGAACTGGCAGTCGGGGCGCGCGAGCGCGAGGCACAGGCCGGGCAGGCCCGCGCCGGAGCCGACGTCGGCCACGAGCGCGCCCTGCGGGAGGAGCTCCTCGACCACGGCGCAGTTCAGGACGTGGCGCTCCCAGAGACGGGGTGCCTCGCGCGGGCCGATCAGGCCCCACTCGATGCCGGTGTCCGCCAGGTGGGCCACGTATGCCTCGGCCCGGGGGAGGGCCTCGCCGAACAGCTCGACGGCGGCCGGCCGCAGCGCGTCGGTCAGCGGCGGCGCCGGCTGCCCCACGGGCGCGGGGCGGTCGCCCCGGTCCTGCGGATCCAGCCCGGGGCGCCGCTCGTAGGCCGAGCCCCGCTCAGTCATCGGCGGAGATGACCACGTGCCGGCGGGCGCCCTCGCCCTCCGACTCGGAGGTCAGGCCGGCGTCCGCGACGACGTCGTGGACGATCTTGCGCTCGTACGCGCCCATGGGCTCGAGGTGCACGGGACCCTCGCCGGCGCGGACGCGCTCGACGGCCGCCTGGGCGGCGGTGCGCAGGGCGACGTTGCGGCGCTCCCGGTGCCCGCAGACGTCCAGGATCAGCCGGGAGCGGTGCCCCGTGGCGGCGAGCACGGCCAGCCGGACGAGCTCCTGCAGGGCCTCCAGGGTGCGGCCGTCGGGGCCGACGAGGCCGTCCAGGCGCTCATCGTGGTCCTCGGAGACGACGGACACGTACGTGCGCCCGTCGCGGACCTCGATGTCGATGTCCCCGTCCAGGTCCGCGATGTCGAGCAGCTCCTCGACGTAGTCCGCGGCGACGTCGCCCTCCTCCTCGAGGCGGCGCACCGCCTCCGAGACGGCGGCACCGTCCTGCTCCGCGACGCGAGAGCCCTGGCCCACGGGGGTCTCGACGACGGCGTCCTCGGCCTCGGGGGCCGGGGTCACGTTCTCGGCGGACATGCTCACTTCCTCCTGCGGTTCTTGCGCTGGGGCTGGACGCGCTGACCCGACTGGCGGACGACCTCACCGTTCAGCACGGCACCGCCGCGGCCCGCCTGGGTGTGCGCGGACGAGGGCGTGGCCTCGGCGTTCGACACCTTCTGGCCCACGGGGGGCAGGCCCTTGGCGGCGCGGCGCTCGTTGAGCTCCTTCTCGGCGAGGGAGCCCGGGGTCGGGTTGTTGCGGATGATCCACCACTGCTGGCCGACGGCCCAGAAGTTGGAGTAGGTCCAGTACAGGAGCACGCCGATCGGGAAGTTGATGCCGCCGATGCCGAAGATCAGGGGCATGGCGTAGAGCATGATCTGCTGCGTCTGCATCATGGGCCCGGAGAGGGCCTGCTGCGTCATGTTCTTCGTCATGAGCATCTTCTGCATGAAGAACATCGAGCCCGACATGAGCAGGATCAGCACGATCGCCGTGACGATCACGGGCCCGCTGCCCGGCGCGCCGAGCGAGTTCATGAAGGTGTCCGACATGCGGGCGCCGAAGATCGTGGAGCCCTCGAAGGAGCGGATCTGGTCCGCGGACAGGGCGTCCATGGCCTCGCCGCGCTCCGCCGCGCCGCGGGCGCCGATCAGCACCTGGTAGAGCGCGAAGAAGAACGGCATCTGGATCAGCAGCGGCAGGCAGGCGGCGAACGGGTTCGCCTTGTGCTCCTTCATGAGCGCCTGCTGCTCCATGGCCATGGCCTGGCGGGAGAGCTGGTCCTTCTTGCCCTTGTACTTGGCCTGCAGCTTCTGCAGCTCGGGCTGGATGGCCTGCATGGCGCGCTGCGCCTTGATCTGCTTGACGAACAGCGGGATCAGCAGGGTGCGGATGAGCACCACCAGCAGGAGGATGGACAGGGCCCACGTCCAGCCGGAGTCCGCGGGCAGGCCCGCAAACTCCAGGATGCTGTGGAACGCCCCGAGCAGCCAGGACATCAGCCAGCGGAACGGGGAGAGGATGGCTTCGAACATGGGGGTCAATCCTCCTGCGGGAGATCAGGTGGGATGGGAGGGTGGTTCAGGGTGAGGATGCGCGGCTGCCGGCCCGGCGGCCAGCGTCGGTGCCCGGGCGGGACCGGGTCCACGCCGCCGTCGTTCCAGGGATGGCACCGGCCGATGCGCCGCGCGGCGAGCCACGACCCCTTGACCGCGCCGTGCACGTGCACGGCCTCCAGCCCGTAGGCGGAGCAGCTGGGGAAGAACCGGCACACGGGTCCGTACAGCGGGGAGACCACGGCCCGATAGACCGTGAGCAGGCCGGCCAGCAGGGCGGACGGCAGCGCGCGCAGCGGCCCCCACTCACGGGAGGGCTCGAGCACGACGAAGGGCGAGGGCGTGACGGTCATCTACGCGGGCTCCGAGGCGGCGGGCAGATGCGGCTTCAGGGCCTTGCCGAGCGCGCCGACGGTCTCGCGGCGCAGCAGCGCGTAGTCCGCCTCGGCGGCGGCCGGCAGCGCGCGGACCTGCACCAGAACCGGCAGGTCGCGCAGCGGGGGCAGGCGCATCTGATCCGCGACGACGGCGCGCAGCCGCCGCTTCACCCGGTTGCGGGTCACCGCGTTCCCCACGGCCTTGGACACGACGAACCCGGCCCGCGGCCGAGGGGCGCTCGGCGACGTGGACCGGGTCTGATCGGGGTCCGTGGCGACGCTCACCACGACGGTGCGCCGACCCGCCCGGGTGCCGGTGCGACCGAGGTGACGGAACTCCGCGGGCGTGCGGACGCGACGGTCACGGGGCAGCACGGGGCGCGCCGTCCCTGGACCGAGGTCCTCAGGCGGACAGCTCGGCGCGGTTCTTGCCGCGGCGAGCGGACAGGATGGCGCGGCCGGCGCGGGTGCGCATGCGGGCACGGAAGCCGTGCTTGCGGGCACGACGGCGGTTGTTGGGCTGGAACGTGCGCTTGGTCACTGTGATCTCTCCACGACGTGTTGTGTGCCTTCGACCGTCGACCTGAGCAGGTGGACCAGGGGGAAGGACCGGTGAGGCTCTGACATGAAATCCCCGGCGGGCACGATCAACCGACACCCGGGGGACCAGACAACTCTAGTGGCCGGGGTACGCAGGGGTCAAACGGGTGCGCGCGGATCCCGGACGCCCGTGGGCGCCCGGGACGGTCGTCCACAGGATGATAGGGGTTGTCCACCGTCTGTGCACAACCCTGTGGACAACCGTTAGACTCCGAGCACCGTCGTCCGTCTCGCGCAGCCGCCCCCGTCCTCGGGGACGTCTGCCCCAGGAAAGGAAGCCTCCGTGGTGGCAGACCAGGCCGTGCTCAGCTCGTGGCGCTCCGTCGTGGGCTCCCTCGAGGACGACGCGCGGGTCAGCGCCCGCCTCATGGGCTTCGTCTACCTGGCCCAGCCGCAGGGCCTCATCGGCAACACGCTCCTGCTGGCCGTGCCGAACGAGACCACCCGCGAGACGCTCCAGGGCACCCAGGTGGCCGACGCCCTCACGGACGCCCTGACCAAGGAGTTCCGCGAGGAGATCCTGCTGGCCATCTCGATCGACGCGAACCTGCAGCCGCCGCGGACCCCCTCGTCCGAGGCCCGCCGCTCCTCCCTCGCGGGCGGACCGGCCGCCGCCGCGGTGCCGGACGTCGAGCTGCCCCCGGCCGCGACCGCCGCCACCTCCCGCCGCGCCGTCGCCGAGGAGCTGCCGGGCTTCCGCATCGAGCCGCCGGCCGACGTCGCGCCCGCTGCGACCGCGGCCCCGAGCGGGAACGGCAAGCCGACCCCCGCGCCGCCGTCGACGTCCGCGGAGACCAGCCGCCTCAACGACCGCTACCACTTCGAGACGTTCGTGATCGGCTCGTCCAACCGGTTCGCGCACGCCGCCGCGAACGCGGTGGCCGAGGCGCCGGCGAAGGCGTACAACCCGCTGTTCATCTACGGCGAGTCCGGCCTGGGCAAGACGCACCTGCTGCACGCGATCGGGCACTACGCCCGTCGCCTCTACCCGGGCCTGCGGGTGCGGTACGTGAACTCGGAGGAGTTCACCAACGACTTCATCAACTCCATCCGCCACGACGAGGGCGCCTCGTTCAAGCAGGTCTACCGCAACGTGGACATCCTGCTGATCGACGACATCCAGTTCCTGGCGGACAAGGAGGCGACGGTCGAGGAGTTCTTCCACACCTTCAACACGCTCTACAACAACAACAAGCAGGTGGTCATCACCTCGGACCTGCCGCCCAAGCAGCTCTCCGGGTTCGAGGACCGGCTGCGCTCCCGCTTCGAGTGGGGGCTGATCACGGACATCCAGCCGCCGGACCTCGAGACGCGCATCGCGATCCTCCGGAAGAAGGCGGAGGCCGAGGGGCTCGTGGCCCCGCCGGAGGCGCTGGAGTACATCGCCTCGCGCATCTCCACGAACATCCGCGAGCTCGAGGGCGCGCTGATCCGCGTGACCGCGTTCGCCTCGCTCAACCGGCAGACCGTGGACATCGAGCTGGCCGAGCATGTGCTCAAGGACCTGATCACGGACGAGACGGCGCACGAGATCACCCCGGAGCTGATCCTGCACGCCACGGGGGAGTACTTCAATCTCACCCTCGAGGAGCTGACCAGCAAGTCCCGCACCCGCACGCTGGTGACGGCGCGGCAGATCGCCATGTACCTGCTGCGCGAGCTGACCGAGATGTCGCTGCCCAAGATCGGTCAGGTCCTGGGCGGCCGCGACCACACCACCGTCATCCACGCGGACCGCAAGATCCGCGAGCTGATGGCCGAGCGGCGGACGATCTACAACCAGGTCACCGAGCTCACCAACGAGATCAAGCGGAAGCAGCGCGGCGCCTGAGCCACCCGCTGTCCCACCCTCGAGTCCCGGTTCGAACCTTCGACCGGGACTCGAGCCTTCTTCCACATTGTCCACCGGTGTGGACAACTCTGTGGAGAACCCCCGGTGCTGTGGACAACCTCCGCCCCTGTGGATGGCGGAATCAGGCCGCTCACGCCGCGTCCACACCCCTGGGGACGACGACGATGCCCAGGCTGGTGAATCACACGGGTGTCATTCGATGGTTCACACGTATCCACAGATCTCCACAGCCGAAAACCGCATGATGTCGCGGGTTTCGACGGGTGTGGACGCACCCTGTGGACAGGAATGTGGACAACTGGGGGGTGGATCCGGGGACGAGTCTGGACAACCCCGGTCGGGCCTGTGCAGAGCGGGGGGAGGGCCTCCGAGGCCCGTCCACATCGGATGCACACCCCGAACGAGCGGGCGTCCACACGGTTCCCCCAACCGGATCCGCATGGTGCCGCGGCAGAACGGCGTTCTCCACAGGATCCACACCCGCTACCACTCCTTCTGATCCCTCTGGAGAGATCCCGCCAAGCAACATCAACTCCGCCGTCCCGCACCGAGCTGAGCGCCTCGAGGGCCCGGGCTGCGCCCGGGCGCCCGAGATCCGTGGAATCACACCGCTGTCATTCGTCTGCGACCTGACACCCGCCGCGCGGACCGCCTATGCTGAGGCCCGCGTGTCGCCGTTCCCCCCGGGCCCGCAACCCCCGTCATCACCCCCAGAGAGGCAGTGCAGCTCGTGAAGTTCACCGTCGAACGCGACATCCTCACCGACGCCGTCTCCTGGGCCGCCCGCTCCCTGTCCCCGCGCCCGCCGGTGCCGGTGCTCTCGGGCCTGCTGATCACGGCCGAGGCCGGCGTCGTGTCCATCGCGAGCTTCGACTACGAGACCTCCGCGCGCCTGGAGATCGAGGCCGACGTCGAGACCGCGGGCCAGGTGCTCGTCTCCGGCCGCCTGCTGAACGACATCGTCCGCTCCCTGCCGCAGGCCCAGGTCACGGTGGAGCTCGACGGCGGCAAGGTGCTCGTCACCTGCCGCTCCTCCCGCTTCGCCCTGGCCACGATGCCCGTGGGCGACTACCCGGCCCTGCCCGAGCTGCCGGCCCCCGCGGGCACCGTGGACGGGGCCGCGTTCGCCCACGCCGTCGCCCAGGTCACCGTCGCCGCCTCCAAGGACGACACCCTGCCGATCCTCACCGCCGTGAAGGTGGAGATCGAGGGCGACACCATGACCTTCCTGGCCACGGACCGCTACCGGCTGGCCATGAAGGAGATTCGCTGGACCCCGGCGGACCCGTCCCTCTCGACGTCGCTGCTCATCAAGGCGCGCACGCTCACCGAGGTCGCCAAGTCCCTCGGCTCCGGCGGCGACCTGGAGATCCTGCTCGGTCAGACCGCCGACCTCGTGGGCTTCGCCTCCGGCGGCCGCCGCACCACCTCCGTACTCGTGGACGGCGAGTACCCCAAGATCCGCTCGCTCTTCCCCGAGTCCAGCCCCATCCAGGCCGTGGTGGACACCGCCGCCCTGGTCGAGGCGTCCCGCCGCGTGGCCCTCGTGGCCGAGCGCAACACCGCCCTGCGCATGGTGTTCACGGATGGCCAGGTCACCCTGGACGCCGGCACCGGCGACGACGCGAGCGCCAACGAGTCCGTGCCGTGCACGCTCGACGGCGAGGACATCACCGTGGCGTTCAACCCGTCCTACCTCTCCGAGGGCCTGGCCGTGGTGGACCAGCCGCAGGTGCGCTTCGCCTTCACGTCCGCGCCCAAGCCCGCCCTGCTCACCGGCGTGAACCAGGAGGACGGCGTCGTCTCCGACTACCGCTACCTCGTGATGCCGGTGCGCATCGCCTGACGCAGGGGGCCGGACGCTCCCGTGTACCTGTCCCACCTCACCGTCGCGGACTTCCGGTCCTACCGCTGGGCCGACCTGGAGCTGACGCCGGGATCCACGGTGCTGCTCGGGGCCAACGGGGTGGGCAAGACCAACCTCGTGGAGGCGATCGGCTACCTCGGCGCCCAGCAGTCCCACCGGGTCAGCTCGGACGCGCAGCTCGTGCGCTTCGGCCGGGACCGGGCCCGGATCGCCGGACGCGTGCACCGCGGATCGCGCGCCGTCGCCCTCGAGCTGGAGATCCTGCCGGGCCGGTCCAACCGGGTGGCCATCAACCGCGGCGCCCCCGTGCGGGCGAAGGAGGGCCTCGGGATCCTGCGCACCGTGGTCTTCGCCCCGGAGGACCTGAGCCTCGTGACGGGGGAGCCCGGTGGCCGCCGTCGTCTCCTCGACCAGCTCATGGTGCAGCTGCGTCCGGCCCTCGGCGAGGCCGCCGCCGACTACGAACGCGTGCTGCGCCAGCGCAACGCCCTGCTCAAGTCGAGCCGCGGCTCTCGCCGCTGGGGCCCCGAGGAGGACGCGACCCTCGCCGTCTGGGACGAGCACCTCTGCGCCGCCGGCGCCCGCCTGCTCCACGGCCGCCTGCACGTGCTGCGCCTCCTGGCCCGCCCCCTCCAGGAGATGTACGCCGCGCTGACCAACGGCTCCAAGGCCGCGGCCTACGCCTACGAGTCCACCGTCCCGCTGGCCCGCGGCACCCACGCGGAGGTCCCGGCCGTGGCGGACCTGGCCGCGGACATGCGCCGGACGCTCGAGTCCCAGCGGGAGGAGGAGCGGGCACGGTCGCTCACCCTGGTGGGCCCGCACCGGGACGAGCTCGCCCTCTTCCTGGGCCCGGCGCCCGCGCGCGGCTACGCCTCCCACGGGGAGACGTGGTCGCTGGCGCTCGCCCTGCGCATGGCGGCCTACGACGTGCTCGTGGCCGACGACCCGGACCCCGACGCCCGCCCCGTCCTGATCCTGGACGACGTGTTCGCGGAGCTCGACGCCGCCCGTCGCCGCCGCCTCGCCGCGCTCGTGCACCGGGCCGAGCAGGTGATCGTCACGGCCGCCGCGCTCGAGGACGTCCCCGAGGAGCTCACGGCCCACCGCGTGCTCATCCGCCAGGACGCGGAGGGCTCCGAGGCCGTGGCCGCCGCGGCCCCCGTGGAGGGGGACATCCGCGAGCCCCGGCGCGAGGGCGGCGCCGATGGCTGAGACCCCCGCCCCGTTCGAGCCGGACCGGCCGGACCTGGCGCTCGTGCAGCTGCGCCGGGTCCGCGAGGCCGCCCGGGAGCGGGGCGAGGCGCCGCTGCGGGCGCGGGGGACGGGCGCGGGCCTGGCCGGGGCCATGGCGGGCACGACGTCGGCCGGCCGGGAGCGGCAGGACCGTCGGCGCCCGTTCGGGGGTGCGGACCGGGACCCGGCCACGGTGTCCACCGTGTTCGGCCGGCTCATCCGCGACCGCGGCTGGTCCACCCCCGTGGCGGTCGGCTCCGTGCTCACCCGCTGGGCCGAGCTGGTGGGGCCGGAGATCGCGCTGCACTGCCGCCCGGAGAGCTTCGAGGACTCCGTGGTGCGGGTCCGGACGAGCTCCACCGCGTGGGCCACGCAGCTGCGCCTGATGAGCCCCGTGCTCCTGCAGCGCTTCGACGAGGCGCTCGGGCCCGGCGTCGTGACCCGCATTGAGGTGGCGGGGCCCCAGGCCCCGAGCTGGCGCATGGGCCCGCGCACCGTGCGCGGCGGCCGCGGGCCGCGCGACACCTACGGCTGAGTTCGCGACCATCCGCGCGGCGCCCGACGACGACCCGAACGCGGCGAGGCCATGGGCGCCGCTCTGGCGCGGTCACAGGGTCGGTGACGGCCCGGGAGGCATGGGCGGTCTCCTGCGCGCGTCCTGAGCCGTGTCCCTGGCCGCTGAGCGGGTGTTCTCCCGTGGCGGACCCCCGTCGATGCGGGTCCTCGGGGTGTCAGGCGGTACACTGGGACCAGTGAAAGGGGGCCGGCCGTCGTCCGGCCCCCGCCCCCGTGGATCTGCGGGAGCGTGTCGCGTGCCGGTTATGTCCGGGCGGCGTCGCGCGCCTGCGCGCGGGTCGACCCTGCCGCCGACGTCCGAGGAAGTGAGCCACCCGTGGTTGACGCCATGCCCGAGAACCCCGCGGAGGAGCCGACCGCCGCGTCGGCCGCGCCGAACCCGGAGGCCGTGCCGGACGCCGTCGGGCAGCCCGAGGCCCCGGTGAAGGACCGGAAGGTGCCCGGTGAGTACGGCGCCAGCGCCATCACCGTGCTCGAGGGCCTCGAGGCCGTCCGCAAGCGCCCCGGCATGTACATCGGCTCCACCGGCCCGCGGGGCCTGCACCACCTCGTGTACGAGGTCGTGGACAACTCCGTGGACGAGGCGCTGGCCGGCTACGCCACCGGCATCGACGTCACGCTGCAGGCCGACGGCGGCGTGCGCGTGGCGGACGACGGCCGCGGCATCCCCGTGGACCTGCACCCCACCGAGGGGAGGCCGACCGTCGAGGTCGTCATGACGATCCTGCACGCCGGCGGCAAGTTCGGCGGCGGCGGCTACGCCGTCTCGGGCGGCCTGCACGGCGTGGGCATCTCCGTGGTCAACGCGCTCTCCCGCCGCGTGGACACCGAGGTCCGCCGTCAGGGGCACGCGTGGCGCATGTCCTTCGCGGACGGCGGCGTGCCCCAGGGCGAGCTGGTGAAGGGGGAGGCCACGGACGCCACGGGCACCGTGCAGACGTTCTACCCGGACGCGGAGATCTTCGACTCGATCGAGTTCGACTACGAGACCCTGCGCGCCCGCTTCCAGCAGATGGCCTTCCTCAACAAGGGCCTGCGCATCACCCTCACGGACGAGCGCGTCCAGGAGTCCAACGAGGTCGTCGACGACGAGATCGCGGGCGAGGGCGCCGCCGGTGAGGACGTCGCGGAGAACGGCCTGGCGGAGGAGGCGGAGCAGGAGCCCCAGCGCCGCTCCGTCACCTACCTGTACGAGAACGGCCTGCTCGACTACGTCCAGCACCTCAACTCCGCCAAGAAGGTCGAGTACGTCCACGACGACGTCATCGCCTTCGAGGCCGAGGACGTCTCGGACGGCCGCTCCATGGCCGTCGAGGTGGCCATGCAGTGGACCTCCGCCTACTCGGAGTCCGTGCACACCTACGCGAACACGATCAACACCCACGAGGGCGGCACCCACGAGGAGGGCTTCCGCGCCGCGCTGACCTCCCTGGTCAACCGCTACGCGCGGGAGAAGGAGATCCTCAAGCCCAAGGAGGACAACCTCACGGGCGAGGACATCCGCGAGGGCCTGACCGCCGTGATCTCCGTGAAGCTCTCCGAGCCGCAGTTCGAGGGCCAGACCAAGACCAAGCTCGGCAACTCCGAGGCCCGCGGGTTCGTGTCCAAGGCGGTCACGGACCACCTCGGCGACTGGTTCGAGCGCAATCCGGGCCCGGCCAAGGAGATCATCCGCAAGGCCATCATGGCCTCGCACGCCCGCCTGGCCGCCCGCAAGGCCCGGGACAACGCGCGCCGCAAGTCCCCGCTGGAGTCCTTCGGCATGCCCGGCAAGCTGGCCGACTGCTCCTCGAAGGACCCCGAGCGCTGCGAGGTGTACATCGTGGAGGGCGACTCCGCCGGCGGCTCGGCCAAGCAGGGCCGCAACCCGGAGACGCAGGCCATCCTGCCGCTGCGCGGCAAGATCCTGAACGTGGAGCGCGCCCGCCTGGACAAGGCCCTCGGCAACGCCGAGATCCAGTCGATGATCACGGCGTTCGGCACCAACATCGGCGAGGAGTTCGACATCTCCAAGCTGCGGTACCACAAGATCGTGCTCATGGCGGATGCGGACGTGGACGGCCAGCACATCACCACGCTGCTGCTGACCGTCCTGTTCCGGTACATGCGCCCGCTCATCGAGGCCGGCCACGTGTTCCTCGCGCAGCCGCCGCTGTACCGCATCAAGTGGTCCAACGCCCCGCACGACTACGTGTTCTCGGACGAGGAGCGCGACGCCGCCGTCGAGGCCGGCCTGGCCAAGGGCTGGCGCTACCCCAAGGACAACGGCGTGCAGCGCTACAAGGGCCTGGGCGAGATGAACTACCAGGAGCTCTGGGACACCACCATGGATCCGGAGCACCGCACCCTGCTGCAGGTGACCATGGAGGACGCCGCCGCCGCGGACGCCGTCTTCTCCATGCTCATGGGCGAGGACGTGGAGTCCCGCCGCACCTTCATCCAGCAGAACGCCAAGGAGATCCGCTTCCTGGACGTCTGAGCCGGACCCGCAGACCTGCCTGAGCCGACCACCCTCCCCGCCGTCGCGGGGAGCACGAGAGGACCCGCGTGAGCGACGAGACCACCCCCCAGACCCCGGACGAGCCCGTCGAGGGCGCCCCGACCCCGCAGACCGGCCTGGACATCGAGGTGGAGCACTACGTGCTCCCCGAGGGCGCCGCCGACAAGGTCGAGCCCGTCGACCTCGAGTCGGAGATGAAGCGCTCGTACCTGGACTACGCGATGGCCGTGATCGTCGGCCGCGCGCTGCCGGACGTGCGCGACGGCCTCAAGCCCGTGCACCGTCGCGTGCTCTACGCGATGTACGACGGCGGCTACCGCCCGGACCGCGCGTTCAACAAGTCCGCCCGCGTGGTGGGCGACGTGATGGGCAACTACCACCCGCACGGCGACACCGCGATCTACGACGCCCTCGTGCGCCTCATCCAGGACTGGGTCCAGCGCTACCCGCTGGCGCTCGGCCAGGGCAACTTCGGCTCCCCGGGCAACGACGGCGCGGCCGCCCAGCGCTACACCGAGACCAAGATGGCCCCGCTGGCCATGGAGATGGTCCGGGACATCGACGAGGACACCGTCGACATGCAGGACAACTACGACGGCAAGCAGCAGGAGCCCGTCGTCCTGCCCGCCCGGTACCCGAACCTGCTGGTCAACGGCTCCTCGGGCATCGCCGTCGGCATGGCCACGAACATCCCGCCGCACAACATGCGCGAGGTGGCCGCGGGCGTGCAGTGGTACCTCGAGCACCCCGAGGCCACCCGCGAGGAGCTGCTCGAGGCGCTCCTGGCCCGCGTGCACGGCCCCGACTTCCCCACGGGCGCCCAGATCCTGGGCCGCAAGGGCATCGAGGAGGTCTACCGGACCGGCCGCGGCCCCATCACCATGCGCGCCGTGGTCAACGTGGAGGAGATCCAGGGCCGCACGTGCCTCGTGGTCACCGAGCTGCCCTACATGACCAACCCGGACAACCTGGCCGCGAAGATCGCGGAGATGGTGCGGGACGGCAAGATCAGCGGCATCGCGGACATGCGCGACGAGACCTCCGGCCGCACCGGCCAGCGCCTGGTGATCGTGCTCAAGCGCGACGCCGTCGCCAAGGTGGTGCTGAACAACCTCTACAAGCACACCGAGCTGCAGTCGAACTTCTCGGCCAACATGCTCGCGCTCGTGGACGGCGTGCCGCGCACCCTGTCCCTGGACGGCTTCGTGCACCACTGGGTGAAGCACCAGATCGACGTGATCGTGCGCCGCACCGCGTTCCGCAAGCGCAAGGCCGAGGAGCGCGCGCACATCCTGCGCGGCCTGCTCAAGGCCCTGGACATGCTGGACGAGGTCATCGCGACCATCCGCCGCTCGGCCTCGGCGGACGTGGCCCGCGAGGCCCTCAAGGAGCTCCTGGACATCGACGACGTCCAGGCCCAGGCCATCCTGCAGATGCAGCTGCGCCAGCTCGCCGCCCTGGAGTCCCAGAAGATCCAGGACGAGTACGACGACCTCATGGCGAAGATCGCCGAGTACAACCGGATCCTGGAGTCCCCGCAGCGTCAGCGCGAGGTGATCTCCGAGGAGCTCGCCGAGATCGTGGCCAAGCACGGCGACGACCGCCGCACCGAGATCATGGCCGGCTTCGACGGCGACATGTCCATCGAGGACCTGATCCCCGAGGAGGAGATGGTCGTCTCCATCACCCGCGGCGGCTACGTCAAGCGCACCCGGATCGACCAGTACCGGTCCCAGGCGCGCGGTGGCAAGGGCGTGCGCGGGGCGACGCTGCGCGGCGACGACGTCGTCGAGCACTTCCTCACCGTGTCCACGCACCACTGGCTGCTGTTCTTCACGAACTTCGGCCGCGTGTACCGGATCAAGACGTACGAGCTGCTCGAGGCCGGCCGCGACGCGAAGGGCCAGCACGTGGCCAACCTGCTCGCGTTCCAGCCGGACGAGCGGATCGCCCAGATCCAGCCGCTCGTGGACTACGGCCGGGCCCCGTACCTCGTGCTCGCCACGCGCGGCGGCCTCGTGAAGAAGACGCCGCTGCTGGACTACGACACGAACCGCACCGCCGGCCTGATCGCCATCAAGCTGCGCGAGGGGGACGAGCTGGTCTCGGCCCGCGTGGTCTCGCCCGACGACGACCTCATCCTGATCTCGCACAAGGGCCAGTCCCTGCGGTTCACCGCCACGGACGAGGCGCTGCGTCCCATGGGCCGCGCGACCTCGGGCGTGACGGGCATGAAGTTCCGCGACGACGACTCCCTGCTGACGATGGACGTGGTGGAGGAGGACGGCTACGTCTTCACCGTCACGGACGGCGGCTTCGCCAAGCGCACCCACGTGGACGAGTACCGCCTGCAGAACCGCGGCGGCCTCGGCATCAAGGTCGCCAAGCTCGTGGACGACCGCGGCGAGCTCGCCGGCGGTCTCGTGGTGCGCGAGGACCAGGAGGTCCTCGTGGTGATGGCCTCGGGCAAGGTGGTGCGCTCCGCCGTCGCCGGTGTGCCGGCCAAGGGCCGCGACACGATGGGCGTGATCTTCGCCAAGCCGGACAAGCGGGACCGGATCGTCGCCGTCACCCTGAACAACGAGCAGGAGATGGAGGCGAAGGCGGACGCCGAGGCCGAGGCGGGGCCGGATGTACCCTTGGACGCAGACATCGACCCGACCGACCCCGTAGCCGCACCGGAGGACGCCCTGACGCAGGACGCCGGTGAGGGTGCAGACGGAGGAGAGCAGTGAGCACGTCCGCGTCGTCGCGTCCCGGCCAGGGGCGGAGCACCGGGAAGGCCGCCGAGCCGCGGTCCGGCCGTCCGGTGCGCAAGGCCAGCGGGTCCTCGCAGGAGGACCTGGTCCGCGCCGTCCCGAAGGCCAAGGTGCGCCGCGCCCGCCTGGTGCTGACCCGGGTGGACCCGTGGTCCGTGCTGAAGCTGGCGTTCCTGCTCTCGGTGGCGCTGGGCATCCTCACGGTGGTGGCGGCGGTGGCGCTGTACTCGCTGTCCGACGTCCTCGGGATCTTCGACAGGGTCAACGACGTGATCGGCACCGTGCTCGGCTCCGAGGCCGGGCGCTACACCGTGGCGTCCCTGGCCCCGCTGAGCACCGTGACCTCGCTGGCCACCGTGCTGGCCGTGGTCAACGTCATCCTGCTGACCGCCCTGGCCACCGTGGCCGCGCTGCTCTACAACCTCTGCGCGAGCCTCGTGGGCGGCCTCGGCGTCACGCTGACGGACGACTGAGCAGACCCTCGACGACGCCCCGCGCGGATTTGCGCGGGGCGTCGGCGTTCCTGTACAGTCATCTCCTGTTGTGAACGGCGTCAGCCGTGAGCGACGGTGAGGGCGTATAGCTCAGGCGGTTAGAGCGCTTCGCTGATAACGAAGAGGTCCCAAGTTCAAGTCTTGGTACGCCCACTCCCACCACACAGAGCCCCGGTCCGCTGGGGCTCCGTTCGTCTCCGGAGGTCTTCCCATGGGTCGACTGGCACGCGTGGCCCTCGTGGTCGGCGCCGCGGCAGCCGCCTACGGGGCGCGTCTCTGGCGGGAGAACAGTGCGGGGAAGGACGTCTGGGCCACGGCCACGGACGACCTGCCGGAGGACGCCGACGGCGTCGAGCCGGCACCGGAGGACTGACCGGTCCTCACGGGGGCATGGCGCAATTGGTAGCGCACCTGCTTTGCAAGCAGGGGGTTAGGGGTTCGAGTCCCCTTGCCTCCACCGAAGAAGGGCCCGGGAGTCGTGAGACTCCCGGGCCCTTTCGTATGCCCAGGGTGGCCGCCGGCGCCGGCACCGTGGGCAGAAACCGGCGACCCGGGGGCTCCTGGGGCACAAACTGCAGGACTTCGGGCCCCGTGGGCAGAAGAGAGGGCGTTTCTGCCCACGGAGGGACGGGGATGGCCTGCCCCGAACCCCCGCCGCCGGACCCGCCCACCGCGCCCGTGGCCGTCGCGTGTGGTGTTGGATGGTCCGGTGAACACCACCATCGACACCCCGTCCCCCGACCGACCCGCCCCTGGGCAGGGCACCCCGGCCTACGCCCGGGTGCCCGCGAGCTACTACGACATCTTCGTGGGCGTCTTCATCGCCCTCCTGATCCTCTCCGGCGTCACCGCGGCCAAGCTCTTCTACGGCCCCACCGTCCCGGTCATCTCGGACCTCTTCTACGACGGCGGTCCCCTCATCTTCGACGGCGGCGCCTTCCTGTTCCCGTTCGCGTACATCGTCGGCGACATCCTCGCCGAGGTGTACGGCTGGCGCCGGGCCCGCCGCGCCATCGTCCTCGGCTTCGCGATGCTCGTGCTCGCCGCCCTCACCTACACGGTGGTCTCCTGGACCACGCCCGTCGATGGCTTCGAGGTCTGGGACCAGGCCCTCGCCCCGATGCTCCGGATCACCGTGGCCGGCGTCGTCGCGTTCCTCGTGGGCTCCCTGCTCAACGCGTCCATCGTGGTCCGCCTCAAGGAGCGCATGAAGGAACGGCACGTGGCGTTCCGGCTCATCCTCTCCACCGTGGTCGGCCAGTTCTTCGACACCCTGATCTTCTGCACCATCGCCTACGCCGGCACCATCTCGCTGCTGGAACTGGCGAACTACACGGTGACCGGCTTCGGGTACAAGACGCTCGTGGAGATCCTCATCGTGCCGGTGACCCTGCTCGTCATCCGGGCCCTCAAGCGCCGGGAGCCCACCTACCGGGCACCCGGCTTCGAGATCCACCGCGACGACGATCCCGCCCTCGCCCCGGCCGCGTCCCGCTGACCCGCACGGGCCCCGGCGTCGGCCGCGCCGGGGCCCGTCCGTCGCGCGCACCCCGACCACCGACTACCGTCGGTGCCATGGGCAAGGACCTCTTCGAGCACGAGCAGCAGCAGACCCTCAGCCGCGAGCAGGCCGCCGCACGCCTGCGCGACCTCGCCGACCAGCTCTCCCGGCAGAACGAGGTGCGGATCGAGCACGGCGGCCGCGACGTCGTCGTCACCGTCCCGGACCGCGTGGGCCTCGAGGTGGAGCTCGAAGTCGAGGACGACGGCGACGCCGAGCTGGAGATCACCCTCAGCTGGTGACCGGCCCCGGGTCGGCCGCCCGGGGCCGCCTCCCCGCGCCTCAGAACGTCCAGGCTTCCCCGGGGGCCAGACGCCGGTAGTCGGTCACACCCTCGGCGAGACCCGAGAGCACCCTGTCCACCACGCCCTTGCCGTCCTCGCTGAGGATGCCGTCGTGGATGGGGCGGGTGTGCGTCGCCGCGATGGCCCGCATCTGGTCCACCACGTCCGCGATGCGCAGCCACGGCGCCGCGGCGGGCAGCAGGAGCACCTCGACGTCGGCGTCCGGCACCGTGAACGAGTCGCCGGGGTGCAGCACGGCCCCGTCCACGAGGTAGGACACGTTGACCGGGCGCGGCACCTCGGCGTGGATCACCGCGTGCTCCCCGCCGAGCACCTCCACCCGGAAGCCGGCGGCCTCGAACGTCTCCCCGGGGACGGCCGTGTGCACGTGCCCGGCATCGAGCCCCGCCTCCGCCAGCGGCCCCGTGAGGTCCCGTGGCGCCCACACGTGCGCGTCTGTGCCGGCCACAGCCCTGACCAGTTGCTCGGGGACCACGTGGTCCGGGTGGCCGTGCGTCACGAGGACGGCGTCCGCGCCGTCCAGGACCGCCGCGTCGCTGAACGCGCCGGGGTCGAACGCGAGGCGCCGGCCGGCCTTCTCGAGGCGGACGGCCGAGTGGCCGAAGAGGGTCAGGGTCGTGCTCATGCAGATCACTCCTCCGCCCGGCGTCGGGATCCCGGGCGCTCCCAGCCTCCCGCGCGCTCCCGGCGGTGGACAAGGCCCGCGCCCCGTTCGACGGCGGCCCACCGGCTCCCGCCCCGACCTGCGCCCGGACGCGCGCCGGCCCGCGCCCCCTCGGTCCTGCCGAGGATGCGCGGGCCGGTCGCCGTCCGCTGCGCGCTCAGAGCGCGGGGGAGCGGGTCAGCGCTGCTGCCCGGGCTGGACGCCCAGCACCTTCGCGTTGGCGGCGGCCACCGGGTCCGGCGTGGCGGTGTCCACCCGCACGCCCTGACCCGCCGCGGCCGAGCCGGCCTCGGCCACGACCTTCTGCTGCTGGGCGTAGGGGTTGTTGGCCTCCACCACCGGGATGTTCGCGGTGATCGGGCCCGGCACCGGGGCGGTCCACGGATCCTGCACCGGCTTGGTCAGGCGCCACAGGGCGAAGCCGGCGCCGGCGGCGGCGGCCGCCATGCCCGCGACGATCCAGGCGCGGCCGCCCGAGCGGGAGGCCCGGCGACCGGCGGCACGGTTCAGGTCCTTCTCGGCGGCGCCGGCGTACTGCTCGGCGCCCTGGCGCAGGCGCTTCACGATCGCCTTGTCCCCGGTGAGCTTGATCAGGGCCTGCTCCAGGGCGTCCGGGACCTCGACGTCGTGGGCGGTCTTGCGGGCGTGCGCGGCGCCGTCGGCCAGGCGGGCGGCGGCCACGGGGAGGACCTCCTCCTTGCGGCGCTGGGCGTAGTCGCCGGCGTCGGCCAGGCGGGCCTGCACCTGCGGGGCCACCTTCCCGCCCTGCTCCTGCAGCGCGGACAGACCCGTGGCGAGGAGGCCGGCGAGGGTCAGGCCGCCCGCCGCGGCGGCGTCCTTGGCCTGGCCGGCACGGTCGCTGAACAGGGCGGCGGACCGCTGCGCGTCCTTGCGGGCGCCCTTGGCGGCCTTCTTCGCGTCCTTGCGCAGGCCCTGGGCGGCCTGGCGGCCGTCCCGGCGCAGCTGCTTGGCCTTGCGGCCCCCACGACGGCGGCCCTTCTTCGCGGCCTTCTCGGCGTCCTTGCGCGCCGCGGCGAACTGCTGCTGCACGTCGTGGCCGGCGTCCTGCGCCTGGGCCTGCAGGTGCTCGAGGAAGTCCTGGACGGTGTCCACGCCCTTGGCGACGGCGGGGGCCAGCAGCCCGTACTGGTGCGCCACGGCCTCGCCGGCCTTGCGCGCCCCGCGCTCGACCACGGGGCCGTACTCCTTCTTGGCGTCCTGGGCCTTGCGGCGGCCCTCCTCGGCCGCGGCGGAGCCGCCGATCAGCCCGTAGGCCGCGGCCACCTCGCCCCAGGCACGGGTGGACTCCACCTTCGGGGCGGCCCAGTGGCGCAGGTTCTCCGCCTGGCGTGCGACGAACGCGTTCGTGCCGCCGTCGTGCTGGATCTCGTCGTGCAGGGTCGTGCGAGCCATGTGATGCCTCCCGTGGGTTCTGGATGGTCGTTGAACGCGGTGGTCCTCGAGGCCCAGCCTAGTGGCCGACCCCCGCCGTGGCACGGGTCCCGGCACGCCGGGAGTGCGTACGCCGATCGCGGAAGATCCCGACCCCGGACGGCGGGATCCGGACGGCCCGCCGCCGCGGATGGAACAATGGGGCGCATGGCGAACAAGACGCACACCGCGACCATCCACACGAACCACGGCGACATCGTCGTCGAGCTGTTCGGCAACCACGCCCCGAAGACCGTGAAGAACTTCGTGGGCCTCGCCACCGGCGAGCAGGAGTGGACCCACCCGCAGACCGGTGAGAAGAACAACGGCGCCCCGCTGTACTCCGGCACCGTGTTCCACCGCATCATCAAGGACTTCATGATCCAGGGCGGCGACCCGCTCGGCATGGGCATCGGCGGCCCCGGCTACCAGTTCGGCGACGAGATCCACCCCGAGCTGCAGTTCGACCGCCCCTACCTGCTGGCCATGGCCAACGCCGGCCCCGGCACCAACGGCTCGCAGTTCTTCATCACCTCCGTGCCCACCGGCTGGCTCAACGGCAAGCACACCATCTTCGGCGAGGTGAAGGACGAGGCCTCCCAGAAGGTCGTGGACGAGCTCAACGCCGTCGCCACCGATCCCCGTGACCGCCCGCTCGAGGACGTCGTCATCGAGTCCATCGACATCGACGAGGCCTGAGCAGCCCCTCGGTGAGCACCACCCCCTCTGACCCGCACGGCCCGGACTCCGCGGACGGCACACCCCCGGTGTGCCCGCGGCATCCGGGCCGTGCCGCGTATGTGCGCTGCGCCGTCTGCCGGCGCCCCGCGTGCCTCGACTGCCAGCGTCCCGGCTCCGCGGCCGGACCGGTCTGCGTGGACTGTGCGTCCGGCGTCGTGGCCGGCCCTGCTCCGACGGTGGCTCCCGCCGGCGCCGCCGCGTCGGTCCCGGTCCGACGGCGGACGGGCTTCGCCGCCTCGCCCGTCACCTGGATCCTGCTGGCGGTCACGGCGGTGGTCTACGCGGCGCAGTGGCTGACCCGGGACCAGGCGTCCGGCGTGACCGAGGCGCTCTGGTACGCCGGGCTCTACACGTCCCCGTACGGCATGGAGCCGTGGCGGATGGCCTCCTACGCGCTCGTGCACGACGTCTCCGGTCCCACGCACCTGCTGCTGAACATGCTCGCGCTGTGGGTGATCGGGCGCGTGCTCGAGCCCGCGCTGGGCTGGTGGCGGTTCCTCGCTCTCTACGTGCTCTCCGCCGTGGGCGGCGCGGTGTTCGCGCTGTGGGTCTCGGACCCGCTGCAGCCCGTCGTCGGGGCGTCCGGCGCCGTGTACGGCATGTTCGCGGCCCTGTTCCTGCTCACCCGGGTGCGGGGCGGCCAGGTGCGCTCGATCGCCGTGCTGATCGGCCTGAACCTCGTGTTCTCGTTCCTGTTGCCCGGGGTGGCCTGGCAGGTGCACGTGGGCGGGCTGCTGACGGGCGCCGTCGTCGCCGTCGTGTTCTCCCTGGCCGGCGGGCTGCGGCCCGGCCGCGCGCGCGTGCCGTCCGTGGGCGCCCAGGCAGCCGGCCTCGTGGTCGTGGCGGCGGCGCTGGCGGCGCTCACGGTGCTCGGCGCCGCACGGGTCACGGTGGCCGGCCTGCTCGGCTAGACCGTCGTCCCCGACCGTCCCCGGAGTTCTCCACAGCCGGGTGTGCACTTCTTCCCACAGGGGTGTCCACACCTGTGGACAACTCCGGGGACAACTCGTCTCCGGGCGGGATCGTGCGGATCGGCCATCCACAGGGTTGTCCACCGCTGTGGAGAACTACACGCGTGTCATTCGCTCCAGCGGGACATCATCAGGAACCCGACGAGCGCGATGCCGAAGCCCACGAGGATGTTCCAGCCGCCGATCTGCACGATCGGGAAGAGGCCCTGGGTCAGGTAGTAGACGATGATCCAGAGCAGGCCGAGGATCAGCAGGCCGAACATCACGACCTTGTACCCGGGGGAGAGGGGCTTCGGACCCGGGTCCACGTCCCCGAGGTCCGTCCGCACGGCGGAGCGGCTGCGGCGCGCGGCCTCGAGCTCCTCGCGCTTCCGACGGGCCGAGTCCTTGCGCTTGCCGGCGGGTGCTGCCACGGGTCTTCTCCTCGGGTGGGGGGTGGTGGGCGCCCCCACCGGCGGGGACCGGGGCGGGGACGGTATCCTGCTGACCTGCCCAGGACCGGGGTCAGCGACGTGCCCGGCCAGTCTATGCACCCCGCTCCCACGCGGCGGGGAGGAAAGAGCGCCCCCGTGCAGAGCCCCGAGGTCTCCGTCCTCGTCGTCGACAACTACGACAGCTTCGTCTACACCCTGGTGGGCTACCTCGAGCAGCTCGGGGCCCGCACCACCGTGATCCGCAACGACGAGGTCACCCCCGCCCGCGCCCTCGAGCTCGCGGCCGAGCACACGGCGGTGCTCATCTCGCCCGGGCCGGGCGCGCCCGCCGACGCCGGTGTCTCCCTCGACCTCATCCGCTCCGCCGCCGACGGCGGCCGTCCGCTCTTCGGGGTGTGCCTGGGGCACCAGGCCATCGCGGAGGCGTTCGGCGCCACCGTGACGCACGCGGAATCCCTCATGCACGGCAAGACGTCTCTGGTCCGCCGCGGCGAGCACCCCATGTTCGAGGGCGTCCCCTCGCCGTTCACCGCCACCCGCTACCACTCGCTGGCCGCCGTGCGGCCCACCGTGGACGAGGCGGTCCTGGAGATCACCGCCGAGACCGAGGACGGCGTCGTGATGGGACTGGCCCACCGCACCGCGCCCCTGTGGGGCGTGCAGTTCCACCCCGAGTCCGTGCTCACCGAGGGCGGCTACCGGATGCTCGGCAACTGGCTCGAGTCCGTGGGGCTCTCCGGGGCCGCCGAGCGCGGCGGCCGGCTCTCGCCCCTCGTCCGCCAGGACTGACCGGCCCCGGGGCCCGGTTCGCGGGTCCGACGGCGCCCCGTCCGCTCAGGTGGACGGCGGCGGATCGATCGAGGGCTCGGGCTCCGGCGTCAGCGTCGGCAGCGGGTCCACCGGCGTCGCGGTGGACGAGGTGCTCGGCGACTGCTCGGTCGGCTCCGACGAGGTCGACGGGGCCGCCGACGTCGGCGCCGGGCTCTGCGTCGGTGACGGCGTCGCGGTCGTCGTCGGCTCGGGGCTGGGCGTGGCCGAGGCGGACGGCGAGGGCGAGGGTTCCGCGCTCGCGGAGGGCTCGGGGCTCTCCGACGGCGGGGGGCTCGGTGACGCGGACGCCGACGGCGTGGGCTCGGGCGCCTCGCTGGACGGCGGCGCCGGCTCGGAGGGCTCGGCCGTGGGCGCGATCCATGAGGACGCCGTCAGGGTCAGGGAGGAACGGTTGTCCACGCGGACGCCGGCGGGCGGATCCTGGGCCACGACCGTTCCGGTGTCCGTGGTCGCGCCGTCCTCGTCCTGGATCCGCACGCGCAGCTCGGGGGCGCTCAGCGCCAGCTGACGCCGCGCGTCCGGAGCGCTCATCCCCACCACATCCGGCACGTCGACCATGCCGCTGGACAGGTGCAGCACCACGGAGGAGCCGGGCGGCACGTGCGTGCCCATCGCGGGGTCGGTGCGGGCGAGCAGCCCGCGTTCGAGTCGGCCGTCGTCCTGGTACTGCACGGAGGAGACACGCAGGCCCAGCCGTTCCAGCTCGCGGCGGGCCGCGTCCTCGGACAGCCCGTGCAGGGAGTCGGACAGCGCGATGCCCTCCTCGCCGCGGGACACCCGGATCCGCACCTCGGCCCCGCGGGGCACCTCCGTGCCCGTCGGCGGGTCGCTCTGGGTGACGGTCCCGTCCGGGGCGTCGGCCATGTACGCGGACGAGACGACGGCCACCAGACCTGCGTCCTCGAGCGCCGCGACCGCCTCGTCCTGCTGCAGCCCCACCACCGCGGGCACCTCCGCGGTGGTGGGCAGAGCCGCCGCGAGCCACGGCGCCAGGACCAGGGCCAGCGCGATCAGGACCGCGCCGGCCGCCAGGAGCGTGCGCCGGCGGAGGCGCCGGCGGACGCGACGGTGCGTGGCCGTCGCTGGCGCCGGCGTGTCCCCTTGCGGTTCGGGCCGGGGCGTCGCGACCGCACCGGGCATCACCGGCTGGCCGACCGTCACCGGGCGGGGGCCGTCCATGGCGGCGGCGGCGGCAAGCTGCGCGGCGGAGGCGGCGCCGAGCAGTCCCGCACCCGCCACGGCATGGTTCGCCGCCTGGGGCTGTGCGGCGTCCGGCTCGGCCGGGACGGAGGGCGTCGGCCGGGTCAGCGGGACCGCGGCCGTCGGCACATCGGCCCCGTGCTCCGCGGCCGCGGCGCCCAGCACCGCGCCGACGAGGGCGGGAGGGACGGCATCGAGCGGCGGGGTGTGACGGCCGGGGCCGGCGTGCGGATCCGCGGCGGCCTCCTCGAGGGCCGCGAGGAACGCGGCGCCCGTGGGGAACCGGTCCTCCGGATCCTTGCGCAGGGCGCGCAGCACCACGGGGTCGAACGCGGGCGGCAGGTCGGGGTCGACGTCGGAGGGTGCCGGCGGCTCCTCGCGCACGTGCTGGTAGGCCACGGCCAGCGGCGTGTCACCCGTGAAGGGGGGTCGGCCCGTGAGCAGCTCGAACAGCAGGCAGCCGGCCGCGTAGAGGTCGGCGCGGCCGTCCACGGTGCGGCCCGTCGCCTGCTCCGGAGCCAGGTAGAGGGCCGTGCCCACCACGGCCTGGGTCTGCGACGTGGTGGCGGAGGTGTCGGCCAGCGCATGGGCGATCCCGAAGTCCATCACCTTCACGGCGCCCGTCTCCGTGACCATGACGTTCGCGGGCTTCACATCGCGGTGGACGATGCCCTCCTCGTGCGCGTGCTCGAGCGCTTCCAGTACGCCCCGGGTCCAGGCCACGGCACGGTCCGTGCCCACGGCGCCCTCGGCGTGCAGGATCTCCCGCAGCGTCCGGCCGGAGACGAGCTCCATCACCAGGAACGGGCAGTCCACCGGATGGAGGCCGTCCTCGAGGGAGACCTCGCCCGTGTCGTACACGGAGACGATCGAGGGGTGGTTCAGGGAGGCCGCCGAGCGTGCCTCCTTGCGGAAGCGCGCCTGGAAGTGCGGATCGCGCGCCAGGTCCCGGCGCATCAGCTTGACCGCCACCGGGCGGTGCAGCCGCAGGTCCTCGCCGCGGAAGACGTCCGCCATGCCGCCGCGCCCGATCAGCTCACCGATCCGGTACCGCCCGTTCAGGATCCTCTGCTCATCCACAGACACGTCCGCGTGCCCGTCCCGCCCGCTGCTCAAGCGGAGGGCGTGGCGTCGGCGGACGAGGCCTCCGCACCACGCGCGTCAGCGGACGGGTCGGTGGTGGGCTGGCCCGTCGGCGCCGTGGACTCCCCGGAGGACTCCGTCGTCGGATCCCCCGTGGGTGTCGTCGGCTCCTCGGTCGGCTCCGGCATGGGCTCCGGGTCGGCGGTGGCCGTCGGGGATTCGGCGGTGGGGGACGGGCTGGGCTCGTCCGAGGCCGACGGGCTCGGCTCGCTGCTCGGCTCCTCCGACGCGCTGGGCTCCGGCTCCGAGGCGGGCTGGGAGGCCTCGCGGGTCGGCGCGGCGTCGGACCCGCCGGTGGCCACTATCAGCTGCACGTGCGTGTCATAGCGGTGACGCTCGCCCTCGCCGGGCACCACGCGCACCACCTCGCCGTCGGCGCCGTCGGCGGACGGGTCGTCCACCCGGTCCACGGTGAAGCCGCGGTCGCGCAGCGTCTGGATCGCGCTGTCCACGGGCTGGCCCACGAGACCCTCCGGGATGACGCCCTCCCCGGTGGAGACGGCCAGCGTGACGGTCTCACCGCGCTGCAGCGCCCCCACGGGGTTGATCTCCTCGACGGTGCCCTCCGGGCTCTGCGCGTCGCGGTCCTCCTCGCGCACCGCCAGGCCGAGGCCCTCGAGCTCGGCGCGCACCTCGCTCACGGGGCGACCCTTGTACGCCTCCGGGTCCACGTTCACGGACGACTCCTCCTGCGAGGTCGCCGGCGCCGAGCCGCCGTCGCCGCGGCCACCCGTGAGCAGCGGCCACAGCAGCGCCCCCAACAGGGCGAACACCACGAGACCGAGCAGCGCCCACAGCGGCCAGGGGTTGGCGCGTCGCCGGCGGGCGGGCGCGGAGCCGCCCCCGGCGGGCGGGCCCGGGTCCACGACGTCGCCCGGGCGGGTCTGCTGGTCGCGCACGGCGGCGATCTCGTGGTCGCGCGTGCTCGCGCTCACGGCGGCGCCGGCCGCACCGGCCGCGCCCACGGCCGCCGCACCGGCGGCGCCGGGGCCGCGGGCGTCGTCGTCGGTGCGGGGCTGGGCCGCGGTCACCGGCAGCGCCGCGGTGGCGGGGGAGCCGTCTGTCCGGGTGCCCTCGGCGCGGGGATGGGTGGTGCGCATGCCGTCGTAGTCCAGGGGAGCGGTCTCGGCGCCCGAGGGGTCGGCCACGCCCTGCTCCTCGAGGAAGACGGCCAGGCCGGGCACGGCCTCCACGGCGCCGCGGGTGTCCTTGCGACGCAGCGCGTCGGCGGCCTCCGAGAGCGCGGTCGCGTCCGAGGGCCGCTCCTTGGGGTCCTTCGAGAGCATGCACATGATCAGGGCGCGCACCGGGGCCGGGACGGTGTCCGGCAGGGGCGGCGGGGTGTCGTTGACCTGGGCGAGGGCGATCGCGATCTGGGACTCGCCCGTGAACGGGCGATGCCCGGCGAGGGCCTCGTAGCCGATGATGCCCAGCGAGTAGAGGTCGGAGGAGCCGGTGGCCTGCTGCCCCGTGGCCTGTTCGGGCGCGAGGTACTGGGCGGTGCCCATCACCTGGCCGGTGGCCGTGAGCGGGACCTGGTCCGCCAGGCGCGCGATGCCGAAGTCCGTCACCTTCACCCGGCCGGTGGGCGTGATCATGAGGTTGCCGGGCTTGACGTCGCGGTGCACGAGCCCCTGGGCGTGGGCAGCCGAGAGCGCGGCCGCCGTCTGCGCGATGATCCGCAGGGTCCGCTCGGGGGAGAGCACCTTCTCCTTCTCGAGGATGGAGGACAGTGGCTGGCCCGGCACGAGCTCCATGACGAGGTAGGCGGAGCCCTTCTCCTCGCCGTAGTCGTAGACGTTGGCGACGCCGGGGTGGTTCAGCAGCGCGGTGTGCTGGGCCTCCGCCCGGAAGCGGCGCAGGAAGTTGGGGTCACCCGTGTACTCCTCCTTGAGGATCTTCACGGCGGTGATCCGGCCCAGGACCTTGTCCCGGGCCTTCCACACCTCGCCCATGCCGCCGATCGCGATGCGATCGGTCAGCTGGTACCTGCCCCCGAGGGTGATGCCCGATGTCGGCCTCATTCCGTGACCACCGCTTCCATGATTGCCTTCATGCCACTGACGACTGTCTGATGTCCAACCCCCGGCGGCTCGTCCTCCACCACGATCGTCACGGCCGCCCGGGGGTTCTCGCTCGCGTCGAAGCCGGTGATCCAGGAGTGCACGTTGCCCGTGTCCCCGACCTCGGCCGTGCCCGACTTCGCCGCGATCCGCACCGTGTCCGACTGCACGGATCCCAGGATGCCGTCCTCCACCGCCGAGACCATCATGTCCGAGACCTGCCCGGCCACCTCGGGGGTCGTGGCCCGGCCGCGCTCACGGGGGCTGAACTCCTGCACCGTGGTGAGGTCCGAACGGCGGACCGCCTTGATCAGCTGCGGCTCCATGACCACGCCGTCGTTCGCGATGCCGGCGGCCACCATGGCCATCTGCAGCGCGGTGGCCTGCACGTCCCGCTGGCCGATCGAGGACTGCGCCAGCGCGGCGTCGTCCAGGTCGGAGGGGAACACGGAGCCGGTCACGGGCAGCGGGTAGTCGAAGGAGTCGTTGAAGCCGAACCGCTCGGCGACCTCCCGGATCCGGTCCTGGCCCAGCTCGACGGCGGCCATGGCGAACGGCGTGTTGCAGGACTGCGCCAGCGCCCACGTGAGGGTCTGACGCCCCACGGTGTTGCACGGTGAGCCGTCGTAGTTGGGCAGCTCCGTGGTCGTGCCGGGCAGCGTCCACGCGGCGGGGATGTCCACCGTCCCGTCCGGGGTGTAGTCACCGGACTCGAGCATGGCCACCGCGTCGATCAGCTTGAACGTGGAGCCGGGGGACACGAGCTGCTCCGCGGCGCGGTTGCGGTACGCGCTGGCACCGGGGATCTGGTCGATCGCGGCCATGGCCGCCTGCGCCTCGGCCGGGCTGTGCGAGGAGAGCGCGTTGGAGTCGAAGCTCGGCTTCGACACCATGGCCAGGATCTCGCCTGTCGTCGGGTCCGTGACCACGGCGGAGGCGCGCACGCCGTCCGGGAGCGCGTCGTACGCCAGGCGCTGCAGCTCGGGGTCGATCGTCAGCTCCACCTGGTCGCCCTCAGGCGTGGCACCCGTGATGATCTCCATGGCGCGGTCCACGAACTGGGACGTGGGGGTGCCGGAGAGCTGCTCGTTCATGGCCGCCTCCAGCCCGTCGGTGCCGTAGGTGAGCGAATAGAAGCCCGTGAGCGGGGCGTACAGCTCGGGCTCGTGGTAGACGCGCTGGTAGTGGTACGCGTCGTCGGAGGGGACGGACTCGGCAATCGGCTCGCCGTCCACGAGGATCGGCCCGCGCGGGGCGCCGAACTCCAGGAACATCTGCCGCGAGTTCAGGGCGTGCGTCTTGAGCTGGTCCGCGGCCAGCACCTGGATGACGGACGCGGCCAGCGCGAGCACCAGGATCATGGCCGCCATGACGGTCCACGTGCGTCGGATCGCCTCGTTCACCGCTCCTCACCTCCTCCCGGGGGCACGGCCGCCGCCGGGAGCGCCGTGCCGGGGTCGAGGTGGCCGGCGCCGGGCCCGGACGCGTTGACCATCCCGTCCACGACCACGGGACGGCGGGCGGCGTTCGAGATGCGCAGCACGAGCCCCACGATGATCCAGTTGGCCAGCAGCGACGAGCCGCCGGCGGCGAGGAACGGCGTCGTGAGGCCGGTGAGCGGCAGCACGAGGGTCACGCCGCCCATCACCACGAACACCTGCCACGCCATGGTGAAGGCCAGGCCGGAGGCGAGCACCTTGCCGAACGCGTCGCGCACGCCGAGGGCGGCGCGCATCATGCGGGTGACGAGCAGGAGGTACAGGACGAGCACGGCGGCCAGGCCCACGAAGCCGAGCTCCTCGCCGATGGCCGTGAGGATCATGTCCGAGAAGGACAGCGGCACCTGGGTGGGGTTGCCCGCGCCCAGGCCGGTGCCCATCAGCCCGCCTGAGGCCATCGCGAACAGGCCCTGGACCACCTGGTAGGAGCCGCCGAAGTCGCGATGGTAGATCTCGGGGTCGAAGGCCCTCAGCCAGATCTCGAACCTGGCGGTCACGTGCGGCATGAACAGGAACGCCAGCGCCGCGCCGAAGGCGATCAGGCCCAGGCCGAGGAGGATCCAGGAGGCGCGGGACGTGGCGATGTAGAGCATCGCCATGAACATGCCGAAGAACAGCAGGGCCGAGCCCAGGTCGCGCTGGAACACGAGCACGCCGAGCGCCAGGAGCCAGCCGGCCAGCAACGGGCCGAGGTCCCGGGCGCGGGGGAAGGTCACCGGGCCCACGCGGCGGCCGGCCAGCAGGATCAGGTCGCGGTTCGCGGAGAGGTAGCCGGCGAAGAAGATGGCCAGCGTGATCTTGGCGATCTCACCGGGCTGGAAGGTGCCGAATCCGACGTCGATCCAGATCCGCGCCCCGTACATGCTCAGGCCCAGCCCGGGCACGAGCGGCAGGAGCAGCAGCACGCCGGACGCGACGAGGAACAGGTAGGGCCAGCGCCGCAGCACCCGATGGTCGCGCACCAGGAACACCAGGGCGGAGGCCACCAGGACGGCCAGGACGGACCACACGAGCTGCGAGGTGGGGTTGGCCATCGCGGCGTCCTGGCTCAGCCGGTGGATCATGGCCAGGCCCAGCCCGTTGAGCAGGGCGGTGATCGGCAGCATGAACGGGTCCGCGTAGGGGGCGCGCAGCCGCAGGACCACGTGCAGCACCAGGGTGGCGGCCCCGAAGATGCCCAGCGGCACCCAGGCGGTGGAGTCCAGCGGGGCGTCCGTGCCGATCATGCCCAGCAGGTCCGCCCCCAGGGCGATGGCCAGGGCGGCCAGCAGCAGGACCAGTTCGATGTTCCGGCGCGGGCGTGCGGGGGAGATCACCTCGGTCACGGGGCCTCACCTCCCGTCGCGCTCGGGGACGATGCCGGGCTCGTCGGCGCGGCGGAGCCGGACGCGTCCGAGGGGCGGGCGGAGGACGACGACGGCGTCGTGCTCGGCCGGGCCCGCTCGGAGGGCTCACCGGCGGGGGCGGGGGCGTTCGGGTGCAGCGAGTCGCGCAGCTCGGCGACGATCTGCTCCGCGTGGTCCACGTCCCGGGCGGGCATGCCGGCGTTCACGCGGTCGCGTGCGTACGCGGGCAGCGCGTCCACCGGGAGGTCGGTCTGGCGGTCCACGTGGGACAGCTCGAGCGGGCCCAGCCGCTGGGAGACGCCCTTGAACACGGCGATCCGGCCGTCGTTGGCCCCCACGTAGTACTGCGTCTGGGTCCACAGGTAGCCCCACACGGCCACGGCCGCGAGGGTGAGGGCGAGCAGCGTGGTGAATACGGGGATGAACCAGCCGCGACGGTACTGCACCGGGCGGTCGTCCTTCCCACGCCGCCGACGCGCGGCCCTGGCCTCGGAGCCGCCGGCGGGCCCGGAGGTCGCCGGGGCCGGGGTGGGGGCCGTGGCCGACGCCTCGGCGGCCTCGTCGGACGGCTGGTCGGCAGCGGTGGCGGCCGGTGTGGCGGCGGAGGAGGAGCCGACGGCGGCCGCGGTGCCGCGCGGCGCGGCGGGCGGGGCGGACGGGTCCGGGCGCGCGGCGACGTCGGGATCCGGCCCGTCCGTGAGGACGGCCGCGGTGCGCCGGGGACGGTTCTCCGGCACGGGCGTCTCGCCGAGCAGGGCAGCGGCGCGGCGGCGCGTGGAGCTGCGGGTGACCACGGGGATGCGATCGGTCCTCACAGCGTTGGAGGCCGCGCCGACGAGCAGGTGAGGCCGTGCGTCCAGGTCCTCGCGCAGCAGCAGGCCGGAGACCGGGCCGACCTCGGGCGGGTGGGCCGCGGCGAGGGCCTGCTCGGACAGGTGGACGTCCGGGACGGGGGCCAGCTCCTCCGCCGTGCCCTCCGCGATCTCGAACGCCACCACGGTGACGTTGTCCGGGGCGCCGCCCTTGAGGGTCAGGTCCACGAGGGTGTCGACGGCCTGGTTGAGAGCCTCCGAGTCCCGCAGCACCTCGTGGATCTTCTCGGGGGAGACCACGTCCGTGAGGCCGTCCGAGCAGAACAGCCAGCGCTCTCCGGGGGCGACGGGCACCTCGAACACGTCCAGCTCGGGGGAGGCGTCCACGTCGCCGAGCACGCGCATGAGCACGTTCTTGTTCGGGTGGAACGGGGCCTCCCCGGCCTCGAGGCGCCCCTCGTCGACGAGCTTCTGCACGAACGTGTGGTCCGTGGTGACCTGGGAGAACTCGCCGTCCGCGAGCCGGTAGGCACGGGAGTCGCCGATGTGCGCGATGTGCAGCGTGGTCCCCGCGAGCAGGCCGGCGGTGCACGTGGTGCCCATGCCGGCGAGCTTGGGGTTGGCGTGCACCAGCTCGTTGAGGATCAGGTTGGCGTTCTGGATCTCGTCCGGCAGCACCGTGGCCGGGTCCTCGTAGCCCACCGCATCCAGCGGGGCCAGGTCCAGCACCGTGGACGCGCTTGCCACGTCGCCGCCCACGTGCCCGCCCATGCCGTCCGCGAGCACGGCCAGATGACGGCCCACGTAGGCGGAGTCGTCGTTCTTGGCACGGACGCGGCCGACGTCGGAGCGGGCGGCGTAGCGGAGGACGAGGGTCATGGGTCAGGCCTCGAGCTCCATGACGGTCTTGCCGATGCGGATGGCCGTGCCGGGGCCCACGGGCAGCGCGCGGGTGACGGGGGCGCCGTTCACGTAGGTGCCGTTCGTGGAGCCGAGGTCCTCGAGGAACCAGCGGGTGCCCTGCGGGAACAGCCGGGCGTGGCGGCCGGAGGCGTAGTCGTCCACGAGCACCAGGTCGGCGTCCTGGGCGCGGCCCATCAGCAGGGGACGGCCCTCCAGGGCGATGGTCTGCCCGGCCTTCGGGCCCTCGACCACCCGCAGGGTCCGGGACAGCCGCGGGGCCGGCGTCGTCGGCGCGGACGCGGCGGGGGCCGGCGTCGACGCGGGCGCGGGGCGGTCGACCGCGGACGAGCCCGCCCCGGCGGCCCCGGCCGCGGGCACCGCGGTGACCAGGCCGGCGTCGCGCTGGGCCTGCTGGAGGCGTGTCTTGTTGCGTCGGCCGACCACGAGGTCGCGGCCCTGCGCCATGACGATGGAGATGATCAGCACCCACAGGGCCAGCAGCAGGCCCATGCGGAGCACGGCGACGGCGAGCTCGCTCATGCGCGGCCCCCCGTCCCGCCGAAGAACAGCAGCTCGGTCTGGCCGACGGTCACCACGTCCCCGTCGCGCAGGGTGACGGAGCCGTCCACGCGGCGGCCGTTGACGAGCACGCCGTTGCGACTGCCCAGGTCCAGGAGCGTGACCGTGGAGCCGACGGTGAGCAGGCGCAGGTGTTCGCGGGACACCGAGGAGTCCGGGATCACGAGGTCGGCACGCTCGGCCGAGCGGCCGAGGATGAGGTCGTCCCCGTCCAGGGGGAGCATGCGGCCGTCCAGCTCGAGGGCCGGGCCGGCGGGCCCGGTCACGGGGCGGCCCATCACGACGGTCGGCTGGTCGGCGTGGGCGGGGGCGGCGGGCGCGGTCGAGGCGGCGGCCCGGCGGGGCGCCGGACGGGGCCCGACGCGCGGGGCGGGGGAGGGCTTGCGGGGCGCGGCCGCCGGCAGGTCCTCGACCAGTCGGTCCGGCGCCGCGGCCGAGGCTCCCGGGCCGTGGGCGGTGGCGGGCGAGGCGCCGTCGTCGTGGGGGGCCGGGGCGGTGAGCGAGCCGTCGTCCAGGCGGGTGACGACGCGCAGGTCCCCGGCGCGCACGTCCGCGTCCGGGTGGAAGGCGACCCGGACCGTGCCGGGCAGCGCATAGCCCTGGGAGTCGGCGTGGCGGATGACCTCGTCGCACAGCTCGCTGGCGAGGGTGGACCCCCACGAGCGGGCGCGCTCGAAGTCGGCGGGGGAGAAGTGGACCACGTAGCTGTTGGGCGCGACCGTGTGGCCCTCGGACAGCGCGAACGACTCGTCGTCCATCGCCTGTCGCAGGGCCGAGGCGATCTCCACCGGCTTGACCGCCCGCGGACCGCCGGCCGAGAAGGCCGAGCGCACGGCCCGCTCCAGGCCGCGTTCGAGGTTGTCCAGAAGTCCCACGACGGGGCCCCTTTCCACAGTTGTCCGTCCCGATACTACGGGCCGGGCTGGGAGACCGCCGAGAACAGCGGGATTCTGCGGGGTGGAGCGCGGGTGGGAGAGGTGCCGGAGGGGCGAGCTGCCGGCGTGGCGGGGACGCGGGGGTGGGCGTCGGGGCCGATTTGCACGCCCGGGCGGGCGGGGGTTAGAGTATTCCTCGCTGCCTGTGACGGTCGCCGGATGCCCGGAGCCGAGAGCAGGAAGCCGCTCGCGCGAGTGGCGGAATTGGTAGACGCGCTGGCTTCAGGTGCCAGTGTTCGCAAGGACGTGGGGGTTCAAGTCCCCCCTCGCGCACCGAGGACGAAGGCCCCGGAACCGTGTGGTTCCGGGGCCTTCGGCGTTCCCGGGCTGGTCCCACTCACCCGTTGGGGGCGGTTTCGGGCGGTATCCACGCCGAATACCGCCCGAAACCGCCCCCAAACGCCGCGGGGTGGGCCGGGCGCGGGGCCGCCCGCCCGACGTCGGCCCTCACGGCTTGACGCACACCACCGGGACGCGGGCCTCCAGGATGATCTGCTGCGCGGCCGATCCCAGCAGCAGCTTGCCCACGGGGGAGCGGTGCTTCACGCCCACCACGATCCGGCTCGCGCCCACGCGCTCGGCGTGCTCGAGCAGGTCGCCGACGGCGTCCCGGCCGCGCTCCTGGGCGTGCGCCACGGACACGCCGACGCCGGCCTCGCGTGCCTCCGCCTCGTCCGGCTCGGTCCCGTCGAGGGAGAACCAGACCACGTCCTCTCCGCGCAGGGCCGCCTCCGCCAGGGCGGCCCGCCAGGCCGCGGCGCTCTCGGGGGTGCTGGTTCCGGTGCTGATGATCGTCATGGGGACCACTGTGCGTCATGGGCGCGGTCCCCGTCACCACCCGGGCCGGTTGTCGTCGGTCACTCTGCGGACGCGGAGCGCACGCAGCCTCGTCGCGCTGTTACGGTGACCTCCACCACTCGCACCTGTCCCCGGCGCCACTCCCTGGCGGCGGGGTGTCTCTGTTAGGAACCGCCATGTCCTCCACCTCCCCCGACGGCCCCCCGCGCCGACGCACGGGGATCGGCCGGATCGTCTTCAGCGTGATCGCGGTGCTCACCGTGCTCGCGGCCTCCGCCTTCTCCATCCGCTCGGCCTCGGGAGGGAACGACATCCGCACCAACCTGACCCTCATCGCCCCCGCGGCCGCCGGCGGCGGCTGGGACTCGTTCCAGCGCGAGCTGCAGCAGACCATGCGCGTCAACGGGCTGGTGAACAACGTCCAGGTGGTCAACATCCCCGGTGCCGGCGGCAACATCGCCCTCGGCCAGCTGACCACGCTCGAGGACGCGAACAACCTCATGGTGGGCGGCACCGGCCAGATCGCCGCCCACGCGGCCCGTGGCACCGGCCCCGAGCTCTCCCAGGTCACCGCGGTCAGCCGCGTCGTCGAGGAATACAGCCTCGTGGTGGTCCCGGCGGACTCGCCGTACCAGAGCATGGACGACCTGGTGAGCGCCTGGCGCGCCGACCCCGCCCACGTGGCGTGGACCGGCGGCGGCTCCTTCGACCAGCTCGTCATGGCGGACATCGCCCGCACGGCCGGCGTGCCGGTCGCGGACACCACCTACATCCCGTCCGACGGCGGCGGCGAGGCCATCCAGGCCCTGCTCAACGGCACCGCCCAGGCCTCCGCCGGCGGCTTCGCGGACATCTACCCGCAGGTCGAGGCCGGCCGACTGCGCGCCCTCGGCGTGGTGGCGGCCGAGCCGCTGGCCGGCGTCGAGGAGATCCCGACCCTGCGCTCCCAGGGCTACGACGTCACGCTCACCAACTGGCGCGCCCTGTTCGTGCCGCCGGGCGTCTCCGCGGAGGAGCGCACCGAGCTCGAGACCCTCATCGCCGAGGCGGTCGACACCCCCGAGTGGAAGGAGGCGGTGCAGCGCAACTACTGGAACCCCGTGCCCCTCTCCGGCACCGAACTCGAGGAGTTCATCGCCGCCGAGAAGGAGCGCATCGGCACGCTGACGGAGGAGATCAAGTGAGCCACGCATCCACCGTCCCCCCCGCCGCCGACGCCCCCTCCCGCTGGGGACGCGCCGCCGGGCTCTCCGGACTCGTCATGCCGGCCGTGCTGGCCGCGTTCAGCCTCTACCTGCTGCTGGGGTCCCTGACCATGGACACCGACGGCGCCGACTTCCCCGGCCCGGACTTCTTCCCGCTGATCCTCTCGGTCGCGGGCCTCGTGATCGCCGCCGCGCTCGCGGTGGAGGTCGTGCGCGTGCGCCAGGCCCCCGAGGGTCAGGCCGACGCGGACGGCGAGGTCGGCCAGGCGGCCGGCCCGCTGACCCTGTTCCACTCGGACTTCGGCGCGCTGGCCTGGTGCTTCCTCGGCTTCCTCGCGTTCGCCGTCCTGCTGCCCTGGCTGGGGTGGATCCTCGCCGGGGCGCTGCTGTTCTGGTGCATCACGCGCGCGTTCGGTGCCCCGCACCCCGTGTTCGACATCCTCGTCGCCCTGTTCGTCTCCTCGCTGGCCTACCTCGGCTTCGCGGTGGCCCTGGGCCTGACCCTGCCCTCGGGCATCCTGGGAGGTGGCTTCTGACATGGAGACCCTCGGACTCCTCATGGAGGGCTTCGCCGGAGCCCTCACCCCCATGAACCTGCTCTGGGTGGTGCTGGGCTGTCTGCTCGGCACCGCGGTCGGCGTGATGCCCGGACTGGGCTCCTCGATGGCCGTGGCCCTGCTGCTGCCCATGACCTTCGCCCTCGAGCCCACCGCCGCGTTCATCATGTTCTCCGGCGTGTACTTCGGCGGCCTCTTCGGCGACTCCACCATGGCCATCCTCATGAACACCCCCGGCCAGGCCTCGGCCATCGCCTCCACGTTCGAGGGCCACCGCATGGCCCAGAACGGCCGGGCGGCCCAGGCCCTGGCGACGGCGGCGCTCGGCGCCTTCATCGGCGGCATGGTGGCCTCGGTGTGCGTCGTGTTCCTCGCCCCCGTGCTGGCGGAGTTCTCCACGAGATTCGGCCCCGCGGAGTACTTCGCGCTCGCGCTCTTCGCGTTCGTGGCCACCTCCTCGGTGGTCGCCGACTCGGTGCTGCGCGGCCTGGCCTCTCTGGTGCTGGGACTGGGCATCGCCGTCGTCGGGATCGATGCGGTGACCGGCACCGAGCGCTTCACGATGGGCTCGCCGCAGCTGTTCGACGGCATCCCGCTGGTGACCGTCACGGTGGCGATCCTCGCGCTCGGCGAGGTGTTCCACGTGGCCTCCCGGGTGCGCCGCGAGCACGAGGACCTGCGCATCCGCCGCACCGGCCGGCCGTGGCTCTCGGGCGCCGAGTTCCGCGAGGCCGCCCCGGCGTGGCTGCGCGGCACGGCGATCGGCCTGCCGTTCGGCATCGTGCCGGTGGGCGGCTCCGAGGTGCCGACGTTCCTGGCGTACTCGGCCGAGCGGCGCCTGGACCGGCGCCGGGCGCATCCGCAGTTCGGCCGCGGCGCGATCCGCGGGCTGGCGGCCCCGGAGGCCGCGGGCAACTCGACCACCGGCATGGCGATGGGCGCGCTGCTCACGCTCGGCCTGCCCGTCTCCGCGACGGCGGCCATCATGCTGGCGGCGTTCCGCCAGTACGGGCTGCAGCCCGGCCCCCTGCTGTTCGACCGCAGCCCGGACCTCGTGTGGGCGCTGCTGGCGAGCTTCTTCATCGCGATGATCGTGCTGCTGGCGATCAACCTGCCGTTCGCGCAGCTGTGGGCCAAGCTCCTGCTCATCCCGAAGCACTACCTCTACGCGGGGATCACGCTGTTCTGCGGGCTGGGCATCTACGCCACCACGGGCGCGGTGTTCGACCTGCTGATGCTGCTGGGGATCGGCGTGCTGGGCTTCCTGATGAGGCGGTACGGCTACCCGCTGGCGCCGCTGATGATCGGCATGGTGCTCGGCCCGCTGGCGGAGACCAGCCTGCGCGACGCCCTGCTCAGCTCGGTGGGCGACCCGGCCGTGCTCGTCTCCACCCCCATCACGTGGGTGATCTACGGGATCCTGGCGATCGTGCTGGCGTTCTCGGTGCGGGCCGCCGTCGTGCGCCGGACGCGTCAGGACGTGTGAGCGGAGGCGGGATCCGCGCCCCCCGAGACAACGCGGGTTGAGTTGTCACCGGTGTGCGGCCTCCGCACCCGTGACAACTCAACCCGCGTTTCTGGTGGGCGGCGGCCCGCTCAGTAGTGGTACGTGTCCGACGGCGCCGTGATCGCGTTGTCCTGGTCCGGGTACCGCGTGGAGTGCACCCCGAACGCGGTGGCCAGCCCGAGGATCTTCTCCGCGCGCGCCTTGCGGGGCAGGTCGGAGCCGTTGCGGATCTCGCCGCCGTCGGCCTCGAAGTCCGCGAGGAACTCGTGGGCCCACGCCAGCTCCTCCTGGGACGGGCTGAGCCCCTCGTTCACGGCCGCGCACTGCTCCGGCGCGAGGCACAGCTTGCCGGTCATGCCGAACTCCGCGGTCACCGCCGTCGCCTCGGCGAGCTTCACGCCGGTGGAGCCCACGGTCGGCCCGTCGATCGCGCCCGGCAGCCCCGTGGCCCGCGCCGCGATCGTGAACTGGGACCGCGTGTACGCCAGCGCCATCGGCGACTCGCCCAGGCCGGTGTCGCGGCGGAAGTCGCCGATCCCGAAGGCCAGCCGGAACGTGCCCTTCGCGGCGGCGATCGAGTCGATCCGCTGCAGCCCGCGCGCCGTCTCCACGAGCGCCACGACGGGCACGCCGGGCAGCCGTCGGGCGGTCTCGTTCACGTGGTCCGTGGACTCCACCATCGCCAGCACGACGCCGGCCAGGCCGCCCTCGGCGACCGGCCCGCCCAGGTGCGCGGGCAGGGCCGCGGCGAGCGCCTCGACGTCCTGCTCCCACCACCGCGAGCCGTAGCCGTTGAGCCGCACCCAGCCGGTGTGCCCGGAGGTCAGCCAGGCGACGGCGTCCGCGCGGGCCTGGTCCTTGTCCTTGGGGGCCACGGCGTCCTCGATGTCGAGGATGACGATGTCCGCGGCCGAGTCCTCGGCGGGCTGGAACCGTTCGGGCTGGGCGGCGTTGACCAGCAGCCAGGAGCGGGCGAGCTCCGGATCGATGCGCTGGCCGGGCACGGGCTGGAACGCGGGGGAGGGGGTGATCGCGGCGGGCAGGGTCACGGTCATGAGGGGCTCCTTCACGGGGCTGGGGCGTCGGGCCGAGGTCGCGGGCGGGGTGCCTCGCGCGGCGGACGGCCGGGGGACGGACCAGGTGGGCCCTGAGCGAGCGGCGTTGGTTCGACGCCGAAGGGCGCCGCGGGTGTGCGGCGCGTCCACAGCACAGTACACGCCACCGTGTCCGACGTCACCCGGGTGGGCGTGGATCTCGGCTCAGAAGGGGTGACGGGTGCGGGGGGAGCGCGTAGCGTTCATCGGGGTCCGGACGACGTCGGCCGCGCAATGGGGCGCGGCCCTCCGCGCGTCGGTCGGGCCGCGACACATCCCTGCCCACCGGACCACGAGGACGCTCAATGACGAGGATCCCCGCCGAGGACGAGGCCGTGACGGCCCCGTCCTCCCCGCTCGACAACGCCCTGGCCCAGCTCTCCGCCGCCGTGAAGACGCTCGGCTACGACGAGGGCCTGCACCAGATGCTCGCCGCCCCCCGCCGCGAGATGGCCGTCTCCATCCCCCTGCGCCGCGACGACGGCTCCACCGAGGTGCTCCGCGGCTACCGCGTGCAGCACAACTTCTCCCGCGGCCCGGCCAAGGGCGGGGTGCGCTTCAGCCTGGACGTGGACCTGGACGAGGTCCGCGCGCTGGCCATGTGGATGACCTGGAAGTGCGCCCTGCTGGACGTGCCCTACGGCGGCGCCAAGGGCGGGGTGACCATCGACCCGCGCCAGTACTCGAAGGCCGAGCTCGAGCGCGTGACCCGTCGCTACACCTCCGAGATCCAGCCGATCATCGGCCCCGAGGTGGACATCCCCGCCCCGGACGTGGGCACGGACGAGCAGACCATGGCCTGGATGATGGACACCTACTCGGTGAACGTCGGCCACACCACGCTCGGCGTGGTCACCGGCAAGCCCGTCTCGCTCGGCGGCTCGCTGGGCCGCGCCTCCGCCACCTCGGCGGGCGTGGTCCACGTGGCGCTCGCCGCGCTCGAGCACCTCGGCATCGAGCCGTCGCGGGCGACGGCGGCGGTCCAGGGCTTCGGCAAGGTCGGCGCCGGCACGGTCGAGCTGCTCGAGGCGGCCGGCGTGAAGGTCGTGGCCGTGTCGGACCAGTACAGCGCCGTGCGCGACGACGAGGGCCTGCACTACGACGCCCTGCAGAGGCAGCTCTGGGACACCGGCTCCGTGAAGGACACCCCCGGCACCGCGTCCATGGACGCGGACGAGCTGCTCGAGATGGACGTGGACCTCGTGGTCCCGGCCGCCGTGCAGTCCGTGCTGACCGAGGAGAACGCCCCGCGCGTGCGCGCCCGGCTGGTGGTGGAGGGCGCCAACGGCCCCACCACGGGCGAGGCCGACCGCATCCTCGCGGAGAAGGGCGTCCTGGTCGTCCCGGACATCCTGGCCAACGCCGGCGGCGTGATCGTCTCCTACTTCGAGTGGGTCCAGGCGAACCAGGCCTACTGGTGGAGCCGTGAGGAGGTGGACGAGCGCCTGAAGCAGCGCATGGTCGCCGCGTGGCAGGCCGTGCTGGCCACCTCCGAGAGCCGCCGCGTGAGCCTGCGCGAGGCCGCCACCCTGACCGCCGTGCAGCGCGTGGCCGAGGCCCACCGCACTCGCGGCCTCTACCCGTGACGGGGGGCGGCCCCGCCGCCTGACCCCGCGCCGACGGCCCGGAACCCCCACAGGTTCCGGGCCGTCGTCGTGGGTGGGCGCGGCCCGATGGGCCCCCGCGGCCCGTGACGTCCGTCTCTCTTTCGAATTTTGACGACCAGGCATGGACAACCCGCCCGGATGATGTTTAAATTTGAAACAAGTTCGGAGGCCACGGAGCCCTCGCCCCCCGCGGCGGCCCACCCCGGACACACCAGACAGATCCGCTTCAGAAGGAGCACCCCATGCACGCCATCACCACCGGAACCTGGAATCTCGACGCTGCCCACTCGGACGTCGACTTCGTCGTCCGCCACGCGGGCATCTCCAAGGTGCGCGGCACCTTCCACGCCGTGGAGGGCCAGCTCGTCATCACCGAGCAGTTCACCCAGTCCTCCGTCGACGTGACCGTCGACGTCGCCTCCATCAGCACCAAGAACGAGGGCCGCGACGCCCACCTGCGCTCCGCCGACTTCTTCGACGTGGAGCAGTTCCCCACCATGACCTTCCGCTCCACCGAGGTCCGCGGCGAGCCCGAGGAGTTCACCCTGGTCGGCGAGCTGACGCTGCACGGCGTCACCCAGACCGTGGAGCTCGAGGCCGAGTTCGGCGGCCAGGACAAGGATCCCTTCGGCGCGACCCGCGTGGGCTTCGAGGCCACCGGCGAGATCTCCCGCAAGGACTTCGGCCTGACCTGGAACGCGGCCACCGAGGCCGGCGGCGTCCTGGTCTCGGACAAGGTGAAGCTCGAGATCGGCGCCGCCTTCGTGCTGCCCGAGGCCGACGCCCAGGCCTGAGCCTGAGTCGACCTCGCGCGTCGAGACCGGGTCCCTCGATGAGGGGCCCGGTCTCCTCGTAGGGTGGGGCCCATGATGGCTTCGAAGACCCCGCACCAGAACGTCACGTTCGACCTGCCCACCAAGGACGCCGGCCAGGACGGCGACCGGACGGGCCACGGCTACCTCGCGCTGCCCGCCTCCGGGAAGGGTCCCGGCGTGATCGTGATCCAGGAGTGGTGGGGCCTGGTGGACCACATCAAGGATGTGTGCGACCGCCTCGCCGACCTCGGCTTCGTCGCGCTCGCCCCCGACCTCTACGGCGGCTGGATCGCCCACGACGGCGACGAGGCCGGCGAGATGATGCAGAACCTGCCCGCCGAGGAGGGCGCCCGTCAGCTCGCCGGCGCCGTCGACTGGCTCCTGGCCCGGGACGAGGTGACCTCGCAGACCGTGGGCGCGATCGGCTTCTGCATGGGCGGCGGCTTCGTGCTCGCCCTCGCAGCCCAGCAGGGGGACAAGGTCTCCGCCGCCGTGCCCTTCTACGGCGTGGGCCAGGGCGTGCCCGGCGACTTCTCCGGCGTCACCGCCGCCGTCCAGGGCCACTACGCCGAACAGGACGACTCCTTCCCCGTCGAGGACGCGCGGAGGCAGGAGCAGCAGATCCGCGAGGAGTCCGGGGCCGACGTCGAGTACTTCTACTACGACGCCCCGCACGCCTTCCACAACGACGAGAACCCCCAGGGCAACCACCGGCCCGAGGCCGCGGCCCTCGCCTGGGACCGCGCGGTCTCCTTCCTGAAGGAGAAGGTCCGCTGAGCGGCTCCCGTGGCGGCCGGGGCGGGAAGTCCCGCGCGAGCAGGGGCGGCCCCGCCCGGTCCACCCGCTCCGGCGGCGGGCGCGGCGTGGCCAAGGGCGTGAAGCCCGCGGGCCGCGCCGGAGGTGAGGGCCGGCGTCGTCCCGCGCCCGCGCCACCGGCCGACCTGCCCGTCCCGCCTGAGACCCTCTTCCTGGCCACCATCCCCGGGGCCACGCCGTCCACGTGGGTGGAGCGGTTCACCACCCGCCAGCGCACGGTGCAGCTCGTCAACCACGACGACGCCGCCCAGCTGGCCCACCTCGCCCACGACGACGCCGGTCAGCCCCGCCACTTCCTGCCGCAGCTGGGCTACGTGCGGCGCCGCCGCGACGTGCCCGCCGAGGAGTTCCTGCGCGCCGGCGGCGTCGACCCGCGGCACGTGCACCTCGTGGGCGTGTACTCCGAGCTGCCGGTGGTGTGCGTGGGCAGGGACCACCTGCTCGCCGCGTGGGACGTGGACGCGGACGGCCCGGTGTCGCCCGCCGAGCTCGACCCGGACGAGGAGCTGGATCCCGCCCGCTTCGCCCCGGCCCCCAGCGCGGAGCCGATGGACGCCGCCGAGCTGCCCGGCGCGGGCGAGCGGATGGCCCTGGAGATCGCCGCGTCCGGCGCCGGCCACGTCGTGCTGCCGATGTCCGTGGCCCGCATGTTCGGCCGCAAGGACGTGATCGTGCTGCCGCTGGCCTCCACCCTCGACGACACCGTGGGCCTGTCCCGCGCCGACCGCGAGGCCGCCGCCACGCGGTCCGCGCTCGCGGACGAGCAGGCGCGGACCGAGGCGGAGGCGGGCGCCGCCGTCGTCGACGGGCCGGATTCCGCGGGTCAGGGCGACGACGACGCCCGCCACCCCGGCTGGGACGTCGCCCTGGCCTGGCTCAAGGCGGTCGACTCGGAGCTCGTGCAGGCGTTCGTGGGGGTGGCGCGCGGGCGAAGGGGCGCCAGCTCGCGCTGAGGGCAGGCCTGCCTATGCTCGGAATGACCCGCATCACACTCAAGGAGGGCGCATGTCCGAGCATCAGCAGCACGTCGGTCGCCGGGACCCCCGGATCAGCGACGAGGCCATCGAGCGGGGCCGCCGCGCCCACGAGCTCGACCGCGCGCACGTGTTCCACTCGTGGAGCGCGCAGCGCGACCTGAATCCCATGACCATCCTCGACGCCGAGGGGTCGTGGGTGTGGGACGGCGAGGGTCGGCCCATGGTCGACTTCAGCGGGCAGCTCGTCTTCACGAACGTCGGCCACCGCCACCCGAAGATCGTGGCCGCGATCCGCGAGCAGGCCGAGACGCTGGCCACCGTGGCCCCGCAGCACGTCAACGACGCCCGGTCCGAGGCGGCCCGGCTGATCACGGAGCGGCTGCCGGAGTCCATCAACCACGTGTTCTTCACGAACGCGGGCGCGGAGGCCAACGAGCACGCGGTGCGGATGGCGCGCCTGCACACGGGCCGGCACAAGGTGCTCTCCGCGTACCTCTCGTACCACGGCGCCACGCGCCTGACGGCGAACCTGACCGGCTCCCTGCGGCGCGTGGGCTCGGACTCGGCCTCCGACGGCGTCGTGCACTTCCAGCCCGCGTACACGTACCGCTCCGCTTTCGGCTCGGAGAGCGACGAGCAGGAGGCCGAGCGCGCGCTGGCCCACCTGCGCGACGTGATCGAGCTCGAGGGCCCCTCCACCGTGGCCGCCGTGGTCCTCGAGGCCGTCCCCGGCACCGCGGGCATCTTCCTGCCGCCGCCGGGCTACATGGCCGGCGTCGGGGAGCTGTGCCGCGAGCACGGGATCCTGCTGATCATCGACGAGGTCATGGTCGGCTTCGGCCGCGTGGGCGAGTGGTTCGGCCATCAGCTCACGGGCGTCACCCCGGACATCGTCACGTTCGCCAAGGGGGTCAACTCCGGGTACGTGCCGCTGGGCGGCGTCGCCATGAGCGACGACGTCTACGAGAGCTTCGCGACCACGCCCTACCCCGGCGGCCTGACCTACTCGGGCCACCCCCTCGCGTGCGCGGCCGCCGTCGCCGCGATCACCGCGATGGAGGAGGAGGGCATGGTCGCCCACGCGAAGCGGATCGGCGGTCAGATCATCGGGCCGCGCCTGGCCGAGATCGCCGCGGCCCATCCGAGCGTGGGCGATGTGCGCGGCGCCGGCGCGTTCTGGGCCGTCGAGCTGGTGAAGGACCGGCAGACCCGGGAGCGGCTGGCCCCGCTCGGTCAGGTCGCGCCCGTGATGGGGCGGATGATGGCCGAGGCCAAGGACCGGGGGCTGCTGCTGTTCATGGCCGAGAACCGGTTCCACCTGTGCCCGCCGCTGAACATCTCGGACGAGGACCTGCGCTTCGGCCTCGACGTGCTCGACCAGGTCCTCACCCTCGCCGACGAGGAGGTCGCGGCCGGCTGACGGGCACTGCCCCCAGCCCCGCCTCGCCCCGCCCCCGCCCCGCGCAGCCCAGCCCAGCCCAGCGCTTTCGAACGTGAAATGGGGGTTCTCAGCGCTTTCGGTCGTGAGATTGGCCCTATCTCACGACCGAAAGGGCGCGGCGGGTCGGGGTCGGGGGTCAGCCGAGTCGCCCGGCCTCCGAGGCCTCGAACTGCTCCTCGTCCTCGGGCACCGGCTCGGTGCCGCGGGCGCGGGCGATCGCCGTCATGAGGTGGTACACCACCAGGGCGGCGACCGTGCCGAGCGTGATGCCGCCGAAGACGAGCCCGCCCACCACGAGCTGGGGGTCGGCGATCGCGATGATCAGGCCCGCACCCGCCGTCATGAGGTTCACGGTGTTGGAGAAGTCCACGCGGTTCTGCACCCAGATGCGCACGCCCATCATGCCGATCATCCCGTAGAGGATGATGCCCGCGCCGCCGGCCACCCCGGCCGGGATGGTGGCGACGGCGGCCCCGAACTTCGGCAGGAACGCGAGGGCGATCGCGGTGAGGCCGGCCACCCAATACGCCGCGGTCGAGTAGACGCGCGAGCTGGCCATCACGCCGATGTTCTCCGCATACGTGGTGGTGCCGACGCCGCCGCCCGCGCCGGAGAGCATGGTGGACAGGCCGTCCGCGATGAGGGCACGGCCGGTGAGCGGGTCCAGGTCGCGCTTGGTCATCAGCCCGACGGTCCTGACATGGCCGATGTTCTCCGCGACCAGCACGAGCACCACGGGCAGGAACAGGGGCAGCAGGTCCCAGCGCAGCTCCGGGCCGTGGAAGGGCGGCAGCCCGATCCAGGCGGCCTCCCCGACGGCGGCGAAGTCCACCTGGCCCTGCGCGAGGGCCAGCAGGTAGCCCACCACGATGCCCACGAGGATGGACAGGCGGCCCAGGAGTCCCCGGAACGCCACCGCCGTGAGCACCACCGCCAGGGCCGTGCCGAACGTGGTGACGGGCACCTCCTGCATGGCCGTCGTCGTGGCGCCGGCGAGGTTGAGGCCGATCAGGGCCACGATCGTGCCCATCACCGCCGGCGGCATGAGCGCGTGGATCCAGCCGGTGCCGGCGCGGTGCACGATCGCGCCGATCACCGTGAGCAGCAGGCCCGTCACGAGGATGCCGCCGAGCGCGGCCCCCGTGCCGCCGATCGTGGCGGCGGCCGTCAGCGGTGCGATGAACGCGAACGAGCTGCCCAGGTACGAGGGCAGGCGGTTGCCCGTGATGACCAGGAAGAGCAGGGTGCCGAGGCCGGAGAAGAGCAGCGCCGTCGTCGCGGGCATGCCGGTCAGGGCGGGCACGAGCACGGTGGCGCCGAACATGGCCATCACGTGCTGCACGCCGATGCCCACGGTCCGCGGCCAGCTCAGCCGCTCGTCCGGGGCGACGACGGTGCCCGGGGTGATGGTGCGGCCGTCGCCGTGGAGGCGCCAGCCGGGGCCGCGTGAGGGCCGGGTGGGGGTGGGGGACATGGCCGCCTGCCGAGGGGTCGGGGATGGGGGTGTCGGGCGTTTCTCGGGGGCCTGGAAGCCTGCGCACAGCCCCGGTTCCGCGCCGGTGATTAGGGTACCGTGGGGCGCGTGGCTCAGTACTGTGGTGTGATCGGAGAGGCGCTCGTCGACGTCGTGGTCTCGGACACCGCGACCCCCCGCGTGCACGTCGGTGGCAGCCCCCTGAACGTGGCCGTGGGCCTGAGCCGGCTGGAGCGGCCCGTCCTGTTCGCCGGCCGCCTCGGCCGCGATGCGCACGGGGACATGATCGCCTCGCACCTGCGGGAGAACGGCGTGCGCTGCCTGCTCGGGCCGGATGCCGCAGCCACCTCCGTGGCCACCGCCCGCCTGGACCCCACGGGTGCCGCCAGCTATGAGTTCGAGCTGGACTGGACGCTGCCGCCCGCCGCCGCGCTCGCCCGGGACTTCGACGACGCCGCCGGCGGCCCCCTGCACCACATGCATGCCGGTTCCATCGCCACCATGCTCGCCCCCGGCGACGCCGAGGTGATGGCCCTGCTCGAGCGGATCTCCGCGGTCACGACCATCAGCTACGACCCCAACGTGCGGCCCACGATCGTGCCGGACCGGGCGTTCGCCCGCGCCCGCGCGGAGGAGTCCGTGCGGCTGGCGGACGTGGTGCACGCCTCGGACGAGGACATCGCGTGGCTGTACCCGGACCGCCCGCTGCGCGAGTCGCTGCAGGCGTGGCAGCAGATGGGCCCGGCGTTCGTGGTGATGACCCGCGGCGCCGAGGACATCGTGGCCGTCACCGCGCACGGCGTGGTGGAGCGCCCGATCGTGCCCGTGGACGTCGCGGACACCGTGGGCGCCGGTGACTCGTTCACCGCCGCCCTGCTCGCCGCCCTCGACGACCGCTCCCTGCTGGGCGCCGCGAACCGCGGCCGCCTGCACGCGATGGACCCGGCCGACGTCGAGTCGGTGCTGATCTACGCCTCCCGCGCGTCGGCGATCACGGCCTCCCGCCCGGGCGCGGACCCGCCCACGCGGGCCGAGTTGGCGGACTGATCCCACGCTCGCCCGTCCCCGCACGAATCTGTTGCGCATCTGACCCTTCCGGCGGGCGGGGACGCTCCCAGAAGGGTCGGAGACGCAGAAGATCCCGGCCGCCTCAGAGCAGGCCCAGCCCTCGCACGGCGTCGCGCTCGGCCTCCAGCTCGGCGACGGTCGCGGCCAGCCGCCCGCCCTCACCCGGCAGCACGGACTCGTCCGGCTCCAGCCCCGGCACGATCCGCCACGCGGTGCCGCCGTCGGAGGTCACGGGGAACGAGCTGATCAGCCCCTCCGGCACCCCGTAGGAGCCGTCCGAGACCACCGCGGCCGACGTCCGGCGCGGCGCACCGTCCGCGTCCACACCGGTGCCGAGGGTCCAGTCGCGCAGGTGATCGATCGCCGCGGACGCCGCCGACGCCGCCGAGCTCGCCCCGCGCACCTCGATGATCTCCGCGCCCCGCTTCGCCACGCGCGGCACGAACTCCTCGCCCGCCCACACCGGGTCCACCACCTCGAGCGCCGGCTGCCACGTCCCGTCCACCCGCACGCGGGCATGGGTGAGGTCCGGGAACTGGGTCGCGGAGTGGTTGCCCCAGATCGTCACGCCGGCCACGTCCGTCACCGCGACGCCGGCCCGCGCCGCCAGCTGCGCCACGGCCCGGTTGTGGTCCAGCCGGGTCAGCGCCGTGAAGCGCTCGGCCGGCACGTCCGGGGCGTGCGCGGCGGCGATCAGCGCGTTGGTGTTGGCCGGGTTCCCGACGACGACGACCCGCACGTCCTGCGCCGCGTGGTCGTTGATCGCCCGGCCCTGAGGCCCGAAGATCCCGCCGTTCGCCTCGAGCAGGTCGCCGCGCTCCATGCCCTTCGTGCGCGGCCGCGCGCCGACGAGCAGCGCGTGCTGGACCCCGTCGAAGGCGCGGGCCGGGTCGTCCGTGACCTCCACGTCGGCCAGCAGCGGGAAGGCCGCGTCGGCGAGCTCCATGGCGGTGCCCTCCGCGGCGCCCAGGGCGGCCGGGATCTCGAGCAGGCGCAGCCGGACCGGGGTGTCCGGGCCGAGCATCCCGCCGGCGGCGATGCGGAAGAGCAGCGCGTAGCCGATGTTGCCGGCGGCGCCGGTGACGGTGACCGTGCGGGGCGTCGTCGACGCGGGGTCCGGGGCGGTGTCCTGTGCGGTGGTCTGCTGTGCGGTGTCCACGCCCCCATCGTGCCCCCGCTCGCCCGCGGAGGACACCCCGGCCCGCCGCACGGCCCCGGCCTAGACTGAGCGCATGCCCGCCCTGCCCCTGCCCTCGCGCCGTCCGCGGATGATCGCGACGGACCTGGACGGCACCATCATCGGGTACCGGCACACGCGGTCGGGGCGCCTGAGCCCGCGCACCATCGCGGCGCTGCGGGACGCCCACGACGCCGGCGTCGAGGTGGTGTTCGTGACCGGCCGTCCCCTCCGCTGGCTCGGCCCGCTGAGCGCGCAGCTCGGCCCCGTCGGCCCGGTGATCTGCTCCAACGGCGCCGTCCTCGTGGACACCGCCACGGACGACGTCCTGATCGCCCACCCCATGCCCGTCGAGGCCGTGTGGACAGCCACGGACCGGCTGCGCGCCCTGGACCGCACCGTGTCCTTCGGCGCCGAGACCCTCGAGGGCTTCTTCTGGGAGCACGCGTTCTCCGAGCGCGCCGAGTTCCGGGCCGAGGTCCACGCGGCGGCCACGCTCGAGGCCGCGCTGCCGGGTCGGCTGGGCGTGGTGAAGCTGCTGGCCCGCTCGGACACCCTGGCCCCGGACGCCTTCCTCGCCGCGGCCCGCGCCGAGCTGGACGAGCTCGTGAGTGCCACGCACTCCGCGCCCGGCATCGCGCTCGTGGAGATGTCCGCCCCGGGCGTGCACAAGGCCGCGACCCTCGCCGAGTTCGCCGCGAGCCGGGGGGTCGCGCCGGTCGACGTCGTCGCGTTCGGGGACATGCCCAACGACCTGGAGATGCTCCAGTGGGCTGGTCTCGGCCTGGCCGTGGCCTCGGGCCATCCGTCGCTGCTGGCCGCGGCGGACGGCGTGGTCGGGGCGTGCGACGACGACGGGGTGGCCGCCACCGTCGAACGCCTGCTGGAGCTGCCCACGGACTGAGCCGCGGGCCACCCCCGGCGGGTCAGAGGAACTCGTACGGGTCGAACGCCTCGACGTCGATCACGCGCAGGCGCGGCAGGGACGAGTCGAACGCGCCCACCGCGTGCTCCAGGTCGAAGAACTCGACCCCGGGGATGCGGCGCAGCTCGTGGGAGAGGAACTCCTCGAAGCCCATGATCCCGGTGCGTCGGCCCGGCGTGGCCGCGAGGTCGGTGAGCTGGGGGGCGAAGTCGGCGTCGTGGCTGACGAGGACGACGTCGTCCTCCCGGCCCAGCAGCGCCTCCGCGGTGCGCTGGATGCCGATGTCCACGACCTTGCCCTCGCCCCGCAGCATGATCGGCTGGAAGCCGAGGGCGGTGAGCGCCTGGACGAACGGGATGGGGATCTCACCGTCGATGGCGAGGAAGAACAGGCCCTTGACCGGCTGGTCCCAGCGGTCCTCGAGGTAGCCGAGCAGGCGCTTCCAGCGTGGCCGCTCGTCGGGCTGGGGGCGCCGCTGCAGGATGGACGTGCCGAGGGTGGCGTCGATGTTCTCGCCGTCGATCAGCAGGTAGGTGGTTCGCTCGCTCACGCTCTCGAGGCTACCCGCTGGGGTGGACGTCGGTCAGCGCGCGCGGTCGAACGGGGCCGTCAGCAGGCGGACGACGCCCTCCAGCGGCCCCGCGCGGAACGGGCCGATACGCACGACGGCCCGCCACAGCAGCGGCAGCAGCAGCGCGCCGGCCACCAGCACGGCCAGGTTGAACCACGTGTCGTCCGTGCCCGTGGCGCTGCGCCACGGCCCGGGTCCGAGCCCCCGCACCCAGCCGAGGTACCACAGGTGCGCCACGTACACGGACAGCGTCATCGCGCCGGGCACGGCCAGCAGCCCGGCCCACCGCGGCGCCAGGGCCGCGCACCCGCCGAGCACGATCAGCACGAGGCCCGTGTCCAGCAGGGCCTCCGCCGGGGTCGCCGTGTAGGGCACGGGGGCGGCGCCGGTCCGTGTCCGGGACAGGGCGAGCACGACGCCGGCCAGCGCGATCCCCCCGGCCGCCCAGGCGAGTCCCGTGAGCCGTGCGCTCCGGGCCGGGGCCGCCGTCGTCGTGCCGTGGACGGTGGCGACCAGCACCGCCCCCAGCAGCGCCCACGCGAGGAACAGGGGGAGGCGGTACGGGCCGTCCGTGAGGAACGCGGAGACCCACGGGGTCAGCGTCGCGCGGCTCAGCCCGAGCGCCTGCGCGGCGGGGACGAGCCGGTCGACGACGTCGGCCGTCGGTGTGGCGGCGAGCAGGAGGCCGCCTCCGCCGGCCAGGACGGCGAGCACGAGGTGCGCGGCGAGGGGGAGGGCGGCCAGCAGTGCCATGAGCACCGTGAGCACAGCCAGGTGCGCCAGCACGTTCACGACGGCCGCCCCGAAGAGCCCGGTCAGCCACGCCGCCCCGCACAGGGCGGCCGCCCGCACAAGCGCGCGGGGCACGGCCCGGCCACGGCCCAGCCACTCCGCCTCGAGGCGCGCGCCCACGCCCACGAGCGCCGCGAACAGGGGCGCGGTGAGGTGCTCGGAGAGGTGGAGCACCCCACCCGGGCCGCCGGCGGGCGCCGTGTGGGCGACCATCATCGCGACCAGGGCCAGGCCGCGCGCGACGTCCACCCAGACCAGGCGGCCCCGGGCGGTGTGGGTGGCGGCGGGAGCGTGGGAGGAGGGGGCGGGCACGGCGACCTCCGAGGTGGGGGACTCAGTCCAGGACGCGGGTGAGGTCGGCGTCCTCGTAGCGGACCGGCTTCGAGCCGGTGACGAGCTTGTGGCCGAGCCACAGCGCGAGGAACAGGGGCAGGCCGATGTACGCGCTGGCCACGGCCACGAGGTCCACGTCGCCCATGAACGCCTGGTAGTTCTGGCCGAGGATCACGACGGCGCACATGACCAGCGCGACGATCGGGCCCAGGGGGAACAGGAAGGCGCGGTAGGGCAGGTCCTTCGGGTCGTGGCCCTGCGCGACGTAGGCCCGCCGGAACCGGTAGTGGCTCCAGGCGATGCCCATCCACACGATGAACCCGGCCAGGCCCGAGGCGGAGACGAGCCACACGTAGGCGGCGCCGTCCCCGATGAACGTGGTCAGGAAGCACGCCGCGCCCACCGCGGTGGTGGCGTAGAGGGCGTTCATGGGCACGCCGCGCCGGTTCACCTTCGCCAGGAAGCGCGGGGCCTTGCCGGAGTCGGCCAGGGCCCAGAGCATGCGGGTGGAGGCGTACAGGCCCGAGTTGCCCGCGGAGAGGATGGCCGTGAGGATCACGGCGTTCATCACGGAGGCGGCGGCGAGCACGCCCGCGTTCTCGAAGACGAGCGTGAACGGGGAGATCGAGATGTCCTCGACGTCGCTGCCCAGCAGGTGGGGGCTGGTGTAGGGGATGAGGAAGCCGACGACGGTGATCGCGCCGACGTAGAAGAGCAGGATGCGCACGAACACGGTGCGGATCGCCTTGGGCACGTTCTTCTCCGGGTCCTCGGCCTCGCCCGCGGCCACGCCGACCAGCTCGGTGCCCTGGAAGGAGAAGCCGGCCACCATGAAGATCGCCAGGATGCCGGCGCCGCCGCCCACGAAGGGGGCCTCGCCGTCCGTCCAGTTGTGGAAGCCGGGGGAGGAGCCGCCGAGGATGCCGACGATCATCAGGACGCCGAGCACCAGGAAGATCACCACCGTGGCGACCTTGATGAGCGAGAACCAGAACTCGCTCTCGCCGTAGGCGCGCGTGGAGAGGGCGTTGAGGCCGAAGAGCAGCGCGAGGAAGATCGCGGACCAGATCCACGAGGGCACGTCCGGGAGCCAGTACCGCATGATCAGGGCCGCCGCGACGAGCTCGGCGGCCACCGTGATCGCCCAGTTGTACCAGTAGTTCCAGCCGATGGCGAAGCCGAACGAGGGGCTCACGAAGCGGGTCGAGTACTCCTCGAACGCGCCGGAGACCGGCAGGTACGTGGACATCTCGCCGAGCGACTGCATCAGCAGGAACACCATGAAGCCGATGGCCACATAGGCCACGAGGGCGCCACCGGGGCCGGCGGTCGCGATGGTGTTGCCCGAGGCCACGAACAGGCCCGTGCCGATGGCGCCGCCCATCGCGATCATCGTCAGGTGCCGGGACTTGAGGGTGCGTTGCAGGGAGCCGCCCTCATGGGTGGCGTGGGCGGCGGAGGCGCGCGGCGTCGACGGGGACGTCCGGGGTGCGCTGGTGTCCACGGTGGCCTTTCGGTGGAGGAGCGGTCGGACGCGCGTCGAAGGCCGCGGCGTCCCACCCTGCTGCACGGTGGTAGAAGGGTATCCCGGCCGGGCGCGTCCGTCAGACGGCGGGGACGAGTTCGGCGCGCAGCGCCGCCGTGAACGCGTCCACGTCCTCCTCGGTCGTGTCGAAGCCGCACACCCAGCGCACCTCGCGGCGCGCCGCGTCCCAGTCGTAGAACCGGAAGCGGGCGCGCAGCCGGTCGGCCACGCCCTCGGGCAGGACGGCGAACACGGCGTTGGCGTCCGTGGCCTGCGTGAACTCGACGCCGGCCAGCGAGCCGTCGGCGACCCCCGCCTCGATGCCGGCGCGCAGCCGGGCGGCCATGGCGTTGGCGTGGCGGGCGGAGCGCAGGTACAGGTCGCCGTCGAACAGGGCGAGCAGCTGCGCCGAGATGAAGCGCATCTTCGAGGCCAGCTGCATCTGGTTCTTGCGCAGGTACACGAGGCCGTCCGCGGCGTCCGGGTCGAGCACGACGACGGCCTCGGCCAGCAGCGCCCCGTTCTTGGTGCCGCCGAGGGAGAGCACGTCCACGCCGACGTCGGTGGTGAAGGCGCGCAGCGGCAGGCCCAGGGAGGCCGCGGCATTGGCGATGCGGGCGCCGTCCATGTAGACGCGCATCCCGTGCTCGTGGGCGTAGTCCGTGATGGCCTTGACCTCGTCCGGGGTGTAGACCGTGCCGAGCTCGGTGGACTGGGTGAGGTAGACGACCAGGGGCTGGGCGCGGTGCTCGTCACCCCAGCCCCAGGCCTCGGCGGCGATCAGCTCGGGGGTGAGCTTGCCGTCGTCGGTGGCCACGGGCAGCAGCTTGATGCCGGCGGACTTCTCGGGCGCGCCGCCCTCGTCCACGTGGATGTGCGCGGTGTCCGCGCAGATCACCGCGCCCCAGCGGGGCAGCATGGCCTGGAGCCCGACGACGTTCGCCCCGGTGCCGTTGAACATCGGCCACACGGTGGCGTCCTCGCCGAAGTGCTGGGCCACGACCTCCTGGAGGCGGGCCGTGTACACGTCCTCGCCGTAGGCGACCTGGTGGCCCCCGTTGGCCTCGGCGATCGCCGCGAGCACCTCCGGGTGGACGCCGGAGTAGTTGTCCGAGGCGAAGCCCCGCTCCTGCGGATCGTGGATCCTCTGCATGTCAGTCCGTTCCCTTCTCCTGGAGCGTGAGGACGGCGTCGTTCAGCGCGCCCGCCTCAGCCTCCCACAGTCGCGTGTACTCCTCGGCCAGCCGTGCCTCGAGCCCGGCGAGGGAGGTCACGCGGAACACGACGGCCGCCGAGCGCAGCGGGGTCCCCGCGTCCCGGGCGGCCTTGGCCCAGCCCTGCGCCACCGCGCGGGTCCATGCCTCGCTCGCCGCCTTCACCGCGGCGTAGTTCGCACCGCCGGCGAGCGGCCGGGTCACCGCCGTGGACGAGACGATCGCGAGGCGACCGGCGGACGAGGCCCGCAGGTCGTCGTCGAGGGCCCGGCTCACGTGCCGCAGCGCCGTGAACGAGGCCTCGAGGGCGCGGTAGTCCTCCTCGGTCTGGCCGGCGAGGCCCCCGCCGCCGCGCCAGCCGCCCACCAGGTGGAGCAGGCCGTCGATCCGGGTGCCGCGGGCGTGCAGGTCCTCGACGAGGCCGCGGACGGCGGTCTCGTCCGTGAGGTCCAGGGCCGCGGTCTCGGCGCCGAGTTCGGCGAGGGGGGCGAGCTTCGCGGCGTCGCGCCCGGTCGCGACGACGTGCGCGCCGGCGTCGAGGAGGGTGCGGGCGGCGGCCCGGCCCGAGGCGCTCGTGGCGCCCGCGATCAGGACGGCGCGGTCGGTCAGGGCGGCCACGGGTCAGGCGTCCGTGCCGCGGATCCCGGCGGTGGACTCGATGACGCCGCGCATCTTCTTCTCGAGGGCCTCGAAGAACATGGACAGCGGGAACTCGTCGTCGAGCACGAGGTCGGTGTAGCCCTTGGGTGGGCCGGCGAGCACCTCGCGCGGCAGGCCCTGCGCCCACACGGAGGCCGGGTGCGGGGTGACCACGGAGGCGACGAGCTCGTAGGCCTGGAGCCAGTGCACGGTCTTGGGGCGGTCGATGGACTCCCAGTAGAGCGTGTCGATGGCGTCGCCCAGCTCGACGACGGCGTCGGCGAGCCGGTCCCAGTCCACGCTGAGCTCGACGTCGCGCCACTGGATCACGTCCTTGCGGTGCAGCCAGGCGAAGAGCAGCTGGCCGCCGAGGCCGTCGTAGTTGCGGACGCGGGAGCCGGTGAGGGCGAAGCGGAAGACCCGGTCGAAGAGGACGGCGTGCTGCACGAGCCCGGCGTGGCGGCGGGTCTGCTCCTCGAGCGCGGTGAGCTGCTCGCCGGCGGCGGCGCGCGCCGTGAGGCGGCGCTCGATCGCCACGCACTCGCGGAAGGCGGTCATGTCGCAGCGCATCTCCTCGAGCGTGTAGAGGAAGAAGGGCATGCGCTGCTTGATCATGAACGGGTCGAAGGGCAGGTCGCCGCGCATGTGCGTGCGGTCGTGGATGAGGTCCCACATCACGAAGGTGCCCTCGGCGAGCTCCTGGCTGGAGAGCAGTTCGGCGAGCTCGGCCGGGAGCTCGAGCTGGGTGACCTCGGCGGCGGCGGTGACGACCCGACGGAAGCGGGCGGCCTCGCGGTCCTGGAAGATGGCGCCCCACGTGAAGGTGGGGATCTCGCGCATGGCCACGGTCTCGGGGAAGAGCACCGCCGAGTTCGTGTCGTAGCCGGGGGTGAAGTCGATCAGGCGCAGGGAGACGAAGAGGCGGTTGCCATAGTCGCCGGCCTCGAGCTCGGCGATGAACTCGGGCCAGATGGTCTCGACGATCAGGGCCTCCACGTGCCGGTCGGGGGAGCCGTTCTGCGTGTACATCGGGAAGACCATGAGGTGCCGGACGCCGTCGACGCGGTGCTCCTGCGGCTGGAAGGCGACGAGGGAGTCCAGGAAGTCGGGTTCGGCGAAGCCGCCGTCAGCCCAGCGCGCGAAGTCGCGGGGCAGGGCGGCGAGGTAGGCGGCGTCGTGCGGGAAGAGCGGGGCGAGCTCCTCGACGGCGGCGACGATGGTCTCCACGTGCTCGCGCGCGGCGGCGTGGTCCGCCGGGTCCGGGATGGAGCCGTCCTTGACCTGCAGAGGCTGCAGGGCGGTGGCGGCGGCCTTGAGGCGGAGCCAGGCCGGGTGGGTCTCGACGGTGCGCGCGTCGGCCGGGGCCTCCGAGGCAACGCCGTCGGTCCGGGCGGGCTGCAGAGTGGTGGACATGGAACCTTCCTGAGGTCGAATCGCCGGAAAATATCCGGTGATGCGGATCACTTGCCGGAAGGGTTCCATGAGGGCATGGGGCTGTCAACCCGGCGGCCGGGGCCGGCTGATAGCGTGCGGCGCATGGACGACCCTGTCGACGGGCGGCTTGCGGCCGCCGTCTCCCATGACCCGCGCGCCACGCTCGCCCAGCTCTCCGAGCGGGTCGGCCTCTCGACCTCCGCCGTGCAGGCGCGCCTGCGCCGGCTCGAGAGCACGGGCGTCATCACGGGCTACCGTGCGCTGCTCGACCCCGAGGCCGTGGGCAGGCCGCTCTCCGCGTTCATCGAGATCAGCCCGCTGGACCCGCGCCAGCCCGACGACGCCCCCGAGCTCCTCGAGTCCATCGCGGCGATCGAGGCGTGCCACTCCGTGGCCGGCGACGCCGCGTACATGCTCTTCGTGCGCGTGGGCTCACCGCGCGAGCTCGAGGCCCTCGTGACGGAGATCCGACAGACGGCGTCGGTGTCCACCCGGACCATCGTGGTGCTGCAGACCTTCTACGAGCACCGTCCCATGCTGGAGCTCCCGGTCGAGGACTGAGGGCGGGCGCTTCGGCCCCTCCGGTCACGCGAGAGGTCGGAATGAGGGCGGATCTGACGCTCATTCCGACCTCTCGCGTTCCCGGCTGCGGCAGTGAGTACCCCACCGCCCGTCCCGCTACGGTGATCCCGTGCGTCCGACCTCGCCCCGTCCCGCCCCCGCCTACCTCACCGACTCCGTCCCCGCCCGTCGCGGCCACCCGCTGGGGTTCGCCCACCGGGGCGCCGCCGTCGACCGGGAGAACTCCCTGGCCGCGTTCGTGGACGCCCACGCCGCCGGATTCACCTACCTCGAGCTGGACGTGCGCACCACGGCGGACGGCGAGCTCGTCGTGTTCCACGACGAGACCCTGGACCGCGTCAGCACGGGCCGCGGCCGGCTGCGCGACCACACGTGGGAGCGGCTGGCGGACGTCACGGTCGGCGGGGAGCCGCTGCTGCGCTTCACCGAACTGCTCACGGCGCTCCCCGAGGCGCGCCTCAACGTGGACCTCAAGGACCGCGCGTCGGCCCCGGCCCTGGCCCGCATCCTCGCCGAGCACGGCGCGTGGGACCGCGTGCTCGTCGCCTCGTTCCACGACTCGCGGCGCCGCCTCTTCCGGCGCGCCCTCGCCCGCCTCGGCCACCCCGAGCGGGCGTACGGGCCGGAGCGGGTGGCGACGTCGGGCGGGGCGGCCGCCATCGCGGCGCTCGTGACGCTGGGCCCGCTGGGACTGACCCGCTGGCTGCGCCGGTGCGCCCTCGACGTCGACTGCGTGCAGGTGCCCGTCCGGCACGGCCGCGTGCCCGTGGCCACCGCCGACTTCGTGCGGCGGTGCCACGCGGCGGGCCTGCCGGTGCACGTGTGGGTCGTGGACGAGCCCGCGGAGATCGAGCGCCTGCTCGACCTCGGCGTCGACGGCGTCATGACCGACCGCGCCGACGTCCTCGCTGAGGTCTACGCCCGACGCGGCTTCTGGCCGCAGCGCTGATCCCCGCCCCCTCAGAGCATCTTCGGCAGCAGCGCCCGCTTCATCCGCCCGTACGGCGGGTACGCGGTCTTGAGCGTGTCCACCTGGTCCGACTTCGTGATGGACGGGCGCAGGTGGGAGAACGTCTCGAACCCGTGGATGCCGTGGTACGCGCCCATCCCGGACGCGCCGATCCCGCCGAACGGCAGCGTCGCGATGCCGGCGTGCAGCAGGCCGACGTCGTAGCCGAGGCCGCCGGCCTGCACCTGGTCGTCGAACGCGCGGTGGTAGCTCGGCCGGTCCGTGAAGAGGTAGGCGGCCAGCGGGTGCGGGCGCTCCGCGATGAAGTCCAGGGCGTCCTGGAAGGTGTCCACGGTCAGCACGGGCAGGATCGGGCCGAACAGCTCCTCCTGCATGAGCGCGCCGTCGGGCCGCACGCCCGTCACCACGGTCGGCGCCATGTACCGTCCTGCCACATCCACGTCGCCGCCGACGAGCAGCTCGGCGCCGGCGTCGAGGTCCGTCTGGAGCATCTCCCGCAGCCGCTCCGCGTGCTCGGCGGAGATGAGCCGGCCGTAGTCCTTCGACGCGCGGGGGTCGTCGCCGTAGAACTCGCGCAGGGTTGCGGGGAGCTCGGCGGTCACCTGGCGCAGCGCGGCCTCGCCGACGGCCAGCACGTAGTCCGGGGCCACGCACGTCTGGCCCGCGTTGGTGAACTTCGCCCACGCGATGCGGCGGGCCATCGCTCCCGTGTTCCGCGACGGCGTCACCACCGCCGGCGACTTGCCGCCCAGCTCGAGCGTCACGGGGGAGAGGGTCTTCGCCGCCGCCTCGTAGACGATCCGGCCCACGCGCTCCCCGCCGGTGTAGAGGATGTGGTCCCACGGCTCCGCCAGCAGCGCGGTGTTGCACTCCTTGCCGCCCGCCACCACGGAGACCAGCGCGGAGTCCAGGTACTGCGGCACCAGCTCCCGCAGCGCCGCCGCCGTGGCCGGGGCCTTCTCCGACGGGCTGAGCACCACCGTGTTGCCGGCCGCCAGCGCACCCACGACCGGGGCGAGCGCGAGCTGCACCGGGTAGTTCCACGCGCCGATGACCAGCACGAGACCCTTGGGCCGCGGCCTGACCTCCGCGCTCGCGGGCCGCAGGGCCAGCGGCAGCTTCACGGGCCGCGGCTCCATCCAGTCGGTCAGGTGCAGCAGCGCGTGGTCCACCTCGGAGCGCACCGAGACGATCTCCGTGATCAGCGCCTCGGTGGCCGGCTTGCCCAGGTCCGTGCCGAGCGCCGCGACGAACCGGTCCGCGTGCTCGGTCAGCATCCGCTTCAGGCCCTTGAGCTGGCGCACCCGCACCGCGCGCGGGTGGGCGGCGCGGGAGCGGGCGGCGGCGCGCAGCCGCTCGACGGCGGCCCGCGGCTCCTCGGGTCGGGGCCCGGCCGGCGCGATCGGCAGGGCCTCGGTGGGCAACGGCTCGCGGACCGGATCGTCGGCGGGGGAGTCGGGGGAGTCGGTGGTCAGGCCGGGGGGCTGCGTGCTCATGCCGGCCACGCTACCGAGCGGCCCTGTGCGGCGGCAGGGCGGGGCGCCGTCGTCGTCCTCCGGCCGCTGGTGCCGCCCCGACGGGCGCCACGGCGTTTTCGTTCGGGAAACGGCGCACGCGCCCCGCTGTTTCCCGAACGAAAGCGGTGCGACACGCCGCCGTTTCCCGAACGAAAGCGGACGGGGGGAGGGGAGATGGGGCGGGGGTCAGCCGATGACCGCGTCCACCAGCCGCTGCGCCTCCGCCTGCACCTGCGTCAGGTGCTCGGGGCCGCGGAAGGACTCCGCGTAGATCTTGTAGACGTCCTCGGTGCCGGAGGGCCGCGCCGCGAACCACGCGTGCTGCGTCACCACCTTGAGCCCGCCGATCGGGGCGTCGTTGCCCGGGGCGTTGGTCAGCGTCGCGAGGATGGTCTCGCCGGCCAGCTCGGTCACGGGGACGTCGTCGGGGGAGAGGGTCTTCAGCTTCGCCTTCTGCTCGGCGGTCGCGGGGGCGTCGATGCGCGCGTACGCCGGGTCGCCGTGCAGGGCCACGAGGTCGCGGTACCGCTCGGACGGGGACTGGCCCGTCACGGCGATGATCTCCGCAGCCAGCAGGCACAGCAGCAGCCCATCCTTGTCCGTGGACCACGGGCTGCCGTCGAACTGCACGAAGGACGCGCCCGCGGACTCCTCGCCGCCGAACACACCGGTGCCCGTCAGCAGGCCCGGCACGAACCACTTGAAGCCCACCGGCACCTCCACGAGCTCGCGGCCCAGGTCCCCGGCCACGCGGTCGATCATCGAGGAGCTCACCAGGGTCTTGCCCACGCCCGCGCTCTGGGGCCACCGCTCGCGGTGGCGATACAGGTAGTCGATGGCCACGGCGAGGTAGTGGTTCGGGTTCATCAGCCCGCCGTCGGGGGTGACGATCCCGTGCCGGTCCGCGTCGGCGTCGTTGCCGGTGGCGACGTCGAAGGGCGCCTGCCCGTCCGCGTCCGGGGTCATCCGCTCGATCAGCGAGGCCATCGCGTTCGGCGACGAGCAGTCCATGCGGATCTTGCCGTCCCAGTCCAGGGTCATGAACCCGAACCGCGGGTCCACCTCCGGGTTCACCACGGTCAGATCCAGCCCGTGGCGGTCGGCGATCTCGCCCCAGTACGCCACGGACGCCCCGCCCATGGGGTCGGCGCCGATGCGCACGCCCGCCTCGCGGATCGCCTCCACGTCGATCACCTGCGGCAGATCGGACACGTACCGGTCCAGGAAGTCGAAGCTGCCCAGCTTCGCGTGGCCGGCGACGTCGGCGTCCGCCACCCGGTGCACGCCCGCCAGCCCGCCGGCGAGCAGCTCGTTGGCGCGGTCGGCGATCCACGTGGTCGCCTCGGTGTCCGCGGGGCCGCCGTGGGGCGGGTTGTACTTGAAGCCGCCGTCCGCGGGCGGGTTGTGCGAGGGGGTGATCACGAGGCCGTCCACGAGGCCGGCGTTGTCCCCGTCCACCGCGAAGCCCGACGGCGACAGCTCGCGCCCGGCGTTCAGGTGCAGGATCGCGTGGGACACGGCGGGGGTGGGCGTGTAGCCGCCGCGGGAGTCGACGAGCACCTCGACGTCGTTGCCGAGCAGCACCTCGACGGCGGTGTCCTGCGCGGGCCCGGACAGGGCGTGCGTGTCCTTGCCGACGAGGACCGGCCCCGTGATCCCGTGGTGCGCGCGGTACTCGACCACGGCCTGCGTGATGGCGGCGATGTGGTCGTCGTTGAACGAGGTCGTGAACGCGGAGCCGCGGTGGCCGGAGGTGCCGAACACGACCTTCTGCGTCGGGTCCGTCACGTCCGGGTGACCGGTGCGGTACGCCTCCAGGAGGGCGTCGACGTCGATGAGGTCCTGCGGCAGGGCGGGGGTGCCGGGACGCTCGGCGGCGGGCAGGGCGGCGGTGTTCTCGGTCATGTGCCTCACCTTGGCACGGGCGGGCGGACGGGGGAAGACGCGCGGCCCAGCGGGACGACGCCGGCGGTCACTCCCGGCAGCCGGAGCACAGCCCCCAGTAGTAGACCTCGGCCTCGTCGACCGCGAAGCCGTGGTCCTCGGGGGCGTCGAGGCACGGGGCGGAGCCGGTGCGGCACGGCACGTCCACGACCGTGCCGCAGCCGCGGCACACGAGGTGGTGGTGGTTGTCGCCCGTGCAGATCTCGTAGCGGGCCGGGGAGCCGGCGGGCTGCAGGGAGCGCACGAGCCCGGCCTCGGTGAGCGCGTGGAGGCAGTCGTAGACGGCCTGGTGCGAGGTGCCGGGCAGGGCCCGACGCACGGCGGTCAGCACGGTGGACGCGTCCGCGTGGGGGTGGTCGGCGAGGGCGGTCAGCACCGCCAGGCGGGGCCGGGTCACGCGCAGGCCGACGCCGCGCAGCAGCGTGCGCTCGTCCTCATCCCGCGTCGTGGTCTCCATGCCAGTCGATCCCATCCGGTTCTCTGGAACATGTCAAGAAAGAGCGGGCTGCTTCGCCCCCGGCGCACCGGCCATTCCCCGCCGTGCCCGTGCTGACTACGGTGAATCCTCGACCCCGGGGCGCACCGGCCCGGGCGCCGTCGACGAGGAGGTCCCCACCCATGGCCCAGCCCGAGCCCGTCCGTCTCGTCCCGGGTGGAGCCGTGGACCGCCCGGCCGAGCAGGCCCTCCTCGCGGCCGCCGCGGCCTGCGGCGGCGACGTCGACGCGATGGTCGGGCTGCTCCGTGCGGCGTCCGGTGCCGCGTCCGGCGAAGACGCCGCCCCGCTCGACCTGCCGCTGACCGGCGCGGGGCGCACCCGGGAGCAGTGGGAGCTGCTCGCCTCCGTCGCCGCGCAGGACCTCTCGGCCGCCCGCGTGCTCGAGCCCCATCTGGACGCGCTCTCGATCCTGTCCCAGGCCGGCGTCCCCGCCCCGGCCGGGCTGCTCGGCGTCTACGCCTCCGAGTCCGGCGGCCGCACCCCGGCCCTCCGCCCCGCCCCGGACGGCCCCGACACCGCCTGGCTGCTCGACGGCGAGAAGCCGTGGTGCTCGCTCGCGGACCGGTGCGCGGCCGCCGTCGTGACCGGCCGGGAGGCGGACGGCACCCGCCGCGCCGTGCTCGTGGACCTGTCCCACCCCGGCGTGGCCGAGACCGACTCGGCCTGGCCCGCGCTCGGCCTCGCCCCGATCCGCACGGTGGGCCTGGCCTTCGACGCCGTCCCCGGCAGTGCCGTCGGCGGCGCCGAGTGGTACCTGCGCCGGCCCGGCTTCGCGTGGGGCGGCATCGGCGTGGCGGCGGTGTGGTTCGGCGGCGCCGTCGGCATCGCCCGCACCCTGCGGAACGCCACCGCCGCCCGCGCGGCCGCCGAGGCCGAGGGCCGCGGACCGGGCCCGGACCAGATCGGCCAGGCGGCGCTCGGCCGCGTCGACCGGCTGCTCCATGCGATGGCCGCCCTGCTCGCCCGTGCCGCCGACGACGTGGACGCCGGCCGCCTGGACCACGGCCGCGGCATGGTCGAGGCCGACCGGATCCGCGGCACCGTGGCGCAGCTGTGCACCGAGGTGATGGACGTCGTCGGGCAGGCCACCGGCCCCGGCCCGCTCACCGGCAGCGCCGCGCACGCCCGCGCCGTCGCCGACCTGCAGGTCTACCTGCGCCAGCACCACGGACACCGCGACGACGCCCGGCTGGGCGCCGCGCTCCTGACCGGCGAGACCGACGGCGGCTGGACGTGGTGAGCTTCTCCCACACCGACGACGGCACGTCCGAGGCGGCCTGGGCCGAGGGCGGCGTCGGCGAGCTGCCGGAGCTGCGCCTGCCCGTCTGGGACGCGCAGACGCTGCTGCTCCTGGCCGTGGCGCACCCGGACGACGAGACCCTCGCCGCCACCGGCCTGATCCGCTCCGCCCTGCGCGGCGGGGCACGCGTGCACGTGCTGGTCGCCACCGCCGGCGAGGCCTCCCACCCGCACTCGCCCACGCACACGCCCGAGGACCTGGTCCGGCTGCGCCGGGACGAGATGGAGCACGCCCTCGACGCCCTCGCCGCCGGCCTGCCCGCCTCCGCGGGCCCCGGCTCCCCGGCGCGGGACCGGCTGACCTGGGCATCCCTGGCCCTGCCCGACTCCGGCGTGGCCGAGCACGAGGACGCCGTGCGCGACGCCGTCGCCGCGGCCCTCGACGCCCACCCCGGCCCCGCCGTGCTCGCCTCCCACGACCCCGGCGACGGCCACGCGGACCACGAGGCCGTCGGCCGCGCCGTCGGCGCGGTCGCGGGCGAGTGCGACCTGCCGCTCTACGCCTTCCCCATCTGGTTCTGGCACTGGGCCGACCCGGCCGACCTGCCCGCCCGCCGCTACCGACGGCTGCCGCTCACCGACGACGACCGGGCCGCCCGCCGTGCCGCCCTCGACGCGCACGCCTCCCAGGTCCGGCCCCTCTCCGACGCGCCCGGCGACGAGGCGATCCTCGGCCCCGTCGTGCTCGCCCACCACGAGCGCCCGTTCGAGGCCCACCGCGTCTCCGGCCCCGACGACGCCGACGCCAACCGGGCCGCCGCCGTCTTCGACCGGCTCTATCGGGCCCAGGAGGACCCGTGGCGCTACCTCAGCTCGTCGTACGAGGCCCGCAAACGGGCGCTCACCCTCGCCGCCCTGCCCCGGCCCCGCTACGGGACCGTGGTGGAGGCGGGCGCGTCCATCGGCGTGCTCACCGCGGACGTGGCCGCGCGCGCGGACCGCGTGGTCGGCCTCGAGGCGTCCTCCACCGCCGTCGAGCGCGCCGCCGCCCGGCTGGCCGGCGCGCCGCACGCCGAGGTGCGCCGAGCCGTGCTGCCCGCGGACTGGCCGGCCGACGTCGCCGGCGCGGACCTCGTGATCGCCTCCGAGATCGGCTACTTCCTGCAGCCCGAGGAGCTCGACGCGCTGATCGACGACGCCGACGCCGCGCTCGCCCCCGGCGGCGAGCTGCTGCTGTGCCACTGGCGCCACCCCATCGAGGGCTGGCCGCTGGACGGGGACGCCGTGCACGCGCGCGTCGCAGCCGACCCGCGCTGGCGGCTGCGCACCGAGCTTGTGGAGGACGACTTCCGGATCAGCCTCCACGTGCGGGCCGCCGCCGCGACCCATGCCGTCGTCGTGGTGCCCGCCAAGGACGAACAGGAGCGGCTGCCGGCCGCGCTCGCGGCCCTCACCGCCGCCCTGGACCGCTGGGAGGAGCACCACGCGCAGGGCACGGCCGCGGTCGTGGTCGCCGCGGACCGCTGCGAGGACGCCACGGTGGCCGCCGCCCTCGAGGCCCGCGCCGCCGACCCGCGCATCCACGTCCTCGAACTGGGGGAGCCGACCGCCGGGCAGGCCGGCGTCGGGCGGGCCCGCCTCGAGGGCGCCTGCCGGGCCCGCGCGCTGTTCCCCGACGTGCCGGCCGAGCGCCTCTGGCTCGCCTCCACCGACGCGGACAGCCGCGTCCCCGCCGACTGGCTGCTGGCGCAGACCGTGGCCGCCGGCCGCGACGAGGTGCTCGTGCTGGGCACGGTGGACGTGCACCAGGGGCCGCTGCGGCAGGCCTGGCTCCGCGGCTACCGGCACGAGGAGGGGCACCCGCACGTGCACGGGGCCAACCTGGGACTGCCGTGGTCGCTGTACGAGGCCGTGGGCGGGTTCCCGCCGGTGGCCGAGCACGAGGACGTCGGCCTGGCCGAGGCCGTGCGGGCCCTGGCGGGGGAGCGCGACGGCGGTGACGGCCGCCGGGTGCGCGTGATCGCCACCGACACCACCCGCGTGCTCACCTCGTCCCGCCTGGAGGGGCGGACCCCCGGCGGGTTCTCCGGGTACCTCAAGGCGGTGGGCCGGCCCGGGTGAGGCCGGCCGGGGAGCAGGGGCGCGGGGCCGGGCCGGGTCCGGGGGGGCACCGCCTAGGGCATGTCTGACAATCGTTTTGACCATGCGATCACAGCATTCAGGACCAC